>CAIWMA010000321.1 GCA_903913645.1 uncultured Bacteroidales bacterium | reverse complement strand
CACTGCATTAAATAAAGCTCAACAAACCTCCATTCAGGTGGCTGTAGTTTCAGTTTCTGCTTTTCTAAAGTATCTTCTGTTATGCTACGACTTACTCTACACCCTTCAAGTAGTTTTATTGTGTCAATTATAAAATCAAACAACACTACTGCTTTAACTTCATTATAACCATGTCCGATTATAGTTTTATTGAACTCAGGTTGTTTCCCCTCCATGTATTTGTAGGGAGAATAAAGGCTATAGTTTTCCATATTTATCCTATTAAATTTTCACTTGCATTTGCCACTTTTTCACGTCCGAATGAATCCAAATAAATGTTTGTTGTTTTAAGGTCTGCATGTCCCAATGCTTCGCTAATTAGTTCAATGCTTACTCCTTTATCACGCATTACCATCGCATAAGAATGACGACTGTAATATGATGTTATATTCTTTAAAGCATCAGGAAATTTCAAAGCTTCAATAGCTGTTATATTGATTAAAGCTTTATTGTATTCGTTTCGTTTATCCTTTATGTGATGGCGCAATATATCGCCTTTATACTCTGGCTTTGTTACTATTGGTAATAAATAAGGGTTGCAATGTGGCATAACTTTAAACCAGTCTAAAAGATTCTGTATGTCTGAATTAATGATAATCTCGAACGGTTTATGTGTTTTTGTACGAATGAACTTTAATACCTTTATCTCTATACCATCGTTTGACATTTCATTTTTGATATTTTCATCTTTCAGATTTGCCATATCTATCCAATTTATGCCCCGGCAATAGAATGAGAACAAAAATAAGTTCCTTGCTGCTTCGAGCCTCGGATCTTCAAAGTTGTGATTCTTTAAAGTAGTCAGATATTCTCCTGGGATAAACCGTTTCTTTGTTTCAACATTTAATTTGCTGATCTGATAGCCCTTATTGTGCTTAGTCTTAAATGGATAAGATCCAATCTGCATTAGGTTGTCGGCAATGGCTGCATTAATCAGCGTGGCGAACGTACGCATGTAGAAACTTATCGAAGTGTCTTTAATCTTCCTTTCATTACGCAGGAATAAATCAAACTTTACAATATATTTATGATCAATATCAGGAAATTTTAGCTTGTTGAATTTCTTGTCAAAAAGCGTTAATATTTTCAATGTAGAGCGAAACACATCAGCATTTCCGTATCTGCCAGCATCTACCATTTTTTGAATATGACTTTCAAAATAGTCTGCCGGATTCAAGTTAACCGATTTTAAAAGGTAGTTATTTTCAAATTGTTTGATAGTCCAATCAATTTCTAACCTGTCAAACTCTTTGATGATTCTATCCGCTTTAGCCTTCGCATTAGTTAATACTGTATTTAATTCTTCATAATCCTTCACTAATCGTTTATCCCGTACAAACAGGCCATATTCATCATTCCATTGTCTCGGGGTGCAGCTTAGTCCGGTTGATAGCATTTTGCGTTCGTTTTTTTTGGATATTCGCAGCATGATAGGATTTGTTAGATCCTTCAAAGTTTTCCATTTGTACAGAATTAATTCGGTCTTTGCCATTTTGAAAATTTTTATATCCCTCTGGTTGACGATTGGTTGACTGTTTTGCCTTAAAATGCCTAAAATTTCGTCTTTTATGTACCTCTGTAAACCTCGTCAAATATAGTGATATTTAAACAGATATAAACAAAGTATAAAATAAATATACTTGCACCCGGGGCTAATCTCTCCCCGGTTTTTTTATGCAAATCCAATGCCCTTTCGTATTACAGGAAACACCTAACTTTGCTTCCCATGAGAGTCCGTCACTTTACAATCCCTGTATTTATTCCTGAAGAGGCTTGCCCGAACCGCTGCGTTTTCTGCAACCAGCATAGGATTGCCGGAGCCGAAAGAGCGCCTTCGGTTGAAGACGTTATTGCTAAAATCAACGAACATTTGCTCACCATTCCGGATGGTCACGAGGTGGAAATCGGGTTTTTCGGAGGTAATTTTACAGGAATCCCTGTTGAAGAACAAAAGGCATACCTGGATTCAGTTCAGCCATATTTTGAATCGGGCCGGATTACCGGAATCCGAATTTCTACACGTCCGGATTATATCAGCAGGGAAATTCTTCTGATGCTGAAACAATACCATGTTACTACTATCGAACTGGGAGCACAGTCCCTGGATGAAGAAGTGCTGAAACTTGCCGGTCGCGGTCATTCCGCGAAACAGGTTCATGGTGCTTCGGAAATGATAAATGAACATGGATTTAATCTTGGTTTACAAATGATGATCGGCTTACCAGGCGATACGGCTGAAAAGTCGATTAATACAGCTCAGGAAATTATACGTTTAGGCGCCGAATGTACCCGCATTTATCCGACTTTGGTTATCAAAGACACAGAACTTGAACCGCTTTACCTGGAAGGAAAATACCAACCGCTTTCGCAGGAAGAAGCCATTTCGCGGGTTGCTGATATTGTTCCATTATTTATTGAGGCTGGAGTAAAAATCCTCCGTATCGGGCTTCATCCATCCGAAGGGCTTCTCGATAATACAAGTCTGGTTGCCGGGCCGTTTCATGTAGCATTTGGCGAACTGGTTTTTTCGGAAATCTGGCGAAGACTTCTAACCAACATGGTATTCGAAAACGGGAAAAGAAATATACTCACACTTACTGTCGCAACGGGAATGCGTAACGCAGCAATCGGGCATAAAGCAATGAATAAGGCTGTGCTTCTTGAAAGTTTCAGGAAAGTGGTTTTTGAAGAAAGCGTTGAATTAAAAGGATTCGAATACCATGCTTATACTGCTTGACCGAAAAATGCCCGAAACTGCCAAAGAAAAACTGGCAGCTTATGGTGAAATTGTTGAATTTGCTACCGAAGGCATAACATATGATGCTATTTCGGGGCATCCGGACATTTTTTTCTGCCCAACTCCTGCCGGGTTAATTGTTGCACCGAACCTGCCGGAAAAGTATTTTGCCATCCTGGATCAATACAAAATCAATTATATTAAAAGTTCTTTACCTGTGGGACAGGAATATCCTGAAACAGCACAGTATAATTCGCTGGTTACCAATAAATTTATATTTCAAAATCCTGCTGTAAGCGAACCGGAAATCGAAAAACTGAATACGGAACTTGAAATAATCCCTATAAAGCAAGGATATGTTCGCTGTAATCTGATTGCATTGCCAAACGAAACTTTTATCACTTCCGACCGCGGAATTGAGAAATCGCTTAAACAGCATAAACTGGAAGTGCTATACGTTGATTCAACTTGTGTGAAACTCGATGGATTTGAACACGGATTTTTCGGTGGCGCCTGTGGATTGTTTGAAAATACTCTTTTTATTTGCGGAAGCCTGAAATACTTTAAAGAACGAACGATAATCGAATCATACGTTAAGCGTTCCGGAGTATCAATTATTGAGTTATACGAAGGAGAGCCCGTTGATGTAGGAACTATTTTGTTTTTGGAACATTAACATAACCTGAACATTCCGGAAATTCCTGTTTTGAAATTTCTGACCCGGATTCCACACCCTTTTTTTTCGTTATTTTGCATTACCTAAATATTCCCTGAACTTTGATCCCACACGATACTATTTCGCAGATTTTTGATGCCGCCCGAGTGGAGGAAGTTGTTGCTGATTTCGTGGCGCTGAAACGGCGCGGAGGCAATTTTACAGGTTTATGCCCTTTTCACAATGAGCGTACTCCTTCGTTTCACGTTTCGCCAACCAAGGGGATTTACAAATGTTTTGGGTGTGGAAAAGCAGGCAATTCAGTGAATTTTGTGATGGAACATGAAAAATTCACCTATCCCGAAGCGCTGCGCTACCTTGCCAAAAAATACAATATTGATATTCAGGAAGAAGCCGAAACCGCCGAACAGGTTGCCGAAAAATCAGCCCGCGAAGGTTTGATGGCTATTGTTGACTTTGCTGCCAAGTTTTTTGCAAATCAGCTTTTTAATACCGACGAAGGACTTTCGGTCGGCTTATCGTATTTCCATGGACGCAGTTTCAGTGACGAAACCATTCGTGAATTCCAGCTGGGTTATAGTCCTGAAGTATGGGACGCTATAAGTAAGGAAGCCCTGAAAAATGGCTTTAGTGCCGATATGCTTGAGAAATCTGGCTTGAGTATTAAAAAGGATGATCGCCTTTACGACCGCTTCCGAGGAAGGGTAATGTTCCCGATCCACAGCCAGGCAGGTCGTGTTATTGGCTTCGGCGGACGTATCATGACTTCCGATAAAACCAGGCCGAAATATGTCAATTCGCCCGAAAGCGAGATTTATAACAAGAGCAAGGTCCTTTATGGAATTTCTTTTGCCAAGCATGCCATCGCCGCCAACGATATGTGTTTCCTGGTAGAAGGGTATACAGATGTAATTTCGATGTACCGAGCCGGTGTGCAGAATGTGGTTTCCTCTTCGGGAACTTCATTGACAGCAGATCAGATCAGGCTGATAAAACGGTACACGCCAAACATCACTATTCTTTATGACGGTGACCCTGCCGGCATTAAAGCTTCGTTCCGCGGAATTGACATGATCCTTGAACAGGGCATGAACGTAAAAGTAGTTCTGTTTCCTGACGGAGAAGATCCGGATTCATTCGCCCGCACACGCCGTGGTGTCGAAGTGCAGGAGTTTATCCAGCAGAATGCCAAGGATTTTATTCACTTCAAGATTGACCTTTTACTAAGCGAAACCGGCCGTGATCCGTTGAAAAGGGTTGCAGTGCTGAAGGATTTTATCGAAAGCATTTCGCTTATTCCCGACCAGCTTACACGCCTCGCTTACGTTAAGGAAAGTGCCGACCGAATGCAGATGGACGAACGTGCCATCCTGAATGAACTTAACAAACTTCTGCGGAAAAAATTCACGCAGAAATCAGGGTCCACTCCAACCGAAGCGGAAGAACTCGACAACTTATTTGCGCCAGAACCTGCCGAACAACAACAGGAATCATTCGATGCACTGAGTACCGATGATATTGAACGTGAGATAATCAGGCAGTTGTTGCTCTTTGGCGATGTTGAAATAGAAACAAATTATCCGGATCCTGAAACTGGTGAACCTGTTAAGAATAAAGTAAAGGCTGCCAATTTTATCATTAGCGATATTACAGCTGATGAACTTGACTTCAGCAATGCGCAGTACCAACAAATTTTTAATACCTGTGTAGCTGAACTTAAAAACAATCCGGATATAGATTACCGAAAGCTTACCAATCATCCTGACAATTCTGTTTCGGGACCGGTGATTGATCTCATTGCTACAAAATACACCTTCAGCCCAAACTGGGAAAAGCGCAAAATCCGCCTGCTCCAGGAACATGAAGTACTTGATTTCCTGATTCCGAACTCAATATTATCCTTTAAATCGAAACGGGTTCGTCAGATCCTGAAAGAATTGCTAGAAAAGATAAAAACGGCCGAATCGGATGATGTGTCCATCGATCTGCAGAAACAGTTTATGAATGCCAAACGCATTGCCAACCTGATTGATGGCGGGCAATTGGGGAGGACTATTGTTTAATTCCCTTTCTTCAAAACAACTTCCCTGTATTTTTTAATGTTCCAGTTATTGAACATAGACCGGAATTATTTATGTCACCCCTTCGGGGTTGCGCCATATTGGAATCTATTTTTCTAAAAACATTGCACCCCTTCGGGGTTTGATGGACTAATGATTTATTGTCTATAAACATTGTACCTTTTTGGGGTTAATTGATTTTTCCCCTTTATTAAAACTGTTTTATTGTTGGTATTTGAAAATGACGTGTAATAAGGGCTCATTCTCTTCAAATCCCGAAGGGATGAAATGATTATAGGAATTCAGAATAAAAAGATTGTAACCCCGAAGGGGTAAATAAATTGAATCATTATTAATCCAACCATTCAAATAAATATTTCTCATCGTGTTCAACTTCAAATCTTTCTAAAAAATCAAGATATTCCTCTTTGAAAGTTTTCCTGAGATGATGTTCTTCCTGATTCAATATGTATTGATAAACATTATGCATTTGAGAATGCGAATACGAAAAAGCGCCATATCCTTCCTGCCACGCGAATTTGCTTTTAGTCAGCTTTTTATCGTTGATAAAATTAGTAGTATTGTTTTTAATATCTCTGACAAGATCAGACAGACACATGGACGGTTTCAGTCCGATAAATAAGTGAACATGATCACAGACGCCATTTACAATAATTGGTTTCTGGTTTTTACCTTTGATAATACCAGCCATATATTTGAAAACCTCATCCCGCCATGGTTTTTCCAAAAGATTTTCTCTTCCTTTGACTGCAAACACCACATGAATATAAATCTGTGAAAATGTTCCTGCCATAGCTATTTCACCCCTTCGGGGTTTTGTTCTAATAGATAATGCCTGATCTATAATCTTTACACCCCTTCAGTGTTAATCGTTGTTTATGACAACAAAATTGCCTATGGCGTTATACAAAGATATTGAAAAACAAAACTCTAAATAGTACAAGTAATTCCGAAAAGCGTATTTTCAAAATTGACTTTGGGAGTCAGCTAAATAGACCTATATTTTAATTCCCTATCTTCAGAACAACTTCCCTGTATTTTTTACTGTTCCATGTGTTTATCATCGACCGGAATGTGTCATATTTTACAGCAGGCACATTGGTATTTGTGATGTTTATCTTCCGAACAATATGTAATTGCCTTCCTTCGGCTGAAATTGAAATTTCAATAGTTCCAAATTCATTACTTATATTGGATGAAGTGGCTGGCGAAACCAAGGCCATTCCTTCAGGAATGGTTATAAAAAGATCATACGATTCGTTTAGTGCAAATGGAATTTCGAGAGGCTCCATGCGGCTGCTGACCAGCTCGGTCATATGCCAGCTATCGGAACCGTTTGGAAACGAAGGAAGTTTCAGGAAAATATGCCCGGCTTTTTCCGTTGTGAAGTTGCCTGAAGTCGCCTGAAAGCTGAAAGAAGATAAATCGATGTCAGTTTTCCCTTTTATAATTTCTGTGATTTTGCCATTTCCAAATCCACTCGAAAGCATGGTGGAGGTGTATGTGCTGTCTTTTTGCACTTTCAGCCATGGATTCAGTCGCCCTCCAAGTTCCATGCTCATCTTTCCTTTCAGGCTTGAATCTTCTGTGAGTTCGAGGTTACCGGTAAGAGAGAGCGTGTTTTTTGGCTCTCCTATAATTTCAGAAGGCTGGATTTTGCCAGGAACGAGAGAAATAATCCTTTTACCTGAAAGTGAATACCTGAGATCCTGAAAATCAGGCTGAGTAGGCGAAAGAAAAATAGGTTCCATGCCCTGAATATTCACTTTAACAAGGAAGCGCTCAATTATGGCAGGGCTTGCAACTTTTTTAGAATAAAATCTTTCAGCCACAACTGCAACCGGTTCTGCCTGGATATTCTGTGAACGTAGCATTCCGGTAAGCAACACTACTTTTTCTGCTTCGGTGCCACCATTACTTTGCCAAATTGCTTCTGCATTCCTCAATTTATAGCCAGTGTTTAGTAAGGGCACCTGCCACGTATTCAAATCATTCGCAACCTTTTCGTGGAGTTTTAAAGCTTTCAGTAAAGGTTTGTCAACACCTGACAAAGCACCTGCTGTTTCTTCTTTAACTCTTGCTGGAATTTCGCATTTAAACGCTTCCTGCGAAGCAAAACCAGCTATTGCATCTGCAGCTTTTACACTTGCTATAAACACGATTCTTGGTCTGTTTTGCTGCTCCTTTGGCCTAAAATCTTCACGCAAAGCAGCAGGTAAATCTGCAAGTGTCCAGGTATAAGTGGTTTTGTTTCCCTCTTTTACTATTACAGGTTTCGACTTTACACTGAACTGTTCATAATTGAAAGAAGATCCCGATGGAACATGGATAATAAAAGTCAGTTTCTTAACCGGCGAGTTCATCATGAGTTGTTCGTTGCTCATAAGCGCAGGCGTATAGCCTTTCGCTGTTGTGAGCATATAGTCGAAATCGATGGTAGCTCCTCGTTCGAGGGCTGTATGGGTTACAACCATTTCGCGCAGTCGGTTCCAGGCAGGCACATTGGCAGCAAAGCCGGGCAATAATTCGTTATAAGCATTTTCAGGCGTAGGCACCTGCTTCCCATCGGCCATAGTGGTTACCGACTGGTTTACTTTCAGTTTCTGAAAAGCTGGATCATACACTATGAAATCCTCACCATACAGGTTATGGAATGCGAAATAGGTTTTTATAAGTAGTTTGTGGCTGTAATGATAGGCCCAACTGCCATCTTTGTTTAATGTGTATTCTTTGGTCTGATCCTGGTATACCGCATCGGATTTTTCATCCTGGGCGTTAGCCGAAATGAATGCGAAAAGGACTAATGTGAGAAGTAATATTTTATGTATCATGGTGTACTGATTGCTGAATTTTGAATTTTATTAAGTTCTGAATCTTTACTCGATTAAGTCCGGAAATAGATTGTCAAGAAACTTTTTTCTATTAACCAATAACCGTTAACTAACTACTTAATCTTTACAATCACCGGTTCTACAGAAAGAAGGTTCTGGTAGGCTACTGCGGCTTTAAATGAATTCCAATCCTCCGGTTGATATATCCGCTTCGCAAAGGATGCACTGAATGTAAATTTCAAAATATTGTTTTCCCTTTTTATCATCCCGGCGTATTGAGCTCCGCTTCCTTCTCCTGAATCAGCTTCTGGTTTGTATACAATTTCTTTGATTCCCGGCAATGTAATTTTCTCATTCATTTCCACTGTGTGTGATGTACGGTCACGGAAGGGGAATTTACGGTTTTCGAGTCCTGTATCGAATGCTGTATGGGGCATAGCTCTTTTCATAAAACCTGTTGCAAGCAGTGGGGTAAAAATCAGTTCATCGCCGGCTACAGTGGCAAATTCGGGAATGCGAATTTTGAAATGCATCAGAATCGGACCAGCAAGATAATTATAAGGATCGTCGTTAGTTACTTTTACCAATTGTGCCAGAGGCGAAATGTGAAGTACCTCCTTTTCAACATTAGCTGACCATTCAGCCATATAGCCTCGGGTAAATATTCCGCGAACAGCTGCATCAGTCTGACCTTCGGCAGTAACATCATACTCGCCTTCAAGTGTGCCGTCGGCCAATATATTGGTTGTGCCACTCATTTTCAGGTAATGATTCGAAGGATTTGAAACAGGAGTTTCGCCCAGGTCAGCGCCTTCTGGAACACCCATCAGGTAATTCTGCTGTTGTTCGGCACTCGACCAGAGTTCACGAACAAAAGGAACCCATGTTGGATCGAGAAGGTGATAACGACCGTCCTTACGGCTTTTAAAAACGGTAACGCAATGATTAAACTGGTCGGCAGGAATATAATCGATTCGCGATCCAGCCATGGTCATAGCCGGGTAAGCCTCAATTCCTGCGGCCCGAAGCATGGTAATGAGCATCCCGGCTTTGTCCTTACAAACTCCGCAACGGTCGTTAAAATTCATTTCGCCGCTATGAAGGGTGTAGCCTTCACCTTTGCCCATGGTAACACCCAGGTAACGGATTTCGTCGCCGGCCCAGTGAGTAAGTATTGTCACCGAATCATTTTCATCACGTGCATTGCGAAGCAATTCATTTACTTTTTTTCTGATTGCATCGTTGGCTTTGAAACTTTTATACTCTTCGTTTACACCATAAAACCAGGTGCTCTTCGATTTCCAGTCTGGACTTGTACTCATCAGCAATTTTGTAGCAATATCTGATGGATCAACCGAGCGCGGCTCACCTTTAAAAGGGAGTATGTTTTTCTTCGAGAAAGTGTAAACCAGTTTATCTCCCTTCCGCCACATTTTAGATGATACTTCTCCGTTATATACTTCGTATTGTAGCACCTTGCTGTCGGGAACGTTGATCTGGTAAACCTTTAACAAAATGGGGTCGTTGCTATAAAACGGCACAATGTCGTAGAAATGCCCTTTCATAGGTGGAATATATCTTTCATCCTCATCACCTCCGCCAAGTAAGGCATAGGTAAAACCTTTCCGGTACAAATGAACGTCAACTGCGTCACCAGGTTCTAACCGACCGACTTCGATCATTTTCTCGCGTGCGCCCCAGTAAATGGCCCGGGCAGGCTGCGGATAATCAAGTACTCTGGAGGTATCAAGAACTGTCTGAGAACCGTCGGTATGATAAATCGTGACGCCACGTATCTCCGACCAGGCCGAAAGCGGATCGTAATCGAATTTGATAACCGACAAGCTTTTTGCTCCATCAGGGGTTAAAACTTTGTACAAACGATGTATGTAATTGTGGCTCAGGCCGGTTTCCATCATATCAACATGTGTACTGTCGAAAATCAGAAGTACATTCGATCCGGGGAAAGTCTTTTTGTCACCCGCTTTTTTAATCAGATCGTCATAAGGCCCTGCAAATGCATGCGAACCTGCAAATAGAGCGAGCAGGATCAACAGTGATATCTGTTTCATAACAAGAAGGATTTACAAATAAATTGAAGGCATAAAGGTATAAATTGGTTTCGTTTATGAAAGAAAAATGAATTTCTTTTTTTTTATTTTCACAATACTTTTTTGCTTTTGTCTGGAACTGTTCCTATGCAGCTTAAGAAAATGTCGGGCAAAGAAAGGCTTCTGTTTTTCAGACTTAAAAATCTAAACCTGGAAACAAAAAAGATTCACTGTTTGTTTGATATAAAAAACTAGAGGTATGGATAGGAAAATTGAATTTTATCAGAATAAAGTGGATTTTGAAATGGATCCATCGGATTTATTTACTGCGCTCGAAAAAGGGAAAGATGTTGTGCCTTTGGATGCAAGACAATCATTCGGATTTGAAAGGGAACATATACCCGGCGCGATAAATATTCCTCACCGGACTATGGATGAAACCAGCACCCGGCATTTGGACAGAACTAAATTGTATGTTTGTTATTGCGATGGAATAGGCTGCAATGCATCAACCAAAGGCGCATTAAATATGACAAAGTTGGGGTTTAAAGTTAAAGAACTTATAGGAGGAATTGAATGGTGGAAATTTGATGGCTATGCTACTGAAGGAACGGAAAATTCAAATGGAATATCAATCAAATGTTCGTGTTAATGTCTGATGCCATTTTGAGACAATACGCCCTTAAACCATTTTCAGTTTCTTAAATGATATAAGTCTGCCGGCTTTGCTATCCCACAGTTTTAGATGTACTGATTTGAATCCCTGAAGGAATGGAATAGGTTTGACACTCTTGAAAAGTTCGTTTTCACGGTGGCATTTTTCGAGCCGGTAATTTGGTATTTTTGAACTCAGGTGGTGGATGTGATGAAACCCGATGTTGCCTGAAAACCATTGCAGTACCTTCGGTAGTTTATAGTAGGAACTTCCATGCAAAGCCACGGTTTTAAAATCCCAATCCTGTTCGCCATACCAATGAGTTCCGTCGAACTGATGCTGCAAATAGAAAAGGTAAACTCCGCCGATTGCAGCAAAATACATAACCGGTAACTGTATAATCAGGTAGGCTTTCCAGCCTATTGTCAGGCATAATGTTGTAGCCAAAACAGCAATTCCTGCATTGGTAAGATAAACACTGAATTTCTCTTTGGGCGAAAAACTTTTATGAGTAAACCTGTTCCCAACCAGGAAAAGCAATGCAGCGCCAAGTCCAAACATAACAAAGGCATTCCGGAAAATCCTGTAGGCAAGTTGTTTCCTTTTAGGAAGAGAAAGGTACTCGTCCACAGTTAGGGTCCATACATCGCCTGAACCGCGTTTGTCAAGGTTTCCGACAGTGCGGTGGTGTATCAGGTGCGAATGGTGCCACCTGTGATAGGGAGTAAAAGCCAATATGCCAATGATAATTCCTACAATTTCGCTCAGTCGTTTTGAATTAAAAAAAGAGCCGTGACCACAATCGTGAAATATGATAAACAGCCTCACCAGGAAACCTGCCGAAATCAATATTAATGGAAGAGTTATCCAATAACTGTATGACAGGCTTATAACCATCAATACCCATAAAAACACGTAAGGCAAAAAGGTATTAGTAATCTGCCACCAGCTGTGCAGTTTATCTCCGTTTCGGTAAGGTGCAATTATTTTAACCCAACGATCTTCGGAGCTCACGTTTGGTTTATTCTGGACTGACATTAATTCAATGATTTTATGTTAGCAATGAATATAGGACTTGAGTACTCCAAGCATTCTAAGATTGTTTTAAACCAAGCATAAGGAAGCACGGCTTGTTATTAAACCGTGTTTCCTTACACAAATATGCAAATTGACGCAAGCGCACCGTCGGATACGGTTATTGAACAACTATCTTCCTGCTGTAGATTTCTTTCCTGCCATAGAGTTTCAGGATATAGACTCCTTTTGGGAGGTCGGGAATTTCGATTGTATAGATGTCCTGTTGTTGGAGATCTGATTTCGAATAAACCTTTTTCCCTTGCAAAGTAAAGATTCCCAGATCCAGTTTTTTTGCGGCTTGTGAATTATTAATCTGCAAATTAAAGTTCCCGTTCGAAGGGTTGGGAAAGACTGAAATATCTTCTTTGCGCGAATTATCTGCTAGCCCTGTTGGATCCAGAACGGTAATGGTTCCTTTCATACCAAATGCAGCGTGAGGTTTGCAAACGTAATAATGCACTCCCAATGTTAGCTTATCAGCAGTTACAGTACCCCCGCCGAAAGGAGTGGAAAACCCTCCTGAAAGCGCTGTATTCCCATTCGCAGTCCATGTTGCCAGGCTTACTTCAATGGCATTATGAGTACCGCCGATAACGAAATCTACATTATCCCCTAGTGTTATTGTAATTGCATTAGGAGTAAATGTTGTTCCTGAGTTATTAATCGTAAAGGTAGCACTGAATCCGGCGAATCCGTATGAAGTCAGTACAATAAAAAGTAGTATTTTTTTCATTTTTTTTCATTTTTAGTTAGTAATAACTTGATTTCAGAGGTTACAATCCGTTTCGCGGAAGGCTTCATTTCTGTAGATTAAATTAAGTGTTTAAAGGGTAAAAGGAGTTTTTTGGCGGTATCCGGGAGTATGCCCTGACTTCATTTATTCTTTTAGAAGAAGAAATCATTAAACAGTTGTACAGTGAAATTTGTTTACAGCATTTTGGTTGTTTATTTTGAAAAATTTGAAGTAAGTCGTAAATATGAATGGGATTTTAAGCTGATTTATTATTTTGCTAACAAGCAAAAGATAATTGAACAGAAAAACTTCAGTCTATCTCAATACATTTTATACTTTTGATCCTCGAAATAACCCCTTTCTTCCATGAAAAAAATAATCCTTCCAATCATTTTGCTTGTGGCTTCTTTTCAGTCATTTGCTTCATTCGACGACTGGTTTGTAAATAAATCACTACGTGTTGATTACTTTCACACTGGGAACAGCCAAAGCGAATTCTACTCTATCGACCAGGTTAAATCGGAGCCATCCTGGGGAGGTACACATGTCACTCTGATTGATACTTTAAACTTTGGAGAATATTATTTTAAGGCTTTCGATGTTAATTCCAACACCTTGATATACAGCCATGGATATTGTGCATTATTTGATGAATGGCAGTTTACCGAAGAGGCAAAGCACACCAGCCGAACATTTTCGGAAACAGCCATAATGCCTTTCCCGAAAAACGATGTCAGGATTGAGTTTTACAGCCGCAATTTTATGGGCGTTTATGAGAAGAAATTCGGATATACAGTGGAAGTGAAGAATTATTTTATTTCGCCTGAAAGGCAAATGGCATTCCCTGTTTATGATGCCCTTATCTCGGGCGACCCATCAAAAAAGGTTGATATCGTGATTTTACCCGAAGGTTATACGGCAGCAGAAATGGATAAGTTTAAGTCCGATTGTGACAAGTTTGCGGCAGGGCTCTTCACTTTTGAACCCTACACCCATAACCGCGATAAATTCAATATCCGAGCTGTGCTTGCTCCTTCAGCAGAAAGCGGTACCGATATTCCCGGTGACAATGTGTGGAAGAATACCGTCATGAACTCCTCCTTCTATACCTTCGATTCGGAACGTTACCTTATGACATACGATAATAAGTCGGTTCGTAACCTTGCTGCAAATGCACCTTACGATCAGATTTATATCCTTGTAAATACCACAAAATACGGCGGAGGTGCCATATATAATTTTTACAGTACGTCAGTAAACAGCAATGCCTCTTCAGCTAAAATATTCGTGCACGAATTCGGGCATGGTTTTGCCGCCCTGGCCGATGAATACGACGACGGATCTACTTCCTTCAATGATATGTATCCGGCTAATCTCGAACCATGGGAGCCCAATATAACTACACTGGTCAAATTCGAAACCAAATGGAAAGGAATGCTTCCCGCAAATACACCAATTCCGACACCAGTCGAAAATGGTTCAGGCATGAAATTAGGGGTTTACGAAGGCGCCGGTTATGTAGCCAAAGGCGTTTATCGTCCTACACCCGATTGCCTAATGCGTACTTTCCGTGGAAATGAATTTTGCCCGGTTTGTTCGGCTGCCATTCGGAAAATGCTTGATTTCTATACTAAATAATCCTTGATAGCCATTCGGCAAGTGTATTTTTCACGTTCCTGATTTTTAGCAAAAATATCATTTTTTGCCTCCTTGCACTTCACTTATCAATATTTTCAAACCTAAATAAACCGAAGTTCTAAATCGTTAAATCCTGCTTAATTATATATATTCTAAATTGCAATAAAACGAAAAGTTAACCTTCGGAAATGAAGGGGAATTGACTAATTTTGCAGCCCGAAAATTTGAATTTTTTATTCTTTTACGTGTTATCACAATAACAGTACTTAAACCAGGAGGGCATATGGCCATAACAAAATTAGAACAGATGTTTGATTTGCTGAAAAGCAAGCCTAAGAAACGTATTTCAGTCGCTTTTGCAAACGACCCACACACTATCGAAGCGGTATATTCCGCCGTCGAAAAAGGAATAGTTGATGCTACCCTTACCGGGAATGAAGCATTTATAAAAGAAATATGCGCTGAGCATCATATGGATGCCTCCAAATTTGAAATCCTGAATGAGCCAAACGAACTAAAAGCGGCATCACTGGCAGTTAAATTGATTAACGACGGGAAAGCCGGCCTGCTTATGAAAGGCTCGCTGAGTACCGACAAGTACATGCGCGCAATTCTGAATAAAACCAGCGGAATTACAAATGAAGGAGCTGTACTTTCGCATGTTACAGTTATGGAATTTCCTGCTTACCACAAACTGCTTACAATAGCTGATGTTGCCATTATTCCTCAGCCTGATCTGAAACAAAAAATCAAAATGATTGGCTACCTGGTTAATGTTTCAAAAGCCATTGGCGTCGAAAAACCAAAAGTTGCCGTTATTGCAGCTACCGAACAGATGCTGGCCGGCATGCCAGCCTGTGTTGATGGCGCCATACTTGCAAAAATGAGCGATCGCGGACAAATTCCTGGTTGCGTTGTTGATGGACCTCTTTCACTGGATGCTGCTATTGATATGGAATCTGTTCAAATTAAAAAAGTTACCGGACCGGTTGCTGGTGACGCCGATTGTTTGCTTTTCCCCAATATCGAATCAGGCAATGTCTTCTTCAAAGGTGGCACAAAATTGGCTGGTGCCGAATTAGCCGCTTATGTTGCCGGTGCCCGTGTACCCTGCGTGCTTACCTCACGTGGCGACAGTGCACTTACAAAAACGTATTCCATTGCTCTTGCGGCCTTAATGGCTTAATTTTTGGGAAATAGTTAATCGTTAATAGTTAGCATTACAAAGTTGTATTTAATTCAAAATTATCATTACTAATAACCAATAACCATTAACTAATAACTAAAAACAAACATGGAAGATTTCCGCATACTTGCGATAAATCCGGGTTCAACTTCTACAAAAATTGCGGTTTATCAGAACATGAACCCTGTTTTTGTGAAGAATATAACTCATCCCAGTGAGGAACTCGCACAATTTGAGCATGTGGCTGATCAATTCCATTTCCGCAAGGAAATCATTTATAAGGAACTCGAAGCAGCGGATATACAGCTTGATAAAATTCAGGCTGTTGTCGGTCGAGGCGGCATGTTAAAGCCCATTTCATCAGGAGTTTACCTGGTGAATGAAGCCATGAAATCGGATCTTTATGAACATCCTATTAAAGAACATGCTAGCAATCTGGGTGGACTTATAGCCGACGATATTGCCCGTTCGTTACCTGATGCAAAAGCATATATAGCCGATCCTGTAGTAGTTGATGAACTGGATGAAATTGCACGTATATCCGGACACCCGCTATTTAAAAGGATATCGATTTTCCATGCGCTCAATCAGAAATCAATTGCGCGACAGCATGCAAAAAGCATAATGAAACGGTACGAAGATATGAACCTTATTGTGGTTCATATGGGAGGTGGCATTACTATCGGTGCGCATTACAAGGGAAGAGTTATTGATGTAAACCAGGGCCTCGACGGGGAAGGCCCTTTTTCTCCTGAACGAAGCGGTACTCTTCCTACGGGAGACCTGGTACGTTTTTGTTTCAGCGGACAATATGAGGAAAAAGAAATAATAAAAATGGTTGTAGGTAACGGCGGTATCGTTGCTCACTTGGGCACCAACAGTGCTTACGAAGCTGAACAACGTGCCCAGAGCGGCGACAAACAAGCTAAGTTTATTCTCGAAGCCCTGGCGTACCAGGTAGCTAAAAGTATTGGTTCCATGGTTCCCGTACTTAAAGGTGATGTAGATGCTATTCTGCTTACCGGAGGCGTTGCCCACAGCAAATGGATTACCAACCTTATTATCGAAAGAGTATTTAAGTTTGCGCCTGTTTATATTTATCCCGGTGAAGATGAAATGCGGGCATTGGCGATGAATGGCCTGATGGTGCTTAAAGGTGAGGTGGAAGTGAAGGAATATGTTTGAAAGTAGTTAATTGGAAATAGTTAATGGGAAATGGTGGAATCTACTATTTCCCATTTTCGTTTTATGAGAACCGTCTAATAAGACTATTTTCTATGTCCCATTAGCTCTTAACTGCCGGCAACCATCTTCCCGATAACAACAGGGAAATTCTCATATTCCAGCTCATGGATCTTAGCGGCGAGAATTTCAGGAGTATCACCTGGCTGTATCTGGCAGGTAGCCTGAAAAATAATATCACCTTCATCATACAATTCATTTACATGATGAATGGTTATCCCGCTTTGCTTGTCGCCAGATGCGATAACAGATTCATGTACTTTCATTCCGTACATCCCTTTACCTCCGTAAGCAGGTAATAGTGCAGGATGAATATTTATAATTCTTTGTGGAAATGACTTTAAGATTGTTTCTGGAATCAGCCACAAAAACCCGGCGAGAATAATCCAGTCGGTTTTTCTGTTCTTCATATCATCCATTATCGAGGTCGTGTGGTAAAAATCATGCCGGTTAAACAGCACCGAAGGTATTCCAAGCAACTTTGCTCTTTCCAGAACATAGGCTTCAGAATTATTGCAATAAATAGCAGAAATCTGAAGTAATCCCGTACCTGCAAAATATTCGGCGATGCGTTGCGCATTGCTTCCGCTTCCAGAGGCAAAAATTGCAATCCTGGGTATATTTTTCATGGAAACATTTTTTGTATATTAAGTTAGGAAGCTATTTATTCTACATCGGATTCCAGAGAAGAAGGTAGTAATCCTTTTCGGATTCAAAATAACAAAAAACCAGCGACTTTTACCTTATTTTTTAGCTTAAAGCCCCGAAAAAAAACCAAATAAACAAGTTGCTGTACTTGAAAACGAATTTAACAATTGGTGTATATTATTGGTATTTAGGGCATTAATATGATCAGGCCTAAAATAATCAGAGTAATTATTGTTTTATCGATGAAATTGTTATTTCTTTGCAGCCTTAAACCAATTAAAGCGTACAACAATGTCCGACATTGCAACAAGAGTAAAAGCTATCATCGTTGATAAGCTGGGAGTAGACGAAAAAGAAGTAAACCCTGCAGCAAGTTTCACCAACGACCTGGGTGCCGATTCATTGGACACCGTTGAACTGATTATGGAATTCGAAAAAGAATTCAACATTGCTATTCCTGACGATCAGGCTGAAAAAATCAGTACAGTAGGTGATGCTATCACTTACTTAGAAAGCAACGCGAAATAAGTAAAATCCATTCGATGAAGTTAAGGCGAGTAGTAGTTACCGGCCTTGGCGCACTGACTCCATTAGGCAATACAGCTCCGGAATACTGGAGTGGCTTGGTTAATGGGGTTAGTGGTGCTGGCCCTATCACACATTTCGATACAAGTAAATTTAAAACAAAGTTTGCTTGTCAAGTCAAAAATTTCGACCCGTTAAATTTTTTCGACCGCAAAGAGGTTCGGAAATTTGATCCTTTTACTCTTTACGGTATGATTTGTGCCGATGAAGCGGTGAAAGATTCCGGGATTGATGCCGAAAATGTGGATCATGATCGTGTTGGCGTTATCTGGGCATCGGGAATTGGTGGTATGACTACCATATTCGAAGAGATTTCAGGTTTCAACGCTGGCGATGGTACCCCTCGCTTCAGTCCGCTGATGATACCGAAGATGATTGCCGATATTGCGGCAGGTCAGATATCGATCCGTTACGGATTCAGAGGCCCGAATTTTGCTACCGTTTCTGCTTGCGCTTCTTCTGCCAATGCGTTAATTGATGCGTACAACTATATCAGGCTAGGTATGGCTGATGCTTTTGTAACCGGAGGCTCTGAAGCTGCAATTAATGTTATGGGTGTTGGAGCTTTTAATGCCATGCATGCTCTTTCAACGCGTAATGATGATCCAGCAACAGCATCTCGTCCGTTTGATAAGGACCGTGACGGATTTGTTATGGGAGAAGGTGGTGCAGCCTTAATATTTGAAGATTTTGACCATGCAATTGCAAGAGGTGCTAAGATTTACGCCGAAGTTGCAGGAGCGGGTATGAGTGCTGATGCATATCACATAACCGCACCACATCCTGAAGGATTGGGTGCACTCAATGCAATGCGTTCAGCTATAAAAGATGCCGGAATGACCATAATGGATATTGATCACGTTAATACCCATGGTACTTCTACTGGTCTTGGTGATGTTGCCGAAACAGCAGCTTTGGCTAAACTGTTTGGCGAACATTCGGCAAAAGTTTATGTTAATTCAACCAAATCAATGACCGGCCATTTGCTTGGTGCAGCTGGTGCAGTTGAAGCTATGGCATCTATTTTTGCTTTACAGAACGATATTATTCCTCCTACAATCAACCATTTTACTGATGATCCAGAGGTTGATCAATCACTCACATATGTATTTAACAAAGCTTTGCATACCACAGTTAATGTTGCTTTGAGTAACACGTTTGGTTTTGGTGGACACAACGCTACGCTTATTTTTAAGAAATTTGTTGAGTAATTTTGGCTTTCAACGTCATAAATCCTATAAGGGTTTTTCTCTCTGAAGATAAACAGCTTTTCGTAGCTTTGAAAAATATTTTCGGGTATTATCCAGGGAATATTTTTTTGTATAAACTTGCCTTTCGCCATAAATCGCAGGCTATTGAACTCAATAATGGCAGCCGGGTGAGCAACGAAAGGCTGGAGTATTTAGGCGATGCCATACTCAGCGCTGTGGTTGCCGATCACCTTTTCAAGATGTTTCCTTATAAGGACGAAGGTTTCCTTACCGAAATGCGTTCGCGTATTGTAAGCCGTGTACAACTGAATAAGCTTTCGCAGAAATTGGGTATCGATACCCTGATTACGGCCAATACTGAGAACAACAACGTGTATCGATCGATGAAAGGCGATGCATTTGAAGCGTTGATCGGTGCTATTTACCTTGATAAAGGCTACAATTTCACCAGGCAGATTATTATCGAAAAGATTATAAAGCAACATTTCGACCTGCAGGATCTCGAAAATAACAATACCAATTACAAAAGCCGGATCATTGAATGGTCGCAGAGGGAAAAGCGTTCGGTGGAATTTGTGATCCTTAACGAGGTGGGGCACGGTTACAACAAACAATATGTTGTCGACGTACTTGTCGACAAAATTTCACTTGGTAAAGGCCGCGACTATTCTATCAAAGGAGCAGAACAGGATGCAGCCATGAAAGCATTGCTGCAGCTCGAAAGCGAGAAAGTATAATTTAATCCTTTTATTCTTTTTATACACTGAAATAGTATTTTCAGAAATTGTATATTTGTATATGCAAATTGAAGCTGCTGCTTGTTTCCTTATCCTTTCGAATCTTTAAATAGCTTTTATACAAAGGAGAAAAACATTTTATTGGCTAAAGAAGTTGCTTAGAAGGGCAAATTTCCAGATACGATTTTTTCTAATTCCCATTTTTCATCCAATTTGAATGAGTAGTCACGGATCAAACAAAGCAATTGTTTTTGCACTGGCAGGCAACCTGTTGATCGCAATTATTAAATATATTGTAGCTTTTATAACAGGAAGTACAGCAATGCTGGCCGAATCTATACATTCAACTGCCGACAGCTTTAACCAAATTTTACTGCTGATTGGTCAAAAAAGAGCTAAAAAGTCTCCCAGCGAAATGCATAGTTTCGGGTACGCCAACGAAGTATTCTTCTGGTCGCTGATGGTAGCGGTTTTGCTGTTTTTCGTAGGGGCCATGTTTTCCATTTATGAAGGCTTTCATAAACTCATGCATCCGGAAAAACTTACTCATGTGTTCTGGATTTTTGCTGTTTTACTCAGTTCGATTGTAATTGAAGCCAAATCATTCCAGGTGGCGTTTGGGGAATTCAGGAAGACCACGAAACTTTCATTTTTTAAGGCCATCAGGGCCTCAACGCAAGTAAGCCTGATTGTAGTTGTACTTGAAGACTCTGCTGCAATGGCGGGTCTATTGTTGGTATTGGCTTCAACATTACTGGCCTGGCTGGTAAATCCTGTTTTCGATGCTATAGGAAGTATCTTTGTTGGAGTATTGCTTTTATCTGTATCTATACTTCTGATCGGGGAAGTAAAAAACCTGATTGTCGGCGAAAGTCTGCCGCGCGAAAGACGGCTGTTAGTGCGAACTATTATTCACAAGTATAAAAAAATAGGTCATATTAATCGGATACAATCTATGGTAATGGGCGACAGCAAATACCTGGTTTTGCTTTCTGTAGATGTAAATGATGATATTAAAGGATTTGAAGTAGAGGATATTATAGAGCATTTGAAGTTGGAACTAAAAAAAGAAATTCCCGAAATAGGCACTATTTACATTGAAGCCCAGGATTCCGTAAGAAATCAAAAAGTCTGATCACGATATATCTCAAAATATGAAAACAAAAATTGTTGCAACTGTTGGCCCCGCATGTTCGAGCCGCGAAATGTTAGGTAAACTTATTAAAGCCGGTGTTGATGTATTCCGGTTAAATTTTTCGCATGGTGCGTATAGCGAACACCTTGCTGTTATTGAAAATGTGCGTTCGCTTAATGCTGAATTTGGAACTCATATTGCTTTACTTGGTGATTTGCAGGGACCTAAAATCCGCATCGGGGCATTTACCAATAAAGAAGCAATGATGTACGACGGGCACGAACTGGTTTTTACAACAACGGAATGCGATTGCACTGCCGATCGGTTATATATTACATATCCTGAATTTGCCCGCGATGTAAAACCAGGCGAAGACCTTCTGCTCGATGACGGGAAACTGCTTTTCCGGGTTATTGAAACCAACGGCGTAGATGAAGTGAGAGCCAAAGTGATCCATGGAGGAATCTTATCCGGCAAAAAGGGAGTCAACCTGCCCAACACAGTCGTTTCACTTCCATCCTTAACCGAAAAAGACAAACGTGACCTTGCTTTTATCCTTGAGCACGAACTCAACTGGATTGCTCTCTCTTTTGTAAGGAAAGCAGATGATATCCGGCATCTGAAAGCTGCAATCAATGAATTCGGCAGTCCTGTTAATATGCCGGGGATTATTGCTAAAATTGAAAAACCCGATGCTGTAAAAAACATGGATGAGATCATAGCAGAATCTGACGGTATAATGGTTGCCCGTGGCGACCTGGGCGTTGAGCTTCCATTGGAACAGGTGCCGTTAGTCCAGAAAAAACTTATCCGCAAATGCAACCAGTATTCCAAACCAATTATTGTTGCTACCCAGATGATGGAAGGCATGATAAGCAATATCAGGCCCACCCGTGCCGAAGTAAATGATGTTGCCAACTCAGTGCTTGACGGGGCTGATGCAGTGATGCTGAGCGGTGAAACTTCTGTTGGGCTTTACCCTGAAGAAGTTGTGGAAACTATGCAGAAGATCATCTGGGAAGTTGAGCAAACAGATGATATTTATAACAAGCCTCATCATTCCAATCAAGCAGATAGAAAAAGGCATATTTCCGACTCGGTACTTTCGGCCGCCTGTAACCTGGCAATTGAATCGAATGCCAATGCCATTATAGCGATGACTATTACCGGTTACTCTGCACAACGCATCAGCAGCCAGCGACCAAAACAGGATATATTTATATTTACCGGTAACAGATTTTTATTGTGCAGGCTCAATCTTGTGTGGGGAATCAGAGGTTTCTACTTCGACAAAATTGTTACTTCAACAACTAAAACGTTTAAATCCCTTACAGACCAGCTGATTGCTGAAGGTCGCATCAAAAAAGGTGATCTTTTGATTAAAGTTGCCAGCACGCCTATTTATGTAGCCGGACAGACAAATACGGTGAAGCTTGATTATGCATAATAAATTCATAATCAAGGAGTGACTTCAATTCAAGCCCTGGCTAAAATGCAGAAATTCAGTTAGAGAACTATGCCTGGTCATTTGCCGGCAATTAAGACAATTTGGTATCAAATTGTTAAAACCACCTTTGTGCTTTATGTCATTTAAGACTAATTTCTTAATTTTACTTATCCCATTCAAATAAGAAATTTTCTTCCTAACCATTTAAAGATCTGTCTCATGAAACAGCGCTCACTGTTACTGATTTCTATTTTATTAATCTTAAGTTTTTCTGCCTTTGCTCAATCGGGAAAAGAACTCGATAATGAAAAAGGCACTTCGATGAAGCCTGTAATAAATTCATTGAGCGATGTTGTAAAAGCCATCGAAGAAAGTGATGTTGAAATTGTGCATATTGAGTTCGATCTTGTGTTTCAGGACAGTCCTAAAGAAATTTGCCGGAATCTTACGAAAGATTACAGCTATGGTTTCCTTGCTTACGGCGATTACCGGATAGCAAAAATCGGTATAGAATTATATAAGGAAACCGATACAGGCTGGGATTATATAAAAACCGGCGAGCTCAGCGAAGGCACAATGACCATTCTGTATGATGTCACGGAAACGGGTCGCTATAAAATCGTACTTCGCGCTTTGCAAATGAACGAAGGTTACAATGTTGGCCATTATGGTCTGGTGGTGCTTCATGATTAGTGCATGACTTCTGCGTTATAACTACCAGGCATTTTTTTGGGCACTTTTTCCGATCCGGAATTTCTTAAAAGTAATTTAATGCTTTAACCGACAGGATTTTCTGTTAAAACTATTGTTTGCAGAGGATAGCGGAATCAGAATAATTTCATGGCAATTTCTACCGAAGCCTGATTCAATGCCAGGTTGTAACCTAGTTTTCCGGTTACCGCTAGCGCATAGTTACCGATCATAACTTTTTTACCAACAGCTAAACCCACGTTCACAATGCCCGCAACCTCGTTATCAGTATATAATGATTTACCATCATTTCCATTTAATGCAAACCCTGCAGCAATAAATGGTTCGATATTATATGATTCCATTTTAACCGGGAAAGCAGCCTCAGTATACGTTGAGTAACGGCTGTTGCCGCTTTCTGCTGCACGGTCATTACCATACAAAATAGTTGCCCATGTTAACCTTAGTGGCAATTTATCCTGAAAATCATAACTTAGCGCCAGATCACACAGGTGGATAGTTTCATCCTGTTTGTAATTAAAAAATTCCACATTTTTGACACCGGAAAAGTTAAAAATGTCGGTATAGGTAATTCCAAAACCATTTTTTACATAGCTTACAATGTGGGTAACTTCTTTATAGTTTCCGTCCACTGACATCCCACCCCAAACAAAGGCCGAAAATCCGCTATTGTAATAACCTACTGTTGGTGCAGTAACAAAACCATTGCTAACACGTAATCCACGCCAGTAATGCATATTTTTAATAGTGAGCCCGACATCAAATTTGCCTTGGGCATTAACAATTATTCCTGATAGCAGTAAGATACTTAATAGAATTCCAGTAATTTTTTTCATGGTTTAGTATTAATTTGAGTAAGGTTATTATTCCCCGGATTATCCGGAAGAAATTATTTGTATTTTGTTTACTTTTTAAATAATCAAGATAGGCAGGCTAAGAACATGACTGTTTTATGCTGCATAATCCTAGCCTGCCCTCATGATTTGGGAGCCATATCATTACCGAAAAGAAGGAATTTTATGTAAAAATGAAGAGTTTATGTCAAGGCCAGATAAAGCCATGAAGCCAGAACTGCACCAGCAACAGGAGCTAGAACAGGAATCAATGCATACGACCAGCCACTGTTACGTTTACCTCTGATAGGTAACAGAAAGTGAGCCATACGCGGGCCAAGATCGCGGGCCGGGTTAATAGCATAACCGGTTACACCGCCCAGCGACATGCCAATCGCAACCACCAGCAATGCAACAGGAAGAGCGCCGATTGAACCAAGTCCGATATTTACACCGGTGAAAGAGCCACCCTTAATAGAAGGGCCGGCCAGGTTGAGGATTACAAAAATGAGAACAAACGTCCCAATCACCTCTGCCATTACATTATGAAACAAGTTCTTTATGGCAGGCATTGTGGAGAAGACAGCCAGCTTGGCTTCTGCATCATCAGTGGCGTCAAAATGGTTTTTAAAGAATATGTAAACAAGCACCGCTCCAAGGAAAGCACCTATAGTTTGAGCCAGCACATATCCTAAAACTGAAGACCAGGGGAATAACCCGGCAACGGCAAGTCCTATAGTAACCGCAGGGTTTAAGTGTGCCCCCGAATAAGGCCCTGCCACTATAACCCCCAGAAACACAGCAAATCCCCATCCGAAAGTAATGTTGACCCAACCGGCACCGTTACTTTTAGTCTTATCAAGAATTGAGTTGGCTACAACGCCACCACCCATCAGTATCAGAATCGCTGTTCCAATAACTTCATAAATCAAAGCTTTTTCCATTTTTTCTATTTTTAGATGTTATTAGTCTTTTATCCACGATTTTGCACGATTTACAGCATCGGCCCATTCTTCTTTCATTTTGTTCATTTGTTCCGGTTTCCTTTCCGGATCAAATTGCCTGTCTGGTTGCCATTGCTTTTTAATTTCGTCGGTGTTTTCCCAGAAACCGGTTGCTAGTCCGGCCAAATAGGCTGCTCCCATGGCTGTGGTTTCAATAAGTTTAGGCCTTATTACAGAGGTGTTAAGGATGTCAGCCTGAAACTGCATCATCAGGTTATTGGCACAGGCACCTCCATCAACCCGCAATTGCTTGATTTTTAAATCCGTATCCATTTCCATAACTTTAAGTACGTCCATAGTCTGGAAAGCGATACCCTCGAGTGCCGCACGTGCAATGTGGGCCCGGTCAGTTCCACGGCTGAGGCCAATCATCATGCCACGAGCATACTGATCCCAATAAGGAGCACCCATCCCGGTAAATGAGGGCACAAAATAAAGGCCACCGTTGTCGTCGACAGAAGCTGCGAGCGTTTCAACTTCGGACGAGGAGTTTATAATTCCCAGACCATCGCGCAGCCACTGCACTATAGCGCCACCCATAAAAATGCTTCCTTCGAGGGCATAGGTGGTTTCCCCGTTAATCTGCCATGCAATAGTTGTGAGCAGTTTGTGCTTGGAGATAAATGGTTTTTTGCCAGTGTTCATCAACATAAAGCATCCGGTACCATACGTGTTTTTTACCATGCCTTCTTCCAGGCACATCTGTCCGAAAAGGGCAGCCTGTTGGTCGCCTGCAATACCAGCAATAGGAACTTTTGAAGCAAAGAAAGTAGTATTAGTATAATCATACACCTCGCTGCTGGATGCTACCCGTGGAAGCATTGAGGCTGGAATTGTCATAAGTGCCAGCAATTCGGTATCCCATTCCAGTGTTTGAATGTTGAAAATAAGTGTACGGCTTGCATTCGATACATCGGTAACATGAGTACGCCCCTGTGTTAACTTCCAAACCAACCAGGAATCTACGGTGCCAAACGCCAGTTCACCGCGTTCGGCCCGCTCGCGCACACCTTTCACGTTGTCAAGTATCCATTTTATTTTCGTGCCGCTAAAATAAGCATCAATGACCAGGCCTGTTTTTTCGCGGATCGTTTCAGCAAAGCCTCTGTTGTTCAATTCATCGCAATATCCGGCTGTTCGTCTGTCCTGCCATACAATAGCGTTATAAACCGGTTCCCCGGTTTTGCGATCCCAAACAATGGTTGTTTCTCTTTGGTTTGTGATACCAATACCGGCAATCTGGGTTCCATTGATGCCAAAACCTGAGATTGCTTCAGCAGCCACGGCCACCTGCGACGACCATATTTCGTTGGGATCGTGTTCGACCCAACCCGGGTTTGGAAAATACTGTTTGAACTCTTTTTGAGCGACAGCACGAATGTTGCCTGCCTTGTCGAAAATCACAGCTCTTGAGCTAGTTGTTCCCTGGTCGAAGGAGAGAATGAATTGTTCCATACCTAGTTGTTTAGTTGTTTATTTAGTAAAAATGATGAATTATTTTTGATTTCTAAGCTTTTAATTAAGTGTATAATTTACTGCTATCTTGTTAAAATCTTGAATTTCGGTTTTTACCCATTCCTCATCTTTGCCCATTTCTTTAGCCATAAGTTCTGCAACAACAGGTGCAATACGAACGCATTCGGCTGAATCGAGTAACAGGCAGCGGACCCTGCGCGAAATTACATCTTCAACAGTACGGGCCATTTCGTTTCTTACAGCCCATACAACCTGCGATTTGTTTAAGTCGAGCCTTTTGCTGATTATTCCGTCAAGATCTTTTTCGTTTTTTACAAGTTCAAGTAGGAGTTCGCGATCGGAACCATAAAAATACAAGGGATCAGTAAAATCAACATCAGTCATGTAACCATGTAACCGGAGTGTCCTGGTTTTTGAGGTCGTTATTTCCCACGATTTAGTTGCTTCAACTTTTTTAAGCATATCTTCAGCCATCCTTCTGAAAGTAGTCCATTTGCCTCCAACCATGGTAAACAGTTCGGAATCGGAAACAAATATCTTATGGCTGCGGGAAATTTCCTTTGTTTTTTTGCTGTCGCCGCTGGGAGCTGCCAACGGACGAAGCCCGGCAAAAATACTTAATACATCTTTACGGGCAGGAGATTTGGTAAGATAACGTCCGGCGGTATTCAGGATAAAATTAATTTCCGTTTCTAAAGCAACCGGTTCCAGCGTGGATTCGTGCAACGGAGTATCGGTGGTTCCCACTACCACCCTGTTGTGCCATGGAACAGCAAACAATACGCGCCCGTCATCCGTCTTGGGAATCATGATGGCATCCGTTCCAGGAAGGAAACTTTTATCCAGAACAATATGCACGCCCTGGCTTGGGCGGATGATTTTTTTCATGCCTGGATTGTCCATTTGCATCACTTCATCGGCAAATACACCTGTAGCATTAATAATGGCTTTGCCTTTTACCTGGTATCCTTCGCCGGATTCCTTATCCTGGAGATACACCCCGTTGATCTTTCCTGATGAATCTTTACTCAGACTGTCAACCTGCATGTAGTTTATAACATGAGCACCCAGCGAAGCAGCCGTTTGCAATGCATTAATTGCCAGACGCGAATCGTCGAATTGTCCATCATGATAGGTTATTCCGGCGGTCAATTTTTTTGGATTGAGAGTAGGAATACGTTCCAACACTTTGCGTTTCGAAATATGCAGCGAACGGCCCAGGCTGTATTTACCGGCCAAAAGATCGTAGAACGTTAATCCCACCGTATACATAAGCTCATCCCAAAATCCTGCCGCAGGAATAATAAACGATTGGTTTCTCACCAGGTGTGGGGCATTAGCGAGTAATCTTCCCCGTTCAACGCAAGCCTCGCGAACCAGCGCAATATCGCCTTGTGCCAGGTAACGAACACCACCGTGAACCAGTTTGGTGCTTTTGCTCGAGGTTGACTTGGTAAAATCACTTTGTTCGACCAATAAGGTTGAATATCCACGTGCAATCGATTCGAGGGCGATGCCTATTCCCGTTGCCCCTCCACCAATAACAATAAAATCGTATCCTTCCGACTGATTTTTCATACTGGCAATCATGGTTTCCCTTTTCATAATATTCTTTTTATTATTTATTCCAATTATTTATTTCGATATCGAAATATTATAGAACCGCAAACATACATCATTCAAAACATAAAAGCAAGTAAACGAAACATTACGAAACATTAAAAATTACATCATTTCTTATTACATTGTTATACAGATGTATATGTATTTTTTAAATTTAACTTTACGTGATTTACTTAGTTGTTTTTTGAAACAAAAAGGATATTTATACCCGAAAAACAAAGCATCCGATTGGAATTCACTATCTTTGCACCCGTAATTTGTTCCAATAAACAGTATTATTATGTCTTCAAGTATCACAGAGCGCCACCAGCTTATCCTAAACAAGTTAAAAGAAACCGGATTCGTAAACGTAACTGAGCTAAGTAAAGAGTTTGATGTATCAGCCGTAACAATCCGAAAGGACCTGAAACTATTAGAAGAATTGAATCTTCTTTATAAGTCGCATGGAAGCGCCACCATGCATAATCCTTATGTTGCCGACCGCAATGTAAATGAGAAGGAAAAAATCATGACTGACCAGAAAAGGCTTATTGCAATTAAGGCGGCTTCGATGGTAAATAATTTTGAAAATATTATCCTGGCATCGGGTACTACTATCAATGAATTGGCCCGCCAGCTTAAATTGGTCCAAAATGTGACTGTTATTTCAGCTTCGCTTATTGCCTCGCAGGTTTTGACCAGTTACAGCGGAGTAGAGGTAATACAACTCGGAGGTGTGGTGCGCAGAAGTTCATCATCGGTAGTTGGCCCTATGGCCGAAAAAATGCTAGAAGGCTATTCAGTAAATAAATTATTTTTAGGTGTTGATGGCATTGATCCGGAATATGGGCTTACCACAACCAATGCGCTGGAAGCCTCGTTAAATAAGTATATGATAGAATGTGCACAACAAATTATTGTGCTTGCCGATTCCTCAAAACTTAACCGAAAAGGTTTTGGCAAAATATGTCCGACGGAACGAGTCGATATAATTATTACAGATGCAGAAGCTGATGTGGCCATCGTAAAAATACTGGAAGATAAAGGCGTGGAAGTAATTCTTGTATAGTTTTTAGTTCTGGAATTAAAGCCGGATTCTGCATTAACTTAGTGAATCCATTGAGGATCAGAGTATTCAAGGCATGAATAATAATTGCCACAAAAAACACTAAGTTTCACCAGATTGGTATTTTCCAGGAACAATTCAGGTTGAATAAAAATTACAAATTTCCTGAATTGCGTTTAAAAATTAAGTCTCTTTGCCGGAATTGATGTGCTTTAATTGATAGAAAACTTATAATTACCTTTGCAAAGGATTATTTACAATAACACCCAGGATTAACTGCAGGAACTTTCATATTTTCAGAATTTCGACCTTCAAAACCCTACATAATCCCTAATCTCATTCAAATGGCCGCCAAATCACGTCTTGATCCCGCCTTCGAACCTGCAGATGCATTTATTGGTATAGCTACAAATATGCCGGTAATTCAACTTGTACATTATATAAACAGCCGCACGCTGTTAAACCTGGTTCGCGAAAAAGATCTGCCTGTATATTCCGAAAAAACAGATAGTCTGACAGATTATAAATTTTTTCATTACCAGGATGATGATTATAGGAGTGTTTTCTGCCTTTTGGGCAATAGCAGTTCTGGTTTAAATCTCTTGCCTTTACAAAAGCAGTTTAGTTATTTTTTGGTTATTCAGGGTGCTTTACCTGATGAGAAGGTGGCTCAACTTGTTACCCAGATCAAATCAATTTCCGGTGTGCAGATGGCAGCTGTTATAAACCAGGAACCAATAAGACCTTTGGGACCTATATTACAGGATCTTGAAATTCATCTTACAGAATTAAAGAAGGAGAAAGCAGAAAAGCAGATTCGAATTATGCCTTTAGCCGAAGATCAATGAAAGGGAAAATACTTGTAATAATACAGTTTACCTGCCTGGTATTGCTGATGATTGTTACCAATTGGCTTACTCTTCCCTGGTGGAGCTTTCTGCTTCTGGGCATCTCCGCTTTTCTTGCATTTTGGGCAATGGCGGTAATGAAACTGGGAAATTTCAATGTAGTTCCCTACCCTGTTGTAAACGGGAATTTAGTCACTGCCGGACCCTACAGAGTGATCCGGCACCCGATGTACACATCTATTTTTATATTTGCACTTGCCTTACTTGCCGGGCAATTTGATTATTACAAATTAATCATCAGCATAGTAATGGTTGCCGACCTTGTTGTAAAAATGATTTTTGAAGAAGGCCTGCTATGCGAACACTTTCCGGGATATAAATCCTATATGCAAAGAACAAAAAGGGTTATTCCTTTTGTCTGGTGAGAAGGAAGAATTTCCAAGTCTTAAATTCCAAGTCTCAAATTTCAGAGAACTAATATGTATAACGGGGCATATAGAGTTTAAACTCGCATTTCACTTTGTCTCTCAGTCCCATAGTCTCTCAGTCCCTAAGTCTTTTTGTCTCCTTCCTCCTTCCTCTCTGTCTCCCATCTTCCCATAAACTCTCCTACCCCGCCGATTCAAACTGCTTCAGGAACCGCAGATCATTTTCACTGAACATACGCAAATCTTTTACCTGGAATTTCAGATTGGTGATACGTTCGATTCCCATTCCAAAAGCATAGCCGGAATATTCCTTGCTGTCGATGCCACAATTTTCGAGTACTGCCGGATCAACCATGCCGCAACCGAGAATTTCGACCCAGCCGGTATATTTACAAAAACTACATCCTTTGCCACCGCATAAATTACAGGAAATATCCATTTCCGCCGATGGTTCAGTAAAAGGGAAATAGGAAGGCCGTAACCTGATTTGTGTATCGGGAGCGAACATTTCGCGGGAAAAATATAATAAAGTCTGTTTCAGATCGGCAAACGAAACATTGCGGTCGATATACAATCCTTCAATTTGGTGGAAGAAGCAATGTGCCCGTGCAGAAATAGCCTCGTTACGGAAAACGCGCCCTGGGAAAATAGAGCGGATAGGCGGTTTATTATTTTCCATTACCCGAACCTGAACGCTGGAAGTATGTGTACGCAGTGCTATATCCGGATCTTTTTCAATGAAAAAGGTATCCTGCATATCGCGGGCTGGATGTTCGGGCGGGAAATTCAGTGCTGAGAAATTATGCCAGTCATCTTCAATTTCCGGACCTTCGTTTACGGTGAAACCCAGGCGTGAAAAAATACTTATCATCTCATTACGTACGATTTGCAGCGGATGACGGGTGCCCGGCTCACGAAAATTCGCAGGTTTAGTCAGATCATTTTCTGCATCAGTAACAGCATCAACGCTTTCGAATGACTCTTTAAGAAGGTTAACTTTGTCCTGCGCTTCATTTTTCAACACATTAAGTAGCTGACCTATATCGCGTTTCTGATCACCTGGCAGTTCTTTAAATGCGTCAAACAAATCCTGCAACAACCCTTTACGGCCCAGGAAACGAATGCGAAACTGCTCCAGGCTGTCGGCGCTTTCGGCTTTAAACTGTTTTACTTCTTCGAGTAACTGATTGATCTTCTCTTTCATACGCTGTAAATAACAAACGCTGCACAACTGATGTGCAGGTGGTGCAAAGGTCGGAAAAAGTTCTATATTTTTCTCAATTCATTCCACAAGTAAAATAGATTTCGAAAAATGACTCTTTGAGCGGGTTTGACTAAAAGGGAAAAGACCTGGAAAATAAAATCCAGATCCTTTTTTACTATTCGAATAAGGCGTTTTTGCTACAAAACTTTCATCGTCATTTTCAAATCCTTTACCGGTTTATCACCGGCGCCTGTTTGAACCGCCGCAATTTTATCAATTACATCCAATCCTTCGATAACTTCACCGAAAACGGTGTATTCGCCATCAAGGAAAGGCGTTCCGCCTAAAGTGGTATAGATTGTCCTTTGCTCCGGAGTGTATTTAACCGCCCGCCTCTGGTCGAACTGGTTAAGTTGCTCAGCTGGAACTTTCGTGCCTTGTACAATATAAAACTGTGAACCTGAAGATTCCTTCTTCGGGTTAACCTGGTCGCCCATACGGGCTGCACACAGCGCGCCTTTTTTGTGAATATGGGCTGGCACAAATTCGGCCGGAACACGGTCGCTCATTTCGGGTAAGCCTCCCTGGGCACCGCCGCCCTGAACCATAAAGCCTTTTATAACACGGTGGAATATTGATCCGTTGTAAAAACCTGTTTTCACAAGCTTTATAAAATTATCGCGGTGTTTAGGCGTATCGTTGTAAAGCGCTACTTTGATATCACCCAAATCGGTATGGATGAGCACTTTGGTTACTTTTTGAGCGTCGATTTCCATCATTAAAAGGAAGATAAGTGTTATGGTTAAAAAGAGGGAACGTTTCATGTTGTTTAAGTTTGATTTATGTTAAACGTAGCTTTTGATTATTTATTTTGATTTGTGAAGTGATTGAATGTGGTAATGCGATAATGTGGCAATGTGTTAATTTGCTTATGTGTTAGAGTGAGATCAATAGTTTGAAGTACCGGGAATGTAAGGATTAGAGTTGGGAAGAGATAAAATGGAAGGAATGATCTATTTGTTTTTTAAAACTTTTATTGTCATACGAATATCCTGAACAGGGCGGTCATTAGTGTCAGTCTGTACGGCAGCAATCTGATCTACAATTTCCATGCCGCTAACTACTTCGCCAAAAACAGTGTATGCCCCATCGAGATGAGGAACTCCGCCAATAGTTGTATAAATACGTCGTTGTTCATCGGTAAGCTTAAATGGTTTGGTCCGCATATATTGAGCATCGACTGCATTGCGATATTTAAAGATTATCTGCCTGATATTGGCTGTATCCTTTTTATCTGCCATTTGCCTGAAGGCTGTGAGCTCATCTTCCTTTCCTTCTTTCTTAAGCAGATCCATCATAATATACTGCTTGGTGCGACGTTCAACTTTCAGTTCTACCGCATCCAATTCCTCATTTGTAAACACTTTGCCCTGTACAATATAAAACTGCGATGCCGACGAAGCTTTTAATGGATTAACATCGTCATTTTCGCGGGCAGCGGCAAAAGCGCCTCTTTTGTGCAAATAGGAAGGTACATATTCGAATGGAATTGTATAACTGGTGTCGCCATCACCCAACAATGCACCCGGCAAGGCATGCTTCGAACTGGGATCGCCACCCTGAATCATGAATTTTTGGATTACACGATGAAACAGAGTGCCATTGAAAAATCCAGCGTCAGCCAGTTTTATGAAATTTTCCTTGTGTTTGGTGGTACTGTCGTAAAGCTTTACGATGATATTGCCATAAGGAGTTGTAATACTTACAAGTGTTTCTTTGGGTTTGGAAGTGCAGGCTGCCAAGAGGATTACAAGTATTGCAAGGGTAAATACGTTTTTCATTTGTTATGTATTATGATGGGATTCTGAAGTTAATAATGAAAATTGTTTGCTATGATCACTATTTTAATACTTGATTGGAAATAACGGAATCAGGCTTTAAACCCGTTTTTGATGTCCGAATAACATTTCCTGCAAAGGGGTTCATAGTTATCTTTTTCACCTAAAAGCACGAGTTTCTCACTGACTACCGTACGGTGCGAGTATTGTGCCAGGTCACCACACCGCATGCAAATGGCGTGAACTTTGGTGACATATTCTGCCGTTGCCATCAAAGCTGGTATGGGGCCGAAAGGTTTACCCTGGAAATCCATATCCAGGCCGGCAACAACCACCCGGATTCCCTGGTTGGCAATGTAATTGCAAACACCCGGCAGGTCATCGTCAAGGAACTGCGCTTCATCAATGCCGACAACATCCATTCCGTCAATATAAAGTAAAATCTGGGATGCATTCTGAATCGGGATGGAACGTATGCTGTTCTCGT
>CAIWMA010000320.1 GCA_903913645.1 uncultured Bacteroidales bacterium | reverse complement strand
TCAAACCCGGATGTAGTAGTAATCGGCGAACTCAATGTGGATATTATCCTGAACCAGATTGAGAGTTTCCCAGAAATGGGTAAAGAAAAAATAGCCCGTGGGATGAATATAACGCTCGGGAGTTCATCTGCAATATTTGCCAGCAACCTGAGTTCGTTAGGAACTAAAGTTGCTTTTATCGGAAAAATCGGGACAGATAATTTTGCCTCGGTAGTTCTCGATAGCCTGAATTCAAAAAATGTTGACACCTCTTATATCATACAATCCGAAACATTGAATACGGGTGCAACCATTGTTCTGAACTACGATCAGGACCGTGCCATGGTTACTTATCCAGGTGCCATGGAAGATTTGAAATTGGATGACATTGATTTCAAACTTTTGTCAACCGCAAAGCACCTTCACTTTTCCTCTGCTTTCCTTCAACCGGGAATAATCAAAAGCCTTCCTGCCCTATTCTCGATGGCAAAGTCGCTAGGACTTACAACTTCATTAGATCCGCAATGGGATCCTTCCGAAAAATGGGACCTAAGTCTGGCGGAATTACTCCCTGCACTTGATATTTTCCTGCCCAATATGGCTGAATTCCTTTTGTTGACAGGGACAGATTCGTTAGAAGCCGGGATTCAAAAGATAAAAGAGATAGCTCCGAATCTCACACTTATTGTGAAAGACGGATCCAATGGAGCTTACGGATGGAATTATGGACAGCTCATTCATCAACCTGCATTTTTGAATACCGAAGTGGTTGATTGCATTGGTGCCGGCGATAGTTTCAATGCAGGATTTATCTATGAATTCATAAAAGGAAGCCTGCTAAAAAAATGCCTGAAAACAGGCGCGTTGACAGGAGCTGTTTCAACCACCCGGCCAGGAGGCACGGGTGCTTTTGAGAGTTTCGATGGAGTCAGAAAAATTGCCTCCGACCAGTTTACAATGACCTTATAACATCCACACAAATGAATTTACAACTAAAGCTGGCAGAGCTCACTGCTGCACATAAAGCCATATTAGCCGTTAACTTTTACAACTTCGAAACCCTTTCGGGGATTATGAAAGCTGCAAAGTCCATGAATGAACCGGTTATACTGCAGCTCTCGGAAAGCACTATAAATTACCTGGGATTAAAAATGGCCGCCGGACTGGCACGCAAAGGACTAGAACAGTATGGCATTACGGGCTGGCTTCACCTCGACCATGGCGGATCTGTTGAACTGGTAAAGCGTTGCCTCGACGAAGGCTTTGATTCAGTGATGATTGATGCCAGCGAAAATACATTTGATGAAAATGTAAAAACGACACTTGAAGTGGTGAAACTTGCTGAAAAATATCATGCCAATGTGGAAGCAGAACTTGGTTATGTAGCCAAACTTGGGCAGACACAAAACACAGCTGTTTATACTCAACCCGAAGAAGTCAAATTATTCACTGAGCTTACCGGGGTTAATGCCCTGGCAATCGCCATTGGTTCGGCACATGGATTTTATAAATCAACACCGGTATTGCAGATTGAACTTTTGAAATCTATCCGCGAGGTAACAGACAAAACGCTGGTTTTACACGGTGGTTCAGGAATCCCGGATGTTCAGATTAAGCAAGCCATCCAGGCCGGAATTTCGAAAATAAACCTGGCTACAGAAACCAAAAATATCTTCATGATTACCTTGAAAGAAATACTGGCCCAAACTGATGAGATTGATCTTCGCAAAGTATTTCCGAAAGCTATTGATGCTGTTGAACTCCTGATTTCCAATAAAATTAAAATGATCAATTCGGCCGAATAATTATGAAAATTTTAAACCTGTTGATCTTGCTTTGCTTTGCTTTGAATGGCTTTAGCCAGGAATCGGAACCAATACTGCTGAAAAACTTCAGGCCGGTTTCGGTGTATGCCATTCCTGTTACTATTCCTGAAAAAGCAAAGTTTCCCGTAATTGATATGCACTCTCATGCGTATGCACGAAATTCAGCTGAGCTTGACAACTGGGTAAAAACAATGGATCAGTCAGGAATAATGAAAACTATAATACTAACAGGTACTGCAGGTCCTAAATTCGATTCACTGGTTGGAGTTTATGGCAAATACCCTGATCATTTCGAACTCTGGTGCGGTTTCGATTATACCGGCTGCGAAAAACAAGGTTTTGGCCCTGCTGCTGTTAAAGAGCTGGAACGTTGCTATAAAAAAGGAGCAAAAGGTGTTGGCGAACTGGGCGACAAAGGCGAAGGGGAAACCTATTCAAAGCCTGTTCCCGGCAAAGGAATGCACCTGGATGATGCTCGCATGAAACCCCTGCTGCAAAAGTGTGCCGAATTGCATATGCCAATCAATATACATGTTGCCGATCCTTACTGGATGTACCTTCCAACCGACAGCACCAACGATGGCCTGATGAATGCCGTTGAATGGAAAATTAAACTGAAGCCGGGAATGCTCGATCACGGACAGTTAATCAAGACGCTCGAAAACGCTGTTCGCGATAACCCAAAAACGGTTTTTATCGCCTGCCATTTCGCAAACTGCGAATATGATCTTACGAAGGCCGGGCACCTGCTCGACCTTTATCCTAACCTTTACCTTGATATTGCTGCCCGTTATGCGGAAACTGCCACTATACCACGATACATGGCTAAGTTTTACAATAAATACCAGGATCGCCTACTATACGGCACCGACATGGGCCTCGAAAAGCATATTTACCAGGTTACTTTCAGGGTACTGGAAACACTCGACGAACATTTTTACGAAACAGAACTGTTTGGCTACCATTGGTCAATGAGTGGATTCGGGCTGAGTGATACTATTCTAGAGAAATTATATAAAAGCAACGCTTTGAAAATCAGGAAATATGAAGAGGAGCACTAGAATTGGATTTGTTTGCATTATCAGTTCACTATTTGCACTGATAGTAATCTGCTGTGGAACAAAAACAGGCGTTATACACAGTGGCTTGCTGAAGATTGAGGTAAACGAACAGATGCAAACCAAAATTACAAATGACTCGGCAGCAAGCCAGGTTATGACCGGCTTTCAGTCATCCGAATTTGTTGTTAGCAATGACGATACGATTATTACATTCAACCTCAAATCTACTTCTGAGGAAAACATTAAAGATTTTGCCGGCGACGGGAAATCCCGTCAATACAAAGGGGTTGCTGAAAATAAAGGAAGCAGGCTGACAAAAGTATTAACCATCAAAACGTATGATGAATTTGCCGGCTGGGCTTTTTATAAAGTTCAATATATTAATACAGGAACTAAAGATGTATTGATAAATAAGTGGGTAAATCATTCCTATAAAATTGACAGCAAAAAAGATACGCCTGATTTCTGGTCGTTCCAACCAAGTTCTACACCTGAACGCAAAAGTTGGGTTTTACCTGTAAAACCAGGTTTCAGCCAGAGGAATTTCCTTGGAATGAACGCTCCTGATTATGGCGGCGGAATTCCTGTGCTTGATATCTGGCGCAGGGACGCAGGAATTGCAATCGGGCACACTGCTTTAAAGCCAAAAAGAGTTTCCTTGCCGGTGAATATGGACCGCACTGCAACTTCAGCTCAAATCGCAGTGGAATATGAATATGGAATTGCCGACACTTTGCATCCCGGCGATACACTAAATACGCTGGAAACTTTTGTTACCGTTCATCAGGGCGATTGTTTCAAAACGCTTCAACAATATGCTGCATATATGGCGAAAAAAGGAATAGTGATGCCGGCTTCTGAACCGCTTGCTTTTGAACCATCGTGGTGTGCCTGGGGATACGAACGCAAATTCACGGTTGCCGAAATCATTGGAACTTTTCCAAAAGTAAAAGAACTTGGATTTACCTGGGTTACTTTGGACGATGGTTACCAGCAGGCTGAAGGCGACTGGCATGCCAATACGGACAGGTTTCCGAATGGTGATGCTGATATGAAAAAATTGGTGGATGCCATCCATGCGTATGGTTTCAAAGCGCAATTGTGGTGGGCACCCATGGCCGTTGATCCGGGAACAAAACTTCTGACCGAACACCCTGATCTGATCCTTAAAAATGCTGATGGCAGTCCGCGGATTATCAGCTGGTGGGACAGTTACTATATGTCGCCTGCTTACCAGCCTGTTCTTGATCATACCAAAGAAATGGTTCAGCTTTTTATAAAAGACTGGGGATTTGACGGTTTGAAACTCGATGGTCAGCATTTAAATGCATGCCCGCCGGATTATAATCCTTTGCATAAACTTTCGGATCCTGATGATGCTCCCGAAAGTGTCCCGGCTTTCTTCGGATTGATCTACGAAACAGCTCACCAGATAAAGCCTTCGGCACTTATTCAGCTATGCCCTTGTGGCGATGCCATGTCATTTTACAATATGCCTTATACCAACCAGTTTGTAGCTTCAGACCCTGTAGGCAGCACGCAGATTCGTTCGAAATGCATGACTTACAAAGCTCTGGCACCCAATACAGCTTTCTATGGCGATCATGTGGAACTGAGTGATAACCATAATGATTTCGCCACCACCATTGGAATTGGCGGAGTACCCGGCACCAAATTCACCTGGCCGAAGGATAATCCGTTTGTTACCGAAGGCCATTTTGTACTTACTCCTGAAAAAGAAAAGGAATGGAAAAAGTGGATCCAGATATATAAATCACACATGCTTTCGAAAGGTGAATACCTAGGTGGGTTGTATGATATCGGCTATGATATTCCCGAAACTCACGTGATACGCAAATCGGATACGCTTTTCTATGCTTTTTATGCAAAAAACTGGCAGGGGACCTTGCATTTCAAAGGGCTTTCGGAGAAATCATACCACGTTGTTGACTACGCTAACCACAAGGATCTAGGTAACCTGACCAAAGAAAACCCTGTGCTAAATACAACTTTTGAAAACTACCTCCTACTGATGGCTTATCCTGTGAAATAATACTCTTTCGTTTAAAAAACATACCATTAACAAATAAAAAAACCACAACAAACCAAAATCAATCGCTATGAAAACCGGAATACGAAAGGTGCGAATGTTGGGGATATTACTGGGATTACTATGCCTGGTTTCGTCCACATTTGCCCAAACTGCCGTTAAAGGCAGGGTTACTGACGAAAGTAACAACCAATCCCTGCCAGGAGTAACTGTCACCATTAAAGGCACTACTCTTGGAACTGTTACAGATGCTGATGGCAATTATTCAGTTAATGTCCGGTCGGCAAACGACTTGCTCGTTTTTTCATTCATAGGCTATGGCATAAAGGAAATAAAAGTTGGAACTCAATCCCGGATTGATATCAGCCTGGTTTCCGAATCCCAGAATATTGAAGGGATCGTAGTGATGGGATACAGTTCGAAAAAACGCACCGAAATATCGAGTGCGGTTTCTGTGCTGTCTAGCGACAAACTAAAAGGCACAACCACCGGCAATGTTGCAAATATGCTGCAGGGAAAAGTTGCCGGTGTGCAGGTTGTGAGCGCTAATGGTTCACCCGGAAGCGAAGCTGAAATCCGAATCCGTGGTATTGCTTCCCTCAGTGCACCAAAAGGTCCGCTGGTAGTTGTCGACGGAATAGTTGGCGGGAACTACGACCCAAATGACATTGAAACATTAACCGTTTTAAAAGATGCCGGAGCTACCGGTATGTATGGATCACAGGCAAATGGCGGTGTTATCATCATTACCACAAAAAAAGGAAAAACCGACAAACCGCAGTTTGAATTTAAAAGTTCAGTAGGATATCGCATTGCTGACCAGGGACATCTGAAAATGATGAGCGGATCGCAGCTCTACGATGCACAGAAAGAACTTTACCGGGATTATAACAGCGGGAAAATCGATATCCTTAAGTTTTACAATGAGCGGCCTCTGGAACTCGATTCACGAAATTTCAACTGGGTAGATGAAATGTTCAAACCGGGACTGGTACAAAACTATTACCTGTCGGCACGCAGCCGAACCGATAAATTCAGCTACTACCTTGGAGCTACCTATTTTAATGAAGATGGAACATTTAAAAATACCGGTTACCAGAAAGCGAATGTCAGGGCAAATACCACCTATAAATTCTCCGATAGGGTAAGCATTGATAACAACATCAATATCAGTGTCAACAAAGGAACCTCGTACGATTATATGGATATGTACTATTCGTATCTTTCATTACCTTGGGATAATCCTTACGACGCAAACGGAAAACCTTTGTATATTGACGGTACCAGCACCACCTGGTGGTCGAGAGATAAGATTAATCCCGTGCATACCGTCGCTAATTCCGACCATAATTACAAAGGAATGGATATAAATTATGACTTTATATTTAACCTTAAAATCACGGATTGGTTATCATTTTCATCCTCAAACCGTGCCAGCCTGAATTCTGCACGAACACATGATTTCGTATCACCACTTGCTGCAGGCACCTATCATGGCAAAGGGTATATAAATGAAACCAATAATATGGGTTATGGTGGAATCACTACCAATTTATTGAAATTCAATTATACTGTAAATAACCATTCGTTCAGCGGTTTGGCTGGATATGAAGGCCAGGGTAGTTATTACGAAACCCTGATGGCTGAAGGCAAGGGCCTGCCCGAAGGATTTTCGGTACCTAATGTAGCTTCGAGCGAATACAAGATCGGCGGACTCAATAACAGGTCTAACATGGAATCCTTTATTTCGCAGTTCAACTACAATTATAGGGAAACCTATTTCCTCACCGGTTCATACCGTATTGATGCAACGTCAGCCTTTCCTCCGGCTAACCGCATAGCACATTTCCCTTCAGTGGCCGCATCGTGGCTCGCCAGCAACGAGCAGTTTCTGAAAGGCAGTAAAGTTGATATGTTAAAATTCCGGTTAAGCTATGGCATTACCGGGATGCAGGATATCGGCGCGTACCAGTATCTCGGACTTTTCAGCCTGAATACACAGTATAACAGTGCAGCAGCGGCTACTCCACTGCAACTGCCAAGTCCAAACCTTACCTGGGAAAAAACGCATCAGTTGAATTTTGGTATCGATCTGAGCTTATTCAAAAGAGTTAGCCTGAATATTGATCTTTACAACAATGTTACCAAAGACTTACTGATTCTTGTTGCTCAGCCTTTATCCGTCGGATTTGAAAACAAATGGGATAATGTGGGTGAAGTTACCAACAAAGGACTTGAGATTACTCTTTCAACTATCAATATTAAAACAACTGATTTTGAGTGGAGTACAGACTTTACCTATGGTATGAACAACAACAAACTCAGCGGAATTGGCTCACCGATTTACAGAACTGTAAATGGCATCGCCCAGATTTATCGTGATAACGGGGAGTTATATATGTTCGTTCTGCCGGTATGGAAAGGTGTTGATCCGCAAACCGGTGCTCCGCTATGGGAAAAACTGGAAAAAGATGCGAACGGCAACATTACCAACCGTTCATTAACCAGCGACTATGCACAGGCAACACCACAGGAAGTACATTCTGCTTTGCCTAAATTCCAGGGAGGTATCGCTTCAAATTTGAAATACAAGAACTTCTCGCTGAATATGAACTTTGCTTATACTGTAGGAAATTATGTGTATAATTTCTCACAACGAATGATGGACAACGATGGCCACGAACCTTATTACAACCTGATTCAATGGCAGGAAGGATCGAGTCGCTGGACTCAACCAGGCGATAATGCCACGCATCCAAGTATTCAAAATTCAGCGCTTTCAACCGAAAATTCATCACGTTATCTCCAGGATGGTAGTTTCTTCAAAATCAGGAATATAACACTAAGGTATGAGTTGCCATTAAATGTTGCAAAAAGTCTTGGCCTTCAAGGACTTGCCATCTCAGCCACCGGTGAAAACATTTATACTTTCACCAATTACTGGGGACAGGATCCGGAAGTTACCATCAATCCTACTTCATGGCAAATGCCGGGAGTTTCCGACTTCAGGTATCCGGGCAACAGGCAATATGTAATCACGGTTGAAGTTAAGTTCTAATTTCCAGCCACTTTAAAACCGAAAAACAATGAAAAACAAGATAATAGCTCTTATATTCGTGATAGGCACATTGTTCGCTGTCAGCAGCTGCGAACTGGATGTGGCCCCCACCGATGCCATCAGCACAGCATCACTTTTAAATACTTCCGACGGGCTGCTGAATGTTACCAACGGATCTTACGCTCTGCTTAAGGACAATATTTCTTTTGGCGGATTTGTTGACCAGAATAACAACTACCTCAGGCAGTATTTCCAGATGTCGGACTTTGCAAGCGATGATATCGTCTGCGCACAGGTTACCGAAGATCCTTTGTTTTATAGCTTCACGCTTACACATTCGCCCGACCAGGCAAACTCAAGGTTTTTCTGGTACATTTCGTACAAGATTATAAGCAGTACCAACACCGTTCTTGAGCTAACAACAAACACCACAAATGATGATGCCGCTACAAAACAGCTGGTAGGGGAAAATTATTTCCTCCGTGCTTTCAGCCATTTTAACCTGTTGCGTTTTTATGCAAAACCCTATTCCATCGATCCGAATGCCCCGGGCATCATACTCAGGGAAAGCACCAGTGAGAGTGCAAGTAAGGCAAGGTCGTCAGTGAAGGATTGTTATAATTTCGTAATCTCTGATCTGAAAAAAGCCGCTTCGTTAATGGGTACTTCCCGTGGACCGCAATATGCATCAAAAGCAGCAGCATGGGCTTTACTTTCACGCGTCTATCTGTATATGGAAGATAATACCAGTACGGTAGCCTATGCCGACTCTGTTATAGGTTCAGGAAATTATCAACTTGCTACGGCTGATGCATTTAAATCCTATTTCCCAAATGCGGCTACATCACCGGAAACTATATTCCTGGTTGCCTTTACTACCTCCGATAACAAAGGTAAATTCGGATCAATTGCTTCCATGATCTATTCTGATGGCAACTCGGGCTGGGGCGAAGAATTTGCTTCCCAATCCCTGCGAAACTTGATGGCAGAGCACACTGAAGATGTCCGCTGGAATTATATCGATACGCTCAGTGATGGAAATGGCGGTGTTGTTACAAAAAACGGTATCGAAACTTTCTATATCAAAAAATTCTCCGGGCAGGGTGGTGATCCTAATTTAAGTTCACCGGTAATGCTGCGTTTAGCCGAAATGTACCTTAACCGGGCTGAAGCAAATGCTAAGGCAGGAAATGATAAAGCAGCACTCGATGATGTGGATCTTATCCGCACTAACCGTGGTCTGGAAAATGCGCTGTATAGCGGGGAATTGCCTGCAGGGTCAACAGCTTTGGATGTGGTTTTGAAGGAACGTCGGCTCGAACTCGCGTTTGAAGGTCATAGAGCTCTTGATGTTTACCGCAACAAACGTATTATGAACCGCTCGTACTGGGGTTATCATCTTCCGGGACTTGTAGCAACCGACATAGACCTTACCAAGACTCCTTCAGGCTATGACAAAATGCTTATTGATTACACCAATCCTCGCATAATCTATTACATCCCGGTAGACGAAATTCTTGCCAACCCACTTTGCAAACAGAATGATTAATCATATGCACTGTTCCAAAAACCTTAAAAGAAAATAACTATGAGAACAATATATAAAAAAAGTATTTGGCTCATCCTTGTGGCTTTACTTGCTGTAAGCTGTGCCAAAACCCTGAACTATACGGATATTCCTGAACAGCAGGCCTTTTTCAGTTACAAAGCCGATAGCTACAATGTAACTTTTACCAATGAGTCGAAAACGACAGGAACCTATAACTGGAGCTTTGGCGATGGAACTACCTCTTCCGAGCAAAATCC
>CAIWMA010000319.1 GCA_903913645.1 uncultured Bacteroidales bacterium | reverse complement strand
AGCTGGTGAACGGCATTCTGCGCATTTTCCTGGTTGATCGCAATCAGGGAATAAATGTTATTGAGTGTATTGAAAAGGAAATGCGGGTTAAGCTGGTGTTTCAGGTTATTGAGTTCCGATTCGATATGCAGTTTTTCGAGTTCTTTTTGTTCGGTCTGCGATTGGTACCATTGGGTTGTCATCCTTATGGCTGTTGATAATCCCGCAGTAACGCTCATCGAAATAATATCGCGATACATGATAATTTCCCTCATTTTTGCTTTGGGCGGGAAATGTTTATTGGCTTCAAGCTGAGCGTAATAGGAGGTAAAGAATAACTGCCTGATGAAATCCATCAGCAACAAACACAATGCAAATAATATAATATTGGCAAGGAAAAACTGCCAGATCTTTTTATTGAAAAGATAGCGGCTGATGATCAGGAAGTAGTTGGCATAAAAAACAATCATCAAAAATACAATGGGAAGGGAGAAATCAAGATACCGTATTATATTCCGTTCTCCTTCGCTATAGATAAATATAAGCGGGAAAAACGCAATTATTCCCCATACAATAATATGTATTGAAAACTGTATTGTCTGGTTTTTCTGGATAGCGGACATGGCTGGTTTTTGAGCTAATTTTTTTTTAAAGTGTGACAGGGCGATTGTGCAACATAATCGTGATTTCTGATTTTTGAATCGCAATTTTTGATTTTTGATATCGCTAATCCGTGATAGGACATCCTTTATTCATAGCGTATTGCATCAATCGGATCGAGGTTTGCCGCTTTTTTGGCCGGATACCATCCGAAAAATACACCTGTAAATGTACAAACTGCAAATGATAAAACAATAGATGAACTTGTAATTACGATGGGCCAGTGCAACATGCTTTTGATTAAAAACGAGCTTCCAACTCCAATGGCAACGCCAATAATACCTCCTACTATACTGATCAGTACTGCTTCAATCAAAAACTGGGTTAAAATATCGATGCCGCGTGCACCTATTGCCATCCTGAGACCTATTTCGCGGGTACGTTCCGTTACCGAAACAAACATAATATTCATGATACCGATACCACCGACAATTAATGAAATTCCGGCTATAACTGCCAAAAGTATAGTCATTACCTGGCTGGTACTACTGAACATAGTAAGCATTTCACTTTGCGAACGCACATGGAAATCATCATCATCACCTGCTTTTACATGATGGCGGGAGCGAAGAATGTTTTCAAGTTCTGTTTTAGCTTTATCGCTGACATCTTCATTTTTAGCGGAGCAAAAAATTCCGTTCAGATAAGTAATAGCAACAACTCGTTTTTGTACTGTTGTATATGGGGCAAGCAACACATCGTCCTGGTCCTGGCCCATGCCATTTTCACCTTTTTCGGTAAGTACGCCAACTACTTCGAAAGGAATTTTGTTATAACGAATTGATTTCCCCACCGGGTCAGAGCCTTCGCCGAATAAATTCGTTACAACTGTTTGACCAATCAGGCAAACTTTCGCAGCGGTGGCAATCTCTCTTTCAGAGAATATCCTGCCACTTGCCACATTATATTTACGGATGCTGAGGTAATCCTGGTTCACTCCCTGCATGCTTACAGGCCAGTTATTAGCACCATAAATTGATTGTCCGGTAGCATTTACCAACGGTGAAATAGCTGAGATGTAGTTACTCTGGTCTTTGATAGCTTCGTAATCGCCAAGTATTAGTGATTGGTTGGCGGTTGCTGACATCCTGGCACCACCCGAAAACATATCGGCTCCCGGTTGCACCATGATCATATTCGATCCCATTTTCGAAATCTCATCCTGTATGCTCTGTTTTGATCCTTGCCCTATGGCCAGCATGGCAATAACCGCTGCCACACCGATAATAATTCCCAGCATGGTGAGTAAAGCCCTGAACTTATTGCTCACAAGGGCTTTAAGCGATATCTTGAAAAGATTTGTTATGTTCATGATTTTGATTTTTTACTTAATCCTCTTACCCTTTAAACTTCATCCGCTCTTCGTGCACTTTCTCCAGGGAAAAGCATGCAGATATTCTTTATTTTATTTGAGAAGGGCTATCCATTGCGCACTATTTTAAATTTTTAAAAAATTTTTGCTGGTCAAGTCTCCCTTCGCCTTGTCGCCCTTCACCCCTCACCAGGTTTTCTCAGCTCCTCGTTTCAACTTGCTATGCTAACCATTTCATCCTCATCTTTAGGCAAAGCAGCCAACGATTCAGCAGCTGATGCTACTTTAGTTTTTTTCTCATCCTTGGTAATCCTGCCATCACGCAGCATAATACTCCTTTGACTGAACAAGGCAATGTCAGGTTCATGGGTTACAAATGCAATGGTTTTCCCTTCTGAATTTAATTTCTGAAATAACGACATGATTTCGTAGGAAGTCCTTGTGTCGAGGTTGCCAGTTGCTTCGTCGGCAAGGATAATAACCGGGCTGTTGACAAGTGCACGGGCAATGGCTACTCGTTGCTGCTGTCCACCGGACATCTGGTTAGGCATATGATACATACGGTCGGCAAGGCCTACGGCTTCGAGCACCTGTATTGCTTTCTCCTTGCGTTCCTTTGCTGATACAGCTGAATTATACATCAAAGGTAATTCAACATTTTCGAGAGCTGTGGTACGAGGCAGCAGGTTATAGGTCTGAAAAACGAAGCCGATCTTCATGTTCCTTAGCTTAGCCCTCTCATTCTTCGACATGGTGCGAACGGATATGCCATCGAGTAAATATTCTCCTTCAGTGGGCGTATCAAGGCATCCGAGAATATTGAGCAGGGTTGATTTGCCAGAACCGCTTGCGCCCATTATGGTAACAAATTCTCCTTGCCGGATGGTAAAGGAAATTCCCCTGAGTGCCAGTACTTTCTGGTCGCCAACAATAAACTCGCGCTTGAGGTTGTCAACTTTTATAATATCAGTCATGGTATTGTATGCCGGGGTTTATTCCGACGTTTTTATAATTTTATTATTCACTCTCTCCATTTTATGAATTGAAGGTCTTATACTGGATCCACAATTCCCCATTCCCTCTGGTTCCAACTCAACTAAATCATCTCATCGCTCCCTCGCCCCTTCGCCTTGTCGCTGCTCGCCTTACTATTTCTTCGTTGAACCTGAAGGCCGTTTAGGCATAAAAGGACTACTGGTAGCTTGTGTTTTTGCAGCAGATGCTTTAACCTGATCCATCGAAACAATCACAACCTGGCCTTCTTTAAGCCCTGAAATAATTTCTACATTGGTTTCATCTGTCATGCCGATTTTCACCTGAACCGGGTATATGGAGTCGCCTTCTTTTACCCAAACGGTTTTAACAACAGGAGTTTCATCGGTTTTGTCCCCACTTTTAAGACTGGTTTTCGGATGCTTAACTACAGTTGTTGCCGGGGAGGCTTTTGCTCCGCCAACAGGCGACTGACTTACAGTTGGTGCGACTGGTGCCATTTTAGTCATAAAAGAGCTGTCGGGTTTGAACCTCAATGCTTTAGCAGGAATGGACAAAACGTTGTCAACTTCCTGCGTATAGGCAATAATACTTGCAGTAAGTCCCGGTTTAAGTTTCAGTTCGGGATTTGGAGCATCAACAACCACGCTATAAGTAACAACATTCGCGGTGGTAACTGCAAGTAACCTGATTTGTTTGATGGTTCCACTAAAATTATCATCAGGATAAGCGTCCACTGTAAAGGTAACTTTTTGCCCTTCTTTTACCTGTCCTATATCGGCTTCGTCAACATTAGCCACAACCTGCATTTTAGTCAGATCCTGGGCAATGGTGAAAAGGGTTGGAGTGCTGAAACTTGCAGCCACCGTTTGACCTTCATCCACCGCGCGGCTAAGAACTACTCCATCGATTGGCGAATAAATCATGGTATAACCAAGGTTGGTATTAGCTTTGTTAACTTCCGACGTCATCTTGGATAAATTAGCTTTTGCATTGTTGTATTGATACAATGCAGCTTCATAATCGGTTTTACTTACAGCCTGTTTGTCGAAAAGTTCTTTAATACGGCTGTAGGTAGCTTCCTGGTAAGTAGCTGCGCTGGCTGCCGCTTCAAGGTCAGCTTTCATCGAAGCCAACGAAGCCAGTAAAGGTGTTTTATCGAGTTCGGCCAGTAGTTGCCCTTTCTTCACTATGGAATTATAATCCACATAGATTTTCTTGATAACACCCGAAACCTGGGTGCCGACACTAACTTGCTTAACGGGCTCGACAGTACCTGTAGCTGTTACTGTTTTGCTTATTGAAGCACGTGCAACAACAGCCGTTGTATACGTGTTAACAGTTTTGTTGTTTGCTCTAAAATAAAACCAATACACAGCAGCTATGGCAAGTACACCAATTACTGAGAAGATTAAGATTTTGTATTTTTTCATCTTGTTATTATTTATTTTTTATTTGGTAAGATGGAATACGCCATGATTCCATAAAATACTTATTCCATTGGGTGATTAGTTAATCATGGCTATTTCATTGTTTTTTGTTTTTACTTATTCATTGACTTTTTTTGTTGACTGGCTCTTTTATCCCAATCTATATCTTTTCACATTGTATTTTGACTTTTTCCTAAAGCTCGATCTGCTTATTCTGATAGAAATCAAGGATTTTATAGTTGAGAATGGCCGCGTACTTTGCCTGCAGGTATTCCTGTTGTGCCGTCAGGTAGTTGGTTTTCTCTGTGAGCAATTCAACTGTATTTTTCATCCCAAGGTTAAATTGTTCCTCAATAAGGGAATAACTTACCAGTGTGAATTTTAGCTGTTCGGCAGCAGCCTGGAAACGGCTTTGCGCTGATACGGCATCGAGATATGCAGTTTCAACTTCCGTAAGAAGGTTTGTTTGAGTTTCGGCATACGAAAGTTTAGCCGTTTCAATCCCGATCTGTGCTTTCGAAATGGTTGATTTTACCTGTTTTTTATTGAAGATCGGGATGTTAAGGCTGAGGCCCGCATTCTGGTAAAAATTGTTTCCCAACTGTGTAGCATAATTTTCGGATGCTAGTGAACTGTGACCCGTTGCCAGGCTGGCACTCAGCGAAAGGCTGGGAAGCAATCCTGCTTTTGCTATATCCAGATCAATGGCAGCCACATCCATATTTACCTTACTGTTTTCAACTTCAGGCATAGTATTAAGTGCAGTATTGAAAACTTCCTGTTTTACAGGCAACGCTTTTAAAACCTGTTTATCGTCGAGTACCGGAAACTGTATAACAAGTGTATCGTTGATACCTAATTGCAATAGTTGTTTCAACTGGAGCTTCAGCAGATCCAACGCATTATTGGCTAATACCAGTGCATATTTATCTTTGCTGTATTGCGATTGCACCTGGGCGTAATTGCTTTCGGCAATATACCCCGACTCAAATAAGATTTTTGCCCGGTTGTTCTGCGTTTCGGACGATATCAGTGTGTTTTCGGCATTTACTACTGATTCCTTTGCATAAAGGATTTTAAGATAAGCCGCTGTAATTGTGAGTTCCATGTTATTTTCTGCTTGCTTAACCGTTAGTTCGCCTGCTTTAACAAGGAGTTCATTTTGCGAAATTGTGTTGTTGAGCTTATTGCCATTATACAAAACCATTTCCGACTTAAGTGAATAATTGCCGGTATACGATTGTTCCTGGTTACTGCCTGATGCTGCCATCTGGTTGGTGAAAGATTGTCCGATTCCGCCATTCAGGTTGGGAAGTTTTTCCGCTTTACTTTGCTCAAAGTCAACTTTACCAATTTCGACAGATTGCTGCTGCATTTTAATCTGGATATTATTTTCCAGCGCGTAATTGATGCAGCTTCGCAGATCCCATTCTTTGGGTTTCTGCTGTGCTGAAACTGCCGGAGCAATACTTATAAAGCGAAGCAGAATGATAAATGATATTATGATTTTACTTTTCATTAGTGGTATTCTTTGATTTAACGAAGCAAAAGTATACCAGCCTTGATATGGTTAAAAATTATATATAAGTTAAGGGAGAGTTTATGGATAAAGAGGGGAAATTCATCGACGAAATGGAAAGCAAATTTTGACTTAGCTCAGTTTTTTATGCCTCTTTTAACCGGAATATGTTTCAATAAATGTTGTCTGATTTTGTCTGATCCGCCTTAAAAGCAACAACCCCTTCATAAAAATGAAAGGGTTGTGCTGACTATCCATCATGGGTACTATGTAAATACAAGCTACTCTCAATTTTATTTCTTCACTAAACCAATTAATTTTATTTTAAACTTGATCGAAGTGGGTTCGCTCAATGAACTATAGGCTGAACCACCTTCGGATTGATGACTTTCACCCATACTACCACCGTGTCCGCCACCATGACCACCGCCGTGTCCGCCACCCGCTCCACCGCCCATTCCTCCTTCACCACTGCTCATTCCTCCCTGGTGATGCCCGCCACCTGTGCCTCCTTCCCTGCCTTCATGTGAACCACTTCCCTGGGGCCTTGTCATAGCAGCAATATTAAACTTAATCCCAATTACAGGATTGTCGCCGGAGAGTTTAGTGTCTTTATTAAAAAACGAATCCAACGGAACAACCAATTCATACGTCATATTATCCTTCTGGTCCCAGTCAATTGCTGTTTTAGCACCTTTGGCATCAGCGGTTTCAAACGTACCATTATATTCCGGCTTAAAGCCTGTAAGTGTTATTTCCGGTTTCTGAAGCTGAAACTGTTCTTCGAGATTCATTTTACCTGGTTTTCTGCCCTGAGATAAATCTGGTTGTACATCTTCTGATGAGGGTTTCTTGGCATGCATGCCCGGCAATGGGAAATGAATTCCGACCGTTTCCTTGTTTTTCCCTGTTGGATCCATCCAGATTACCATTCCAGAACTTAAAATCTTAATTTGGGCGGGTCGCTCTGTAGCACGTATACACACATAAAGATTAGTTTCGTCATTAGTAATATTATACTGCAAACCACTTTTAGAATCGCTGTACCGCAATGGGAGCGACCATTCAACCGGATTACCGTCTACCACAACATTTTTAGCCTGCCATGTAGACTGGTGTAGTTCGGAAGAACAGGAGACCAAGGCAAGAAGAACAAATATGCAGAAGGTTGGTGCTTTCTGTTTTTTCATTGGGTTACTTTATTTGTAAATCAATTTACTGTGACTGTTAAAAACGCTAAAGGATTAATGTGCTTTTGTATTCGATTACTCTATTTTAAGTGGTACTCTAAAACCCGCGGCGGTATTACCAACTTTAAGATTCCTACTTAGCAGATCCCATCTGTTTACAATCTAGTTGCATACATTTTACAGGTTTTTACATCCGGTTTATTAGGTTTATGAAAAAAGAAAGGAGTGAGAATTTCCCTGATCAAACATGCATATTATGGGAGGAGTTTCTACTCTCCGTATTTCTCACTTCCTTTTCTTCCTGCAACCACGCAACAAAACCAAACTTATTTTATTATATGCTCTGACCCGAAGGTCAGAGCAATAGACCTGAAGGCCGGCAAGCTCACCAACCGAGGTCGGGGCTAATTACTAATTCGCAAACACTTGCAGGTTTACTGTATCGCTTGCCATTCCTGTAAAAACTCCAAACCCGTTTTTAATCGTCGAAACCGGATTGGTGATGTTATTCGAATTCACTGCAGTTTGCTGGTATACATCGGCAAAGTCATTGTTCACTTTGAAAAGAACAATACGATACCTGCCAAAGAAATGCAGATTCCTTATCCCGAGACGTGTTTCCGAAGCATTTATGGGAGAGATACTTGTTGTATCAGATAAATCGAGACTTGCATAACGGGTATTTATTAAATCCCTGGACTTTTCAAGATACTGTATAACAACATAATAATAACTGCTATCGGTATTTTCCCAGCTTAGTACAAGATCAGATGGCAGACCCGATGGAAAACCCCCACCAGTAGTTGTAATTCGATCAGTATAAATGGAATGGGATGAAATGTTGAAATTTAAAGGTTTATCAGGAATGTGTGTTGTTGAGGAAACGGTATCAGACGCATAAAGGAATTTCAAAACATACGATTCGCCAGGTTTTATCCGTTTGTTGCCAAGCTGAAGCGTATAAACTCCGGAAGCAGCTTCAGTGAGGGGAACTCCATTAACCTGCAAATGAAGGCCGCTAATTAATACAGTAGCATCCGTGCTATCTTCGGCTAAAGGAAGTAGCTTAGATACCTTTATATTGATTGTGCTGTCGCCTGCATGCAGGTATGACTCCACTACGGCCACATTATCAGGTGTGATAGGTGTGATGAGTTCTTTGCCGCACGAAGCCAGCGAACCCAATGCAAATAAAAATACAGGGATAATTATATTTTTCATTTTACCTGATTTGAAGTGAGAGTGAAATGTTAGGGGTAATGCCCAAAAGGTTTACATTAGTTTCTGTGAGGCCAGTTTTATCAACAGAAAACTCCTTATACCATACGTTTGTATGGTCATATACATTGAATACAGAGAATCCAATAGATCCCTTGCCGGTTTCACCCATATTTACATCGTATTTGATAGCTAAGTCAAGACGCTGATAATCGGGTAACCGGGCCGCATTTTTACTGCCGGGAATAATTACTGATTGAGTTGTACCATCGGGCATGGTAAGCACATACCCTCCGATTGGTTGGGTATAAGGCAAACCCGTTGAGTATACCCAGGTCCCGGACAACGTCCATTTTTTAACTTTGTAAATAGCAACAATTTTTAATTCATTCGTAACATCCTGTGACGCACTGAAATATTTATCGCCGTACACCGGGAATTTGTACCTGGTTTCAGATAGTGTATATGCTATCCAACCGCTGAATTTCCCGAATTTTTTCTGCGCCATTAGATCTATACCTCGCGTATAGCCAACGCCTTCATAGAAAAGAGATGAATAATCGACGCTTTGCCCAAAACTGTGCGAAAACCGCAGGGTATATTCTGTTAACCCTGTAAGCTGTTTATAATATGCTTCGGCATCAAACAGGTAATTTTTCGTATCATAACTTGTTCCTGCAATATAGTGGATGGACTTGCTCACAGGAATATTATTGCCATTGGAAAGAACCCAGATGTCCCGATTCCCCGATTGAATATCTTCCCTGGTAATCCTGTTGGTAAACTGATAATACAGGCCGGTGGAAGCTTTCAACTTGAGTTTTTTGGTCAGATCATAGGACCATTGAAACCTGGGTTCTAAGTAGGGCTTTTGTGAATTGCTGTAATACGAAATGCGCACTCCCGGCAATATTGTCATTCTTTTATTCAAAGGACTAAGCCTGTCCTGAATATACGCGGCAAACAGATCACCTTTATTGTTCATATCCAGAATGGTGAGTGTGTCGTTCTGAATAAAGTTGTATTTTATATCGTAGTGGTTATACTGGACACCAAATTCAATTTGGTTGAGTGAGTCCAGTTTCCATTCGTTATCTGTTTTAAATGAAAAATCCTTGAGATTATTACTTTCAACAGAGCCATTGTTGAATGTGCTGGTAGTGCCATCGGGAAGAACAATAGAGCGTGCATCGCTGCGGTTTTTTGAGCTGGTATAATCCGACACCGAGAGCAGATTATTGGAATAAAGCTTTTGGCTCCACTTTCGCGACCACTTGATACTGCTTCCCCAGTTTCCCCACTTGGTAAGGTCGGTGATACCTCCATTCATGCTCATTCCACCCCGGCTGTTTCCCATTTTGCGGGAGTTGTCAAAATAATCCTGGCCGCTGAAAAAGGAAACAGAAACAATATCTTTCAGGCTGAAATTGTACGTTATTTTAGCATTGAGATCATAAAAGTAAGAAGTTGGTTGCTGCTGCTGGATGTTTCGGCCGATTCCGCCAGGACCAAATCCCGCTGGTACTGCACTGGCAGTGGTGCTGTTCTGGCTGAAAGAATCAAAGAATTTCTGATAAAGAAATGTTTTATAGGATCGCCTTGCAGCAACAAAAACGGATCCTTTCCCTTTAAGTGGGATTTCAGCGTACGCATTAACGGCAACTAAACCGATATCAATACCTGCATTAAATTTCTGGTCGTTACCAGTCTTGCCGACAATTTCCATTACACTCGATAGCCTTCCGCCGTATTTTGATTCGAAACCGCCTTTATAAAGCTGCACTTCCTTTATTGCATTTGGATTAAAGGCACTGAACATACCAAAAAGATGTTCCTGGTGGTACACCGTAAAACCATCGTAAAGGATCAGGTTTTGATCGGGAGTACCACCACGGACATACAATCCAGCTGACGAGCCACTGCTTCCGCCAATACCGGGCATAAGCTGGAATGTTCTGAAAATATCCTTTTCGCCAAGGCTGGGAAGTTCTGCAATTTTAGCCGGCGCCATTTTAATTATGTTATTACCTTCTGATGCCTTCAACAGATCTTCGCGGTGCCCGTTAATCTGCACGGCGTCAAGTTGCGTAGCAATGGGATCCATAAGGATGATGATGCTATTCATATTGGCATGAGGGCTGAGGTAAAATGTCTGTTTGTAATATCCTAAATAGGTAGCCATTATAGTACACGTATCCGAAGGAATGTTGGCTAAAGTAAAATACCCATCCACATTAGACTGGCAGCCCACGGTGGTGCCTCTCACGGAAACGGAAGCAAATGGCAGCGGCTCACCGCTTAACTTATCTTTAATAATACCGGTAGCCGAAAATCGGAATTTCGTAGGTTTTCCCTCATATTTCTGTGTGGTTGACGAAAGCTTACTGGCATTTAGTATCGATCGCAGAATAACATGGTAAACCCTGTTAGAATCTACAGCATATCCCAGAATGGTGTTTTCACGGAAAACGATCTCAATAGCTCTACTGGCCGGGGTTTCAGTAAAAAGGTAATCAAATTTCTGATCCATGACTTCTTCAGGATTGTATGCGATGGCGATCTTATACTTATTTTTAAAATCATCCAATACTTTTATCAGTGGGGTACCCCAGTAATACTCGTTAATTTTGATTTCATCAGTAGCCTGGGCTTTCGATACCATT
>CAIWMA010000318.1 GCA_903913645.1 uncultured Bacteroidales bacterium | reverse complement strand
CATTTGTCGAACATTTGATGCAAGATAATTAAAATAATTATGCAAAGGTTGATGTTACCGTAACGCGTCGGGAGACGCGCGCCAGCCGAGGTCAATACCACCATACGAAAGGATTACCTGCGGTGAGAAAAGTTCGTGCGGCAGCAGGCGTTTCGTTGTTTTCTTTCTCTTTATTTCTCAATCAAAATTTTCTGCGAATACCGCCTTTCCCCATCCAGCACTTTTACGTAATAAATACCAGGAGAATTATTTTGAAGATTTACTTCGATATTTGTTGAAAGGAAAATTGCTTTACTAAATACTCTTGCTCCCAGAACTGTATAAATTTCGACTGTTCCCTGGTTGATAATGCCCGGAAATGTGATTACAAAATCTCCCGAAGATGGATTCGGAGAAATAAGCAAAGGAAGGCTGCTTTTGATTTCATTTAAACCAACCGTAGTGCAAAGAGTGGTCGCCGTGCCTTCACTATCTACAGAATTGAGCACTTTTGAGGCAGTAACCGATATTGAAGCAACTACAGTTGAAGTACCAGACATTTTTGTTGCTGCGTTGTTATTTATGAATGTTGCATCTGTTTCGTTGCATCCGCTGTTTCCTGCATGGTCGGTTTTGATGAGTAACACGTTAATATCCGCATTATTGATAACCTGACCGGTAATAACATATCCACCATCCGCAGTTTTCTCAACTGAACTTGGATTTGCTCCACCAAATACTTTTGACCACACTATGTTACCTAGGTTGTCAGTCTCGATTAAAAATATGTTGTTAGTTCCGAAGCTCATCGTACTTCCTGAAATTATAAATCCTCCATTAGAGGTAATCTGAACGCCTGAAGCATTGTCATTTCCTGGCCCTCCATAGGTTTTCGACCAAAGGATATTTCCATTGCTGTCGGTTTTAATCAAGTAAATATCATTTCCCCCGGCTCCGAAACTATTGGTTGAACCAACAATAATATAACCATTATCGCTGGTTTGCTTAACATTGGTTCCACTTTCATTCCGGGTGCCGCCATACCTTCGGGTCCATAAGGTATCGCCTCCGGCATCGGTCTTAACAAGGTAAACATCGGCTGAATCGATTCCGAAACTTGTTTCATAACCTGTCATGATATATCCATTATCAGTTGTTTGCTGAACTGAAAAAACAGCATCATTTTTCAATCCTCCGTATGATTTTGCCCAAACAACGTGACCTGACGGGTTGGTTTTCATAAGGAACGCATTTGAATTTTGACTAAACTGCGCAAGGTAATACTTCACACCCTCCAATCCAGCTATTATATATCCAGAATCAGTAGTTTGCTGAATAGAATATCCGCCTACATGCACAAGTCCTTCAATTTCATTCGGAAAATTATAAAACATCGTCCAAAGGGTGTCTCCGGAAGCATCTGTCTTAAGTAACGGTGCTATTTGGCTATCAGGATAATAATTCCTTAAAAGAATGAAACCTCCATCAAAAGTCTGCTGGACATCGCGACCATTTTCTGGCCACCATATGAATGTTTTCGTCCACAGTAAATCTCCGTTTATATTGGTTCTGATCAAATAAGAACGCCAGTTACTTGACATATTAGCTGCGGCAATTATATATCCGCCATCGGTTGTTTGCCGAACTGCATTGCCCCATTCAGGAAAGGCGCCGCCATAGGATTTTTGAAATGTTACCTGCGCAGTACAAAAGCTCAATCCGGTGAAAAGGATTATTAATAATGAGAATAATTGCTTTTTCATAATTACCCGATTTTTGAAAGTTAATACCAAAGTCTGGCGGAATGCAGAAAGTAGGGAGGATGGACAGTAAGGGAAGTAGTATTTAGCTCT
>CAIWMA010000317.1 GCA_903913645.1 uncultured Bacteroidales bacterium | reverse complement strand
TATCGATAGCTAACAGCTCTTTCGCTATTGATCCGACTTTCAGAAAAATGTTTTATTTTTAATAGTGTGAGCCAGGAAACCGTTGGTTTCCATTTTCTTAACGCTCATTATTCGACCTCTGAATGAGGTCTGTTAAGTAATATATTGTCTGCAAAAATACGAAATCAATGTAAACTAAATATTAAGAATGAGTAAAATCGATATTTATTCTGCTACTTTACATAGAAAATGCTATAGTTGCCTCAATTGCATTATGGTCGGAAAGCGATCGGTGATTCAATCCCCAATTGTTTTTTATAACAGCAATCTTTCTGGAGATCGATTCGATTGCATGGCTGTTTCGTAACAGTATATAATCGATAAGCCTGGGTTTTTCATTCAACCCTTTGGTAATCTCATTATCATCGGATGAGAAGCTATATTTCTCCATTCCTGTAAGGTTTCCATCCTCTGCTCCCATCACTGTCAACATCTTATTGTAGTGTTCGGTTTCAGCATGGTCGGTATTGAAATCCCCGCAAATGATCTGCGGAATACCCTCTCTTGAAAAAGGCAAAAGCAGTTTGTTATGGATTTCCCTGATCTGCTGTTCACGTATTTCCCATCCATAATCATCCGACTGAATATGAGTAGCCACTAACTGGAAAGCTTGCTTATGCCATTCGCCTTCAAGTAGTATTGCTCCTTTATTGGCAAACCTGTCGAATCCGGATGCAATATCAAACCTGATACTGTGTATTTCATTCAATGGGATCCTGCTTGCAATCCATAAACCGCTGCTGGTTTGAGTGGAATACCAGCTTGAATTATTTACCGGACCATAAAAAAAAGGGAAGTTTTCGTGTAAAACTTCCCTTATTATATTTCTGGCGTTTTTGTCAAAAGCTTCCTGGAAAACGATGATTGAATAATCACTCCGGTTCAGCTCTTTGGCAATTGCCGCCGCACGCAACTTATTCGAATTCTTAAAGTCAAGGTGGGGCAACATATAAATATTCCACGATAAAATCTTCAATTCTTTTAAATCAGCGGGAGGATAACAAAATTGTGAAGGTCGTATAGAACTTACATGCAAAGGAAACAGAAGTGATTGAGCTAAACATAATGCAAAAAAGAAGAACTTTTTTCTCATTAAAACTGTATTTAAAGTTTATAGCTCAAATTTAATCTAACTAATTGAAATTCAGGTTAAAATAACTTTACGGTTATATTAAATTAATGAATCGTTTATTAAGCCAGTATAAATTCTAAATTAGCTTATGATAAAGGAATATTGATATCAGGGAAAAACATATTGTCCCTGATGGGACTACCAATGATTTTTATCTGCCTTTATACCAATATATAGTCCCTCCGGGACAAATTTGAAGTTGGCTCGTGATATTTTATACCTATCCGGGAATCCCTTTCCCAGCCATCATAAAAAAACCCCGGCCAAAGGCCGGGGTCATATAAAAACTTAATTCTGAAAATTATTAAGTATACAATTATTTAATAACAACCTTCTTTACTTCAACTGATTGGTTATTGGAAACCCTTACCATATAAATGCCCTTAGCAAGATCAGTAACATCAATTACCTGCTTTTGGTTAGCACTTACTTTACGTTCAGCTCCTATGTGTTTTCCGTTTAAGTCCAGAATCTGAACCTTCGAATCTGAAGAAACTTCGATATTCAGTTTGTCGGAAGCAGGGTTAGGATAAACACTAACTTTGTTGGCTTTCATATTTGGATTTAATCCGGCTGTGGAAGCATCAACAACTTTCAGTGTAGCATTTTTACCGTTAATCTTAACTAAAGTTGCGTTAAAATCAGCCATAGTTAAATCAGCAGCACCTGTAATTGTCATTGTTAATGTAGCTGTGTTCTGGGTAGGGATTTCATTCAGACTGTATGAAGCAACGCTTAACATCTTGTCAGTTGAAATATAATTCCAGTTCAGATTAATGCCATAAGCATCAACTGATTTTACAGTTATTTTCTGATCGTTCAGTACAACATCAAAGCCGAATGAATTAACTACGTCAGTTGAATTTAAAGATACAGGAATAACCAGGTTTCCACTGTTATCTTTCACAGCATCCAAAATATTGAAAACAACTTCACCAGCAGCTTCAGCACTCTTTATTGTGCCATTATGAGCAATGCTTGCATAAGTAGCATCAACATCACCTAAAAGTATTCCCATGTATGTTTCGTTATTGATTACAGGGCATCCTGTAGGATCAATTACCGGAACATTCTGACAAACTGCAACTACCGGAACTTTGTATTTTGAGTAGCCGTGAGTATCATTTTCAGGGAAAGTCGTTGATTTCAAATAGGAAAGATCGCCGTTAACTTTAGTGTTTGCAACAAAAGACCAGTCTCTTGCTACACCACCAACCTGGCTAAATTCACCAATCAAACGAACTGCTCTTTGGTTAATCTGGGTAGCATCACCTGAAGTAATCAAGCCGTCACGGTTTACATCCATGGCAATCATCTGGTAAACTGAAGGAGTCCAGTTAATTTTGGAGGTACCTTTTACAGAAACCAATGAAGTAAGATATGCATCCTGTTCGTCAATAACACTATGAACATTTGTTGCATTATCGATATCTCTCTTAACATCAATTGTAATTCCATTTAAAATACTGTAAACAAAATTACCAGCCAGGTCAGGTTGAACTGCATTGGCAGTAACACCACAACCCAGTATATTTGAAACAAGGTAAGAAGCTGGATTGGCGATATCATACTTGATAGGGCTTAGATCGCTCCAGAATTTCAGGCTTGCATACATTTTATCCATTTTGAATGTGATAAGTTTACCGGCGGAACCACTTTTAAAAACAGCTGCAGTTGTTCTGTAGCTTTCAATGATTTCGGTGAATGAGAACGCAGCAGTATCAACGGATTGGAAAGCAGTAGTTTTGTTGAATTCAACACAGGCTACTTGTCCGTTACCAGTAAATACAGGATTTGAACCTCCAACGGAATTGAAGTTAATTCCTATATTGATAATTCCCTGGGCTGTATCGATAGTAGTTGTATAATCGGTAATAGCTTCTGCATTCTGCCCAGCTGCAAGGAAAGGAAGAATCAATTCGTTGCTTACAGTTACATTACCAGTAGGTAAAACTTTAGCTTTGTTGTATTTAACGCTGAAGTTATAACCATTTACACCTGTTACAGTTAAACCATTAGTGGTTATAGGTAAACATACTGATGGAATGTTACATGACTGGCTGATAGTACCAAGTAGATAAGCAGCGCTTAAATCGGTAATAACAACAGTTATACCGGCTGATACTGTAGTACCACCTTTATTATCAGTTGCTTTTGCAGTAAAAGTTGTCTGACCCTGAACTGAAGGTGTAAAAGTTAAACTGAAAGGAGCAGTATTATCAATACCTAAACTTGTTGTTCCGTTAAAAAATTCAACCGAAGCAATAGTTCCGTCAACATCACTAGCAGTTGCGGTTAATGTTAAAGGAGCACCTAAAGCTGGTGTAGCGCTGATTGAGCCTAAGGCAACTGTAGGTAGTTGATTAGCAACAACTGTGATTGAACGTGCTGCTGAAGCAGGACCTTGTTTAGCAAGGTTATCGGTAGCTTTAGCTGTTAGTGATATAGGACCGGTAACTGCAGGGGTAAATGTTAAACTGTAAACACCGGCAGACAAAGTACCATTTCCTAAACTTGTGGCTCCGTTGAAGAATGCAACCGAAACAACAGTTCCGTCAGCATCGGTAGCAGTAGCGCTAACTGTAACAGCATCGCCTAAAATATACGATGCAGCATTTGCTGGTGCGGTAAGTACGGCTATTGGAGCAGCGTTACCTACACTGATAGTAACAACAGGAGTTGAAGTAGTAACCTGCAAATCATTATCGGTTGCTTTAGCTGTGATAGCATAATCAGCAACTTGCTCAGGTAAACCGGTTGGAAGTGTAAGAGTATAAACACCGGCAGTCAGTACGCCCAGGCCTATAGAAGTAGTACCCTGGAAGAATTCAACCTTGGTAACAGTACCATCAACGTCAGCAGCGGTAGCAGTAAAAGTAATAGGTGCACCCGGTGCGTAAGTTGTACCGCTTGCAGGAGCTGTTAATGTAATGGTGGGGAATTGAGGAGTAGGATAGAGAGTTTGTTTAAGGAAACTCTTTACTGTAGTAACTGATGCATCAGTGGCATCAGTTGGATCTGATTTAGCAACAAATTTTTCTGAAACTCCGGCTACAGGTGATCCAAGCTGCATATTCAGCTCGAAAGAGAAAATACCATCCGTAGTAAACTGGCCAATTAAAATCCTGTTTGTAGCAGGAATGGGACCTGCTGCTCCGGCTAATGCACTCCAGGCACCATCGGTTATGGTTAAATTGTTACCAGCCTGGCTTACAGCGCCAAAAGGAAGATCTGCATCTATATCTACGGTTCCAACAAAGGTTATACCCTGAGTCGCACCAGCTAAGATTCCGTCATTTGCGGACAATGCAGCCAATACACCACCAGCGTGAGTAACAGTAGCAATTCCATTGTCTTCGGATAAAGGAACTCCAAAATTGCCTCCGCTACAGGCGGCTCCTACTGATAACCATGAATCAAGCATAACTGTATTCGATGTGCTTGCTTTAGTTTTGCTATAAGCGGGAGTAATGGCACCGTCTGATTCATTGTTATAGAAAGCAGTAGTAGTATGAATATTAAGTGTATGCTGAGGCGAACCATAAGCGGCCTGGAATTTATAACCTGGCAGCATATCAGCATAGAGCCGGTAAGTTACTGATCCAACTGGAAGGGTTCCAACACTGGCAGCTGCATCAATAGCATTCGACACATAATATCGCTCTACCAGTATATTCTCGAGCCCGGTCTGCGCCTGGGCGAAAAGGCCAAGCACAGAGAGGCCTAATCCGAGTATTATATTTTTTAGTTTCATTGGTTTTGGTTTTAAAGATTTTCGATAAAATAAGGATTTAGATAATTATTTTGAGTTTGGAAGTCCGAATTTACCAACCAGGATAAGGAAGTCGTTGGTGTTGGTTATACCATCATTATTTAAGTCAGTAGGGTTTGATTGTTGTGAGGTTAATACCTGCCCTAAAGCCCAATCGTTAATCCAGCTGCTTTTGTTTGCATCAAATGCACCCCTGTAGTTAACAACTGAGAAGAAACCATCAGCCGTTGGAGCAATCGAGGATGCGATATTAGAAGTAGGTGTTGCATGAAATGAATTGCTTGCATAGGAAGTATGAGCAGCATTCCATCCCCAGTTATAATCAAAACCAGGTACTGAGGCAACTACGGTGTTTCCGTCGGTTGTAATAAACTGAGCATTATCAATAGCATCGCAGGCAGTTGCATAACGGAATTTAGCAGGGTTTTTACCAATGAACAAAGCGCCTTTAGTTAAAGGGCCAGTCCTGATTGAATCGGCAGCACCAGTTTTGGTAGTAACAGGAAAATTAATAAAAGTATTGTTTTTTACGATCAAAGAATTTTTTCTGGCAACTCCTGTACCACCGTTATTATAAGGTGTAGTTTGATTTGTCCAGTTGTCGTAAGCATCTCCCAGGTTCGTAGCATTTGATCTGGCTGTAGCAAGGTGTAATCCGGAACGGAAGTTAGCAAATACTGAATTATAGATTTCGCCTTCGGTTAGTTCCTTTGCCTGTATAGCAGCAGGGCCGGTATTATCAGCACTAGGATTGATATGACCATTGCCAATAAAAGTTGCATTATAAATTACAGGGTGTGAACGTAAAACAGGTGATTTACTGTTATCATCAGCATCGGCTTCAAATCCATTGTCAGTAGTATGTAAACCGGTAATACTGTCACCAGCTAAACCAAATAAGAATTGACCTTTTCCTGACCAACCAAGATCCCAATCGTAAAAATCATCATCTCCGAACAAAACTGAACAATATTTAACGTTTACAGTACCTCCGAAAAATTCAATATTATCATCGGCTGCTGCAATAGTTTCAAGATGTTCAATTGTAGTACCACTACCTACTGAACCTAAAGAAAGACCATTGAGTTCATTACCATTAGAAATAACAGCTCCTGCGTGACGGATAGAGACATATCTTAATATACCGGAATTATCAGCTGGATTTGCCGTTGGGAATGCAGCATCACCTGCTCCGTATTTATCGAAAGCATTAGCGGCATTAAACCCTTCTATAAAACCCACACCATTAGCACCAGCCGAAGAAGCATTTGCAGTGGTGAGGTTGTTTGGAGATGTACCTAAAAGTACTATTCCACCCCAGTCGCCAACGTTCGTCATTGAGTAAGTACCATCCATAGGGTCATTAACTCCGGTAAATACAATCTGGCAAGCCTCGGTACCATCAGCAATAAGTTTAGCTCCTCTTTCAACGATAAGGGCAGCAGCATTCTGAGGTAAACCTAAATCTGCAGGGCCTCCTTTTATAACCGTTCCAGGCATAATGGTAAGTGTTACACCGTTTCCAATGTAAATTTTGCGGTCAATGGTGTACATTTTGTCACAGGTGAGTGTTGTGTTTACTCCCAGTTCAGCATATTTGCCACCTGAAGTACCAAGGTCACCTGTTGTCATACCTGGCAAGGAACTCAGGTTGATAGCTGTCCCCCTTGCACTTAATACAGGACATCCGCATTCCGACCCAAGATTAGTCTGAGCGAATGCTGTTGAAATAGAAATCGCTGCGATTGCTAAGCCGGCAACAATTTTAGAAAGTGTAATCTTTTTCATACTTCTTCAATTTTTGGATTATACATAATTTTGTTTCAACACCATTGTTGAACAGGGCAAATGTACAAGCCTAATATTACCAGAATATTTCCTAAAGATTACCTATACAAAACTTAAATGTTAAGCCGGAAAAGGAAATTCAGTTATGTTTCCAAAAATGGTAAAAAGGTTGCGTCAACAGGACTTGTCCCAAATATATTTATGTTTAAATTACTTATATACAATACATTAAATATTTTTTCGATTTTCCTCCACACGGGTATAATATTTACACCCATAGAAAATCTAAGCTTTACACTCATTTAAAAGGGTTATACCAATAAACAAAAACTGGTAACTTAATAGCAAGAGCAGGATAATAAAAAAACATAGAAATGATATACCAAATCATGCATTTAGAATTAATATTTCCCTACTAAAATGCTTATTTTGTTTAATTTGAAGATTTAATATAAAACAGAATTCAAAGTTATAGTGAACCAGCTAATACAAGATCAGATAATATGTGCATTCTAAATAATACTTTTTGATTTTATTTAGAACTACTTGATTTTATAAATCACTTTTGACCCTATATTATGCATTAGAATTATCTTAAAACAAAATCTTGTGTTAGGGAAATCTAAATCTTTGCCAAACAAAATTACTATATCAGCGTTGACCCAATTGATAATAAAATCGGTTGAAGTGAGTTTGGAAAGACAAGGGCAAACCTAAAACTGCTGAAGGCAAAAAATACTTAGAGTATTTAATATTCTTTTTGCCAGCCAGGACTGTGTGTTTTTCGGATATTCTTTTTTGACTTTATGAAATTCGGCCTCTAAAATATTTATCTATTATGAACGTATATTTAAACCCAGATTACGCAATAGGTAATTGAAAAGGGAAGGAATACTCTTTTGAAGAGTTCCATAAACCGGAGAACCACGCTCGTCGTTTTTTATTGAGTGCGATTTTGAGAACCAGTTTTCCATTTACTTTTTCAAAATAAGCG
>CAIWMA010000316.1 GCA_903913645.1 uncultured Bacteroidales bacterium | reverse complement strand
ACCCTATATGAGCACGGTAACAGACTCGAACTGTTGATGTTTATCTATCGCATTTGCAGTGCGATGCCTTCGCCACTCAGACCAACCGTGCATTTAATAAGAGTTATTAGAATTGTTTTAGATTCAGACAAAATTGGAACATATTCTTACCTGGCATAGATTACCCTCCTCCTTATGTGCTCATTTTCTACAATAGCCACTGAACACATACCTACAATCTTGTACTAAAACATAACTGTAATAAATTAAACAAGTTCAATCTACTTCTATTGGTTGTAGCACCTCAACAGGTTCCCTTTTAATCTAAAACTCTTATTTGCAGTCTATACGGGAGTTGAACCCGCTCCATACACCGTGACAGGGTGACATCTTAACCGTTTGACCTATAGACTATATTTGAATCTTGTACAGGACTCGAACCTGTGATCTCCCATTCGGGCGTCTTCCCAACTCGACCAACAAAACAACTGTTACTAAACTCCATCTGCAAACTTTATTTTTCTCAGTAAGTCATAAATCTTATACATAATATTGCAGTATTATTTTAGATTTTCCAACTTTTTTGCGGTGCTGATGGGACTCGAACCCACGACCCTCTGGCTGACAACCAGAAATTCTACGCTACTGAACTACAACACCAAATGCGGTATGTACGGGACTCGAACCCGTGATCTCCTGAGTGACAGTCAGGAACTCTAAACCAACTGAGCCAACACACCAATTTTTGAGGGCTAAATGGGATTCGAACCCATATCTTTCGACTTAACAGGACGACGCTTTACCAGTTATAGCTACCAACCCAAATTCTTAAATATTTCAAATAACTTATGTTTCGTATCAGTATAATTAGTTTAAAACTGATAATACAACTATGAAACATAAAAATGAAACAGAAAACATTTTTTTTGTCTGAATGAAAGTCAAATTTTTTAATTTTTGCCGTGAGTTTTCTTTATTCATTTTGTGGGCAGAGAGGGATTTGAACCCCCAGTGTATCTTACGTCACGGTTTTACAGACCGCTTGCTTCAACCAATTTGCATATCTACCCGTGGTATAAAGGTATCATTAGCTTTCCTCTATCTGTGATTTTTTACCACCATTGCTACTATGTTAATATGATAAAAATACTGTAGTCGGTACGGAATTCGAATCCGTGTTTCACAGGTTGAAAACCTGGGGTCCTTACCACTAGACGAACCGACCATTGTTAATATCTGTTATTCAGATATTTTGCTTTCAAAAGTATTGCGGACGGGGCTCGAACCCGTACACTCTATTCAGAGTCCAGAGTGAAAGTCTGGTCGCTTTGTCCTGTTTTGCATACCGCAACATCTTCAATAGTTATCGCTTAACTATCGTGCTTTTATGATTCACATCATAATTGCAATACTTTTAATTCATTATCCAATATTTCAAACAACTCTTTATTGTGCCGCCAGAAGGAAACGAACCTTCAAGCTGAGGTTTTACAGACCTGGCTTCTCCCTGGAATGTCGGCATATTATTAAAACAAAAAATCCAATCTTTTGAAGGACTGGATTTTATGGTTTTGTAAAAACTATATTTTTATCCAGTCACGGGTACAATATTCTCATCATCATTAATATTAATATTAATGTTGCGATAACTTTCACATATGTTCATATTGTACTTCATAATCTTTTTATTTTTAATTTATTCTACTTTTTTTAAATTTTCAATCAAATCTTCTGTTGATATTAAATAATCTGAATAATCAGAAATTATTTGATAATTTAATGCCACGAACTCTTTAATTTTATCTAAAACTTTTGTTGTTATAAAAGTTTCATCAACTTTTCCAACAATTTCGAATTTTGGAATTGTAAGTGTAAAACAGTTTGAGCCTGTAAATTTATTAGGCAAATTACTAACTTTAATTCGTTTACCGTGATATTCTGGATTTGGTCCTATCCATAAAACAACATTTTCAATTCCTGTTGTTTTATAAGTAACATTAGCCATTTCCAATAGTTCTTGTTCACTTAATTGATTAAAATTTTTATATTCAAAAAGTTTTTTCATTTATAATTTTTAAATTTGAAGCGTGGGTGGAAATCGAATCCACGTTCCCTTTCGGGTTAGGGGTTATGAGCCCCCGCTGGTACCAACTCCAGTCGACCACGCGATATATTTTAATATTTTTTACTCTTCTTTATATAGTAGTTTTTTCTTATTCTTTTACCCTCTTTTTTCTTTACTTCTACTATTTCTTCTTTTTCAATTTTTTTATTT
>CAIWMA010000315.1 GCA_903913645.1 uncultured Bacteroidales bacterium | reverse complement strand
GTGGTCGTTCTCATGATTATGATTATGGTCATGTGAATGGTTATGATCATGGTTATGATCATGAATGTGATCATGCTCGTGATCATGAATAGGTTGCCGGTCATGAATTTTTAACTCATTTGTATCTCCGCATCCGCAAGTCTCGCACATAAAAAGTAATTTAAGAGGTTATATTTTTGGTATCTAAATTGTGATTGATGACTGGTGACTGGTGACTGGTGATTGGTTACTAGTAATTGGTGATTGATGAGGACAGTCAAGACTTCAAAACTTGAAACTCTGAAACCCTGAAACCTTGAAACTTTAAAACATGAAACCCTGAAACTTTTTTTACTCCACAACCAGTGAAATCACCCTGAATTCCTCACCTCCGCTGATTTCGGAAGGAAAGCACTGGCATTTGGGGCAGGTAGCCATCCGGTATTTCATTTCAAATTTAATATTACAGGCATTGCATTTCCCTTTTCCAGCAGTTCTGACAATATTGATATCAGCCTTTTCAAGAATTGAGTCTTTAACCAGCAATTCAATTGCCGATTCAAAAGCATCCGCTTCAACCCCGCTCAGATCACCGACTTCAATTGTGATTTCCTGGATTGTTTCAGCTAAATTTTTCTCTGCCTCGCGTTGGGCAAGGTTAATGACTTCGATGGCAAGGGAAAACTCGTGCATAGTATCCTAATTAGCAAATGCGTGGCAACTGGTCGCCTGATAATGAATCGATTATCCTCCGGCCACCTGTTTCGTTTCTCAAAACGACTTTGCCGGGATGATCGCTTACAACCCGGCCGATTATCGTACTTCTTTTTCCCAGTTCATTCTTTTTTAAAATTTCGAGTATTTCATGACCTTCCTTTTCAGTGGCTACAATCAGTACTTTTCCTTCGTTAGCAATATGCAAAGGATCGAAACCAAGCAACTCGCACATCGCTTTAACTCCCGGATTTATAGGCAATGATGATTCTTCTATTTCAATTCCCAGTTTCGTTTTCCCTACCAGTTCGTTCAAAACGGTGGCAACTCCTCCCCTTGTCGGATCACGCATAAATTTCACCTGGGATTTGTCGAGTACTTCACGAATCAAATGATTTAATGAAGCACAATCTGATTCCACATTTGTTTTGAAATTAAAGGATTCGCGGGCATTCATCACAGCCATACCATGATCACCAATTGTGCCATTAACAATAATTACATCTCCCGGCTTGATATCCAGAGCTTTACTTATACTAGCATCTTCTTTTTTAATCCGGCCGATTCCAGCCGTATTTATAAACAGTTTGTCACATTTTCCCTTGTTTACAACTTTGGTATCACCAGTTACAATCAGGACTCCGGCTTTTTTAGCCTCACCAGCCAATGATTCAACAATTATTTCCAGTTCACTGATCGGAAAACCTTCTTCGATGATAAACGAAACGCTAAGATAAAGAGGTTCAGCCCCGGAAACGGCCAGATCATTCACTGTACCGCAAACTGCCAGCTTACCAATATTTCCTCCAGGAAAAAACAAAGGATCAATAACAAAAGAATCCGTTGTAAAAGCGATTTCGGAAGAACCAACCTTCAGAATGGCTGAGTCGGTTTGTTCCTTTAAGATGCTGTTGCTGAAATGTTTGATGAAGATATCTTCGATCAGGGAGTGCATCATCTTGCCTCCGCTGCCGTGACCGAGCATTATTTTAGCTTCCTGGTTGTTCATACGCGGTATTTAAAATAAGTTGCACAAGTTCCTTCGCCCGAAACCATACAGGCGCCAACCGGATCGGTCGGGGTACATTTTTTTCCGAAAAGGCCGCAATCGACAGGAGTTTTCAGTCCACGGAGAATTTGTCCGCAAATGCACCCTTTTGGTTCAGTAGATTCAGGCACTTCAACGGAGAATTGTTTTTCGGCATCGAAGGATGATAATTCCTCACGGATACCCAAGCCGCTTTTTTGAATAACACCAAGTCCACGCCAACGGTCATCCCGAAGTTCAAAAACATCCTCCAACATTTGTTGAGCGATCTTATTTCCTTCGAAATGAACAACCCGCTGATACTGAATTTCAACTTTTGGTGTGCCCGATTCAATTTGCTCAGTAAGCATCAGGATGGCCTGCATCATATCAACCGGTTCAAAGCCAGAAACAACAACGCCCAATCCGCATACTTCGACAAGTTCATTATATATTGCAGTGCCTGTAATGGCGGTAACATGTCCGGGAGCAATAAAACCATCTATCTTAACACCTTCTTCGACCAGTGCTTTCATTACCGGCGGCATAACTTTATGTGCACTTAGAACGAAAAAATTTGTGATATTCTCTTTTTTCGCCTGAAGAATAGCTGCTGCAGTTAAAGGAGCTGTGGTTTCAAAACCGATTCCAAGGAAAACAATCTTCTTTTCAGGATTATTCTTTGCGATTTCCAACGATTCTAAAACGGAATAAACTATCCTTACATCGCTGCCGTTCGCTCTTTCCTTTTCCAGCGAAGTTGTTGATCCCGGAACGCGGATCAGATCTCCATAAGTTGTAATAATAACTCCGGGGATTTTGCTGTAAGCCATTGCCATATCAATAAAATGCTGGCTCGAAACACAGACAGGGCAACCAGGTCCGGAGATAAGACGGATGGTTGCAGGAAGCAACGAATGCAGGCCAAAACGCTGAATAGCCATCGTATGCCCGCCACACACCTCCATCAGGACAATCTCTTTTTTAGAAACGGCCTTTAATTTATCAGAAACTGAGATAATCAGGTCCTTTTTACGGTATTCATCGACGTACTTCATGTTTTCTGTGGAAGGAGTTAGGGGTTGGGAGTTAGAGGTTGGGGATTGAAGAGTTTCAGGTTTTTGAATTCTATTAATTTAAAGTCATCTCACCTGTACTATTCCCCTTTGACTATTTTCCATTTACTATCAACTATTAACTGAGATTTATTCAGGTCTGCCTGATTCCTCTTCCTGTAATAGCCGCAATGTTTCGGCAGCAATTTCGGGATCGACTTTTTCGATGGCAAAACCGGCATGAAGCATAATATAATCCCCGGGCACTACATCGGGGAGCATCAGGATGCTTGCGGTATATTCAACATCTTCGATGCTCACCAGGGCAGTATATTCATTAACACTGATCACTTTGGCAGGTATTGCTAAACACATAAGAGCTCCCTTCTTTTAGATGCAACGGCTAACTGCCCAAGTGCGATTCCACCGTCGTTGGTGGGCACAGATGCATGTGAATAAACTTCAAAATTAGCTGACAATAAGATTGCTGTAGTTCCTTCCAGCAGGTATTTATTTTGAAAAACGCCACCTGAAAGCACTACTTTATTGATGCCTTCGGCTTGGCGAATGTTATTAACAGTTTCAAAGATAACTGAAATTATAGTATTATGAAATTTTGCTGAAATTGTTGCTTTATCAATGCCAAGATGAATATCGTCAACTATGCCGCGGATGGTTTCATCAAACAGGATGATTTTACCAAAAGTAAATGCATATTTATCAGTACAGCCAATGTTGATAATCGATTCAAGTCGCATTGGTCCTTCAGCCTGGAAAGTTGCCACCTGAACCAGGTCAAGCAATGAGGCAACACAGTCGAACAATCGTCCGGCACCCGAAGTTAAAGGGCAGTTAATATTTCTATCGATCATTTGAATTATCAACCTGATTTTCTCGGGATCAATTTGTTTTAATACCGGCAATTCAAGCGAATATAAATCCGCACCGTATACTTTATAAAGATAAGAAATCGCTGTTCTCCAGGGTTCTTCAGCAGCCAAATCGCCACCAGGCAGAGGAATGTAGTCAAAATGAGTGAAACGGGCAAAATGATTCAGATCACACACAAGAAATTCACTCCCCCAAATATTTCCATCAGTTCCCAAACCGGTTCCATCGAGAGCCACGCCAATCACCTTTTCATCAAGATGATGCTCGGCCATGCAGGATGCAACATGAGAATGGTGATGCTGAACCTGAACTACTGGAAAAGCACCAAAACTTAAGCCTGTTTTTGTAGAAACATATTCAGGATGCATATCCACGGCCAATAACGAAGGTTTTATACGGAATAATTGTATAAACTGGGCAAGCGTTTTTTCGTAGAATAATGTAGTTTCCAATCCCTGCAAATCGCCGATATGCTGGCTTAGAAATGCTTTCTGACCTTTGCCAACACAAAAACAATTGGTTAATTCTGCGCCAAAAGCTACAATTCCTTCGGTATTCAATGCTGTTCGGACAGGAGTCGGTACATACCCACGGGAACGACGGAAGACTCTTTCTTTATTAGCGATAATCCTAACTACTGAATCATCTGTCCTATTGTAAATATCTCGGTTGTGAAGAACGACGGCATCAACCAATGATGAAAACTGGTCGAGGGCAAGTTCGTTATCAATCAAAATTGGCTCACTGCTGAAATTACCGCTGGTAAGCACTATTGCATCCGTCTTTAAATTGCGGAATAACAAATAATGAATTGGCATATAGGGAAGCATCACACCAAGTAGATTCAATCCTGAATTTAAGCTCTCCGCCAGTACTTGTTGATCTTTAGTGTATTTCTTTTCAATTAAAACTATAGGTCTGCGCCACGAAACAAGCAATTTTTCTTCCTGTTGATTTACTTCGGCATAAAGTTTCAAGCTTTCCAGGTCACGGAACATTACAGCTAAAGGCTTTCCTTCCCGGTTTTTCAGATCGCGGAGTTTTTGAACTGAGGTTTCATTAAAAGCATCACAAGCCAGGTGCATTCCGCCAAGTCCTTTGATAAGTAGTACTCCGCCGTCATCAATGCATTGAGATACCTTATCAATAATATAATTTATATCATTACTAATCTTTTTTTTTCCAATAAACAATTCATATTCGGGTCCGCAGACGCTACAGGCAGTTGGCTGGGCATGAAACCTGCGATCCAACACATTTTTATATTCTGCAAGGCACTCGGGACACATGGAAAAAGATTTCATGGTCGTTTTGGCGCGGTCGTAAGGAAGATCCCGGATTATAGTAAAGCGCGGACCGCAATTGGTGCAATTCACAAAAGCATAATCCAGGCGTGAACCCGGCTGATCAATATCATGGAGGCAGTCATCACACACAGCAATATCAGGACTTATTTCAGTAATTTCATCTGAAATATCATGACTGCCATGAATACTGAATGATTCGAAATTTTCCGTAGCAATTGCCTGTGTCGAAATTTTATCAATAGAGGCAGCCTGTGGGGATTGATTTTTAAGAGAATGAAGGAAACTTTCAATATTTTCGGGAGTTCCTGTAACCTGTATCCTCACATTTTCATTGGTATTCAACACCCAGCCGGTAAGTTCTGATTTTGTGGCAATACGGTACACGAAGGGCCGGAAACCGACGCCCTGCACCAATCCTGTAACTATGACTTCCAGTGATATATCCTTCAATGTATCTTTCTTAATCAATTATGTAAAAGTATGCATATTTGTTTTTATATTTACTCACAAAATAATTTCTATGCTCACATTTCTGACAGGCTTTATTGCAAGCATAGCTCACGTTGCAACCGGGCCGGATCACCTTGCTGCCGTTACTCCTTTGGCAATCGACAGCAGGAAAAAGTCATGGGCAGTAGGTCTTTCGTGGGGATTGGGACATACGTTCGGAATGTTGCTTATCGGGCTTTTGTTTATTTTGTTCAAAGAATACCTGCCAATAGAGGCAATTTCAAAACACAGCGAAAAAGTTATAGGAATATTATTAATAGGAATAGGTAGCTGGGCCTTGCTGAGGATATACATCCGGCATAAACATGGGAACAAGCCACATGCTCATTTTCATACATCGCCCTATTTATATGCTCATATTCATAAGCATACCCACAGCATGAAACCGGCCTTTGACCTGATCCAAACTAAAAGTCCTGGTCACATCCCTCATCACCTCCATATTTACAACCGGGAAACTGATCATAAGCACGAGCATAACCACGATCATGGGCACGGGCACGAACATACCCATACCGTTAATCTGAAACAAAATATATTTACAGCTTTAGGCATTGGAATAGTGCATGGATTTGCAGGTTTCAGCCATTTGTTTGCACTTCTGCCATCGTTGGCACTTCCAACTATAGGAGCATCAGTAATTTATATTGTGGCTTTTGCTACAGGCACAATTTTCACCATGGTTCTTTTTGCGTTTATTTTAGGACTGGTTGCATTTCAGTCTGTTGTAAAAGACAAACAGGTATTCCTGAAACGGTTTACATTCACTGGTGCTTGCCTGGCAATTGCGATTGGGATACTTTGGATAATTTATCCGATATAAGGGGATATGGAAAATAAAAAATAGAAAAATAGTGTTCCAAAACTATCGCATAAAATTGATTAATCGGTTTAATTGATTTCAGTGATTTTCACGTTCCAGTATCTTATTTCCTACCCAATGTCCCATCGAAAAACTTCCCTGCAATAAAAATCCTCCGGTTGGAGCATCCCAATCGAGCATTTCGCCTATGGCAAAGCAGTTTGGTAGTTTATTGATAGAAAAATCAGGATTCATTTCTTGCAGATCAATTCCACCAATGGTTGAAATAGCTTCTTCAACAGGCCGGAGTGAATCTACCGGGAAGGCAATTTGTTTCAGGCTTGCCGCAAAAAGCTCTGGCGAGAGAAAAATCTCCTTTGAAGTAAATGCTTTAATAAGTGCAAGTTGGGCACTATCGAGGTTAAATATTTCGGCGTAGTTTTTTGTTTTCGTTGATGTTTTGCCCTGAACTTTTTGCACTAATTGTTCCTCCGTATTGAAAGGTTTCAGATCAAGATGTATTTGGACAGCTCCATTTAAGGCCAGCGAATTTCTGATTTCCGGAACTATTGGATAAATCGCATTTCCTTCCAGGCCATATTCAGTAATCAGGGCTTCGCCTTTGGAAAGAAAACCATTCACTGTTACAGCTATATTTTTCAAGGGTTTCCCTGCATGGATGGTTTGAATATTTTCGGGCCAGCTAATGTGTATTCCGCAGTTCGACGACTGGAAAGGCAAAGTCCGAATACCATTTTTTCTAAATATCTTAATCCATTCTCCAGTTGATCCGGTTACCGGCCAGGATGCACCACCCAATGCGAAAATGAAATAATCGGACTGAACCACAATTTTATTCCGACCGCTTTTAAAAGTCACGCTCTGATCCCCGTCAAAACCGGTAAAAGCATGTTTCAGGTGAAACTCAACTCCTTGCAGAATAAGCTTTTCTTTCAGCTTTTTTAATACATCGGCAGGTGTCAGTCCTTTTTCAGGAAAAACCCTGCCACTTGACCCGGCAAAGGTTGGAATACCCATTTGCGATAGCCACTCGCGAACAGCAGTTGAATCAAAATCGAGTAAGGCGTCTTTCAGAAAATATTCAGGTGAGTATTTCTTAACCAGGTCTTCACCCATCAAACTATTTGTAATATTAAACCCGCCTTTTCCAGCAACAAGGAATTTCTGCCCGACACCTTTCTCCTTCTCATAAATATGAACATCATGAAACGGACTTAAAACATCTGCAGCCACTAGACCAGCCGGGCCTCCGCCAATAATTACTATTTGTTTTCTTTCCATTGTAGAAGATTTTCTGAGCACTAAGCGAAGACGATGTGCGGTCTTCTGGTCGCATTATCGTCCCTCGCCTTGTCGCCCGTCTTTTTCAAAGTAATTTATTCTTTAGTAGAAATAGTCCGTTTAGTAAAATGCTTCGAGTCGCCCCATTCATTAAAACCAATTTCATCACCGGCCATATGAATGCGTGCTTCAAGGCAATTGCGGCATTCGCTGGCGTCTTCATCCAGGCAGGGTTTGTCTTCGTATAAGAGATAGTCTTCGCGGTATTTAACAGGAGTTAGATTTGGCATGATAATATTTGCCCCGACTTTCAATGCTTTCTCACGGCCTTGTTTATCAATGGCCTGCATAGCAGTGGTGGCAGCTATATTGATGTCTTTCATCATAATGCGAAGTAACGCAACCATTTTCAGTGAAACATCGAAACGCTCTTTTTTAGGCCAAAGTAAATCCTTGAATTCATAAAGTGGGGTATCCTCATGCTCAATAAACGGGCCCATACCAACCATATCGACATCAAGTTGCTTTAGGAAAAGCAAGTCGTTGGCCAGGTGCTCAATAGTCTGAAAAGGAAGTCCGATCATTACACCGGAACCAACATTATACCCAATATCACGCAATAATGTCAACGCGTTGATACGGATATCGAAATCGTGTTTTTTATTATTTGGATGGATTTTGTAATAGAGTTCGCGGTCCGAAGTTTCGATGCGTATAAGGTAACGGTGGGCACCATTGGCATACCATTCGCGGTATGTCTTTTCAGTTTGTTCGCCCAAGGAAAGTGTAATACCAAGCTTACCACCCGAAAGTTCCTTAATTTTTTGCAGCAAATTTGAAACTGTATCCACAAATTGCCCGTCGCAACGTTCGCCCGATTGCAATACCATGGAGCCGTAGCCGTTTTCGAGAGCGAATTGCGCCGCTTCAAGCACTTCTTCTTCTGTAACCATGTAGCGGTCCGGTTTTGTGTTTCCAGCGCGTATGCCGCAGTATAGGCAGTTTTTGGAGCAGATATTTGATAACTCAACTAAGCCACGGAAATAAACCTTGTTGCCGACAAACTGTTTTTTGACTTCAGCTGAACGGGTATATAGTTTTGTCTTATCCTGCCCTTGTGCATTAAGCAGAAGAACCAGGTCGGCATGTGAAAAATCTTCTTTCAGTAATATATTCTCAATTGAAACAGGCATGTGGTTCAGCTATCATTATAGTGTACAAAATTACTACGATTTCCAATGTCTCAAACAAAAAACAGAACCTAATAAAACATACACCGACAATGCTTTGCCTGTTACAATACTAAAAGCTGACAGGTATGTTCAGGAAAGCATAAGGCTATTTCCAGACTTTGAAAAGTGACGGTTAAATGACATTAAAACATTTGTTACAACTGATCTAAAATCTGGATTGTATTATCATATATAAAAGGTGGATTGTAATGAATGTCGGATTCAACGAGCCGAACAATAATGACATTTTTTTCAGGATAAACATAAATGAGCTGGCCGTAAAGTCCTACCGCAAAAAAGCTGTGATACCTTTCGGGGCCGAGAGCGAAATTAAACTGATAATCCCTTCGGCCACCATCGGACAAATCTCTTTTAGTCGCTTCCCGGATAAACGATTCCGAAAGCACAGTGTCTCCTTCAAAAATGCCATTGTTCAAATACAATCGTCCAAGTTTGGCTAAATCAATGGCAGTGGCATTTATCCCGGTAAATGCTTTTTCCATTCCTGCAGTACCCTTTTTGTCCATACTCCAGGTTGCATCATACTCCATTCCGATTTTTGTCCAGATTTTCTGCTCCAAATAGGACGACAAAGTTGTGTCGATGGCACGTTCCAAAACCAACGCAAGTAACTGACTATTTGCACTGTTATAGTTGTACACCTTACCTGGCTCCTGCTTTAATTTCAAATGATGAATATATTTCCTGAGATCTTTCCCGTAATAATACCGGGCATTATCCGAGAATGGATTGAGATTGTTATCCTTGAATTCGATACCGGAAGTATGTTTTAATAAACAGCGGATTTTAATATTACCAATATCCGAACCTTTAAATTCGCTTAAATATCTCGAAACTGAATCAGCAACACTTGTGATTTGGGTTTCGTCGATTGCAATGCCGATTAATGTGGATAAAAATGCTTTGGTAACCGAAAATGAATTACAGATTTTAGATTTCCCGTATCCATCGCCATAATATTCATATATCAATGTGTCATTTCTGATTATCAGGTAGGCAGCCGTTTTGGTCAATTTGCAAAACTCATTCAGATTCACAAGTTTAGCTCCCAATGGTTTATCGTCTACTAATATTTTTTCTCCATAAGATAAAGAATTTGTGGTTGCTTTAAATGCGAAATGATTATCTGTGTCATGATGTATGGTACGGTAAGGAAATATTTCATTATCCGATAAATCGGGGATGTTGTAATATAAAGCCCGACAGGCTGAAAAAGCTATCAATAAAATACTAATTACCAAGTATTTGATTGCCAATCTATTCTTTTTCATTTGGTTGCACTTTATGCTCAAAATTTAACTTAAGAAATCGATATTCAAAGCGAAATGCCTGTTACCGTTCATTAAAAACATTCAACTTTTTTAAAAAGAATGCAAGCCTGGTAATATTCTGTGGGTAAAAGCCTGAGCTTTTGGGCAGTAAAATAAAAGAAAGAATATTCAGGAAGGTTGCTTAAACATAATTTCAAGCAGTTGTGCTTTGTATGGTTCAGCTATTGGCAGGATATGACGGCCGGTATAAATCTGGTTTCCTTCAATATGGTCAATTCTCTGAAGGTTAACAATGGTGGTGCGATGGACTTTCATAAAAGAAAACCCTTTCAGTTTTTCTTCCCAGCTTTTCAGTGTCCCGTGAACAGTGAGCTTTTTGTCAGGGCAATGGATGGTAACATAATCGCCACAGGTTTCAACAAAAAGTATATCATCGATGGCAAGTTGGTAAATCCTTTTATCAGTTTTAACACTGATCCTGTTTAAAACAGGTAGGGATTCTTTGGTACTGATCCTGCTTTTGGCTTTATTTACTGCTTTGCAGAAGCGCTCAAACGAAAAAGGTTTCAGCAGGAAATCAACAATTTCAAGATCGAAACCATCGATGGCATATTGTTGGTAGGCAGTTGTAAAAATCACCAGTGGCGGATTCACCAGTGAACGAAGGAAACTAACTCCCGACATTTCGGGAAGGTTTATATCCAGGAACATCAGGTCGACACTGTTTTTGTCAATAAAAGCCTGGGCCGAAAAGGCATCGCCGAAAACCCCGCAACACTGCATCCCGGGACAAATGGAAATATGTTGTTCCAGAATGGATTGTGCTGCGGGTTCGTCCTCAATGATAATGCAGTTCATTGCTGTTGGGTTTGTTTCTGGTTGTAGAAATTCTTTTGCTAAAAAATCAATTCATTAATCCATTTAGGTCCGGAGATCAACTTTCAATTCTACTTTGTAAATTCCATCTTTTTCTTCAAAATGCAGTGAATGCCTGTTGTGATATAACAAATTTAAACGTTTTTCCACATTTTTGATCCCGATTCCGCCATTTTCTTCTTTACCGGTTTTTTCACGCAAAGCAATTGTGTTTTCGGTTGTAAACAGAAGCTGTTTCCCATCGAAGCCAATATTGATCAGCACCTTTCCGGGTTCTTTACCAATCCCATGTTTAAAACAGTTCTCAGCCAATGGCAACAGCAATAAAGGAGTAATATCAGCCTTTCCAAAGTCTCCCTCTATCGTTAATTTTACCTCTGTGATAAAAGGATTTACCCTTTCTTTTTGAAGTTCAACATAGGTGCGGATAATTTCAACTTCCTTTCCCAAAGGAATCGATTCGCTGCCAGTATCATAAAGCACATACCGAAGAAAATCAGAAAGTTGCAAAATAACATCTTTCGTACGTTCATCTTTGTTTGATGCAAGTGAATAAATGGTATTCAGATTATTAAACAGAAAATGAGGATTTATCTGCGCTTTCAGTGCCCGAAGTTCATTCTGAGCTTTCTCCCGGTTTGCAATCAACATAGCTGCATATTGCCATACCAGAAAAACTATTGTAGTAAATACAAGGTAAGCTTTTACAATAATAAGCAGTTCCCATACTTTGAAATACGAAATAAAGTACAGCTTCGGGAAAAGAAGATCGATGCAATAGTCGTAAAGAGCAAAATTCGCTAAAGCCGTAACACAAATCAAAGCGGCAAACAGCAAAAGGTAAATACCGAATTTACTGCTAGAAAGATACTTTGTAACCAGAACCTTCAGATTGTAATACACGGCAGTCGCAATAGTAAGATGAAAGACCAGGGTGTACAGGAATGCGTAAACAAAGAACTTGGTAAATAGTGTAAGATCATCCCTCTTCGTGGATGGCAAAAACAATTCATAAAGAAGATAGAAGACAGGGATCAAAAAAACGATTGTAAGAGTTATTTTAACCCATTTCCGTGTATTTTTAAAACACCATATAAAAGGCAGCAGGCAGTATAAGAAAAACAGGCTGTTGACCCAAAGCAAGGTCGGCCAGTAATCTTTAAGTCCTTTTATGCCACTTACGGATTCAACGCCGGGGTTGAATACTACATTCCATAAATTGATGGAGATCATCCAGAAAAGCAGATGCATAGCGATGATCATTTGTTTTTTATAGTTTCTGAATTTCATGGCTTCTGTTATTTAACACGGTTTAAAGTCAGCATGGCTTGTTGGTTTTCCCAGTCTATAAAACGGAGTTCTCCGGCATAGCGATCAATCATTTCGGTGAGTTGTTCCGACGATCCGGTTAGCAGCAGCCTGTTGGCACTGTTTACCCACTTATAATTAACCCTCACTCGTTTGTTTTCGATCATATCCTTCATACTTTCTTCGGCCAGCCACGAAACAACCAGTTTTTTGTTGTGTATTCCGACCTTCGCCAGCGTGTGAGCAGTAAAATAGCTCTCTGTTGCAAACCGG
>CAIWMA010000314.1 GCA_903913645.1 uncultured Bacteroidales bacterium | reverse complement strand
GTGGTATAAATCCCGAAAATGTAAGCCAGGAATTTCAGGCAATATATTATAACGACCTTGTTGAGTGGAGCGAAAAAGAGGGTATAATGACTTTCGTTTTCGAAGCATTCCATGAGAACTGGAAAGGTTCACACGAAGCCCTTGAACCAGAAAAACACTGGGGTCTTTTTACCATCGACCGTAAACCTAAAAAAGTATTTCAATAAGCCTGGGTCAATTTAAGAACCGCAAGTCGAAAAAAAAAACCGATTTATACCCTATTAAATTAATACTAACCTTTAAAAACCAAATCTATGGAACAGCACAAAACAGCTCAGAAGGATATTGTACCATTAGGCCAGAAATTTGCATTTGGCGCAGGAAATTTAACAAATCAGTTATTGCCTGCTGCATTGGGCGTATTTATGTTTTTCCTTGTAGTAGGGTTTGGTATGAGTCCGTATAAAGCGGGTATTTTATCTGCTATTCCAAGGTTTATGGATGCAATTCTTGATCCGATTATGGGCTATATTTCCGACAATACCCGTTCCAGATGGGGGCGTCGTAAACCATATATTTTTGGTGGAGCTATTGTAGTTGGTATTTCTTTTGTTTTGATGTGGCAGTTAAAAGCACCGGAACCCGGTAACACCCACGAAACCTATAATTTTATTCACTTCCTGTTAATGTCTGTTATCTTTTATCTAGGATACACTGTTTTTGCAGCTCCTCTCATTGGCTTAGGTTACGAAATGACACCTGATTACAATGAGCGTACACGTCTTATGGCTATATCGCAATTTATGGGTCAGATAGCCTGGATGATTGCACCGTGGTTCTGGTATTTGATTTCACGTCCTGAGTTGTTTCCAAATGCACCGGCCGGTGTGAGCACCTTATCATATTATGTTGGATTTATATGCCTGGTAATGGGTATTTTACCTGCATTGTTTTGCAAGGAAATTGACCAGGCACATTTAACAGGGCAAACAAAATTATCATTCGGGAGCATTGTTTCGAATGTGAAAGATTTTTTCAGAGATGTGAAGCAAACTGTTAACAACAAACCATTTCTTCGTCTTTGTGCAGCTACGTTCCTCGTATTCAACGGGTATCAGATTGTAGCTTCGTTTGCTTTCTATATCGTTATTTTTTACTTATTCAACGGCAATCAGATGGCTGCAGGTCAGTGGCCTGCATGGTTTGGCACCGTAAGTGCATTGTTAACTGCTTTTCTGGTAATTCCGATTATTACCTACATGTCGACCAAAATCGGAAAGAAAAATGCCTTTGTTGTATCTACATTAATTTCGATTGTTGGATATACCCTAAAATGGTGGGGATTCTCCCCGGGAAATCCCTGGTTAATGTTCCTCCCACTGCCTTTAATGTCGTTTGGAATAGGTGGTTTATTTACTTTAATGATGTCGATGACTGCCGATGTTTGCGATTATGATGAACTCAGGAACGGAATGCCGAGAAAAGAAGCATTATTCGGAGCTGTATACTGGTGGATGGTTAAACTCGGAATGTCGCTTGCATTATTCATGAGTGGAGTGATTTTGAGCGCAGTGGGTTTTGACGGGAATGTCCAGGCACAATCAGCACATACCATAACAATGCTACGTTTAGCTGATATTTCTATTCCTTCGTTGGCGGGGATACTGGCTATATGGGTAATGTGGAAATACGATATTACCGAAAAAAGGGCCAGGGAAATCCGGACCCAATTAGTTGAGCGAAGAGGCGAATTATAATTGAATAACACTATCACTTGTATAACTTATTTAACTTAATATAAAGGTTGGGTTAAGGTTGAGATTTAAAGTGCTCAGCCTTAACATGTCACCTTCACTTTTTTAACTTTTACCTTTTAATTATCTTGGATTAACTCGTTAATAATCTGAATCTTATTAATTTAATATCAAATTTCTATGTCAGTCAGAGAAGGAAAAATCATGGCTTTGGCAGGAGGGGAAAACTTTGCCGGTAGGACCAAAGAAGAATTACATGATCTGTTCAGAAAAATTCTGAACAACGGAATACACGGACTCTGCTTCAGCCCCTACGAAGAAGGGCAAAAGCCTGGAGATATACTCACAGAAAGTCAGATCAGAAGAAGAATGAAGATTATACAGCCACACACAAAGTGGGTTCGTTCTTTTTCCTGTATCGAAGGCAATGAGCTTATACCAAAAATTGCAAAAGAATTTGGTATTAAAACCTTAGTTGGTGCTTGGTTAGGAAAAGATTCCGAAGTAAATGAGCAGGAAATGTTATCGCTGATACAATTAGCGAATGATGGTTTTGTTGATATCGCTGCCGTCGGCAATGAGGTATTGTATCGGGATGATTTAACCGAAAAAGAGCTTTTAGACTGTATTAACAGGGTAAAAGCAGCAATTCCGCACATTCCTGTCGGATATGTTGATGCGTACTATGAATTCACTGCTCGTCCAAAAATTACGGAGGCCTGCGATGTTATCCTGGCAAACTGCTATCCGTATTGGGAAGCCTGCCATATGGATTATTCATTGATGTATATGAAACAAATGTTTTACCAGGCTATGCAGGCAGGCGGAGGTAAAAAACAGGTAATTATTTCAGAAACCGGCTGGCCAAGTGAAGGCGAAGATTACAACGGAGCACAACCTTCGATGGAAAATGCGGTGAAATACTTTCTGAATACTCAATTATGGTCAGAAAAAGAAAATATCGACATCTTTTATTTTACCTCATTCGACGAATCATGGAAAGTTGGAGCCGAAGGCGATGTAGGAGCTTATTGGGGGATATGGGATAAAAATGAAATTATCAAATACTGATTGAGTTAGTATAGCTATTATCGGAAATGTATTTAAGGAAGAATTCATAGATTAGATAGAAAAGGTATATAAATAAACTGATTCCGATTGCAAAAAAGGCATCAATTAACCCTTTAAATAATAAAAATATGAAAAAAGTCTTGTTAACGTTCGCTCTTTTCTTGTTTGGTACAACTATTATTTTTGCGCAGGTTTACAAAGTATCGGTTGTAAATAACAATGAAGGAGTTAAGCTAAATGTGAATGGTCAAAATCTTATAATTAACGGTATGAATTGGGATTACTTCCCGATTGGTACTAATTATACATACAGTTTGTGGAAGCAATCTGATGATTTTATTAAAGCGGCCCTCGATACAGAAATGCCTCTGTTAAAAAACATGGGGGTAAATGCCATCCGCGTATATACTGGTATCCAGCCAAAGTGGATTAAATACATCTACGAGAAATTTGGCATTTATACCATGATAAATCATTCTTTCGGGAGATATGGTTTAACCTTAAATGGCATTTGGGTTTTGAATACTGATTATTCCGATCCACGTGTTCATGATTTGCTCCTGAAAGAAATGACCGACATTGTTAAAGAGTATAAAAATACTCCGGGTCTTCTTCTGTATTTGTTAGGGAACGAGAACAATTACGGGCTATTCTGGCGGGGCGCCGAAACGGAAGATATTCCCATTGATCAGAGAAAATCAACCGCGGGGGCCAAAGCATTGTATAAGCTTTTTGACGAAGCCGCAGTTGAAATGAAAAAGATAGATAACTCGGTTCCGGTTTCTATCTGTAATGGCGATGCACTTTTTATAGATATTATTGCAGATGAATGCAAAAATGTGGACATACTAGGTATAAATTGTTACCGGGGAATATCCTTTGGCGATATATTTGAAAAAATAAAAAAAGCCACTAATAAACCTATGATGTTTACCGAGTTTGGTGCTGATGCTTTTAATACAGTTACTAACCAGGAGGAACAACAATCCCAGGCAAACTATCTGACAAACAATTGGCGGGAAATTTATCAAAATGCAGCTGGTTTAGGCAAAGCTGAAAATTGTATCGGTGGATTTACTTTTATGTTCAGTGATGGTTGGTGGAAATACAAACAAACTGAAAATCTGGACATTCATGATACGCATGCTTCCTGGGTTAACGGTGGTTACCTGGAAGATTATGTGCCTGGTGAGAATAATATGAATGAGGAGTGGTACGGTATATGTGCAAAAGGTCAGACAGATGAAAGAGGCCATTATCAATTATATCCCCGTGCTGCATATTATGCATTGCAACAAGCTCATAAGCTAAATCCGTATACTCAAAATTTAACAGCCGATTCAATCAGCAAGTATTTTTCAACTATCCAGATTACAAGTGATGTATTGAAAGCCAGGGGAGATAAAGCTGCATTGGATGGTGAAATGGGACAAAAGATACGTATTAGCAGCCTGCGTGCTGATATTTCCACGTATAGTACTGGTGGGAATATGATTACCACACCCGACAAGAAAGATCCGAATGCCCTAACCCCGACCTATCCGAGTTATCTTGGTTTCGACCATATGGAGTCTTATTATATCGGAGTTGAAGCAAAACCTACCGAAAATGTGAAGGCAAATATAACTTTCAATGTGCTCGGAAATGTTGCCGAAAATCCAATTGATGAAATCTTTTATGAAAATCGCGGCCGGGTTCAGGAAGTACAAACTAATCAGGGTACGTTGGCTTTACGGTCACTGAACCGGGTACAAGTATATAATGCCGATTTTACATGGAATGACAAGTGGTTTAATCTCAGAGGTTTTTATCGTACAGGCCATTATCATTGGGGCGACGAAGGGGATTTTTTCGGATTGTATCCGGAAGCTAATTATGGGCCAAATATTGACACTTATGATGGAGGTGCCCCCTTTGGTTTTGAATTCGAGGGTAAAAAAGCTCTCAAAGGTTTAAAAGTTGCTTTTGGCCCTGAACTTTGGTGGGGTGCTAACCCGGCAATTTTATTAAAATATAGCCGAAATGTTAGCATCTTTAATATAACCGGGATGTACCATGAAGATTTGGACCAAAATACCTCAGCACAAAGTTCCTATGCTATCCCGACTCCTCAAACACGCAGAGCAACTCTAAACGTAAAAACGGATTTAGGGAAATTGGGTATAGATGTAGGTGGTATTTGGGCAGGTCAGCCTCATAATGGTGAAACCTTTCAGATAGTTGGTGGCAGCGAAGGGAATTACATCGTGTACCAGGACAAAATAACATCAAAAGACAACTGGGGAGGGAAAGTTAAATTAACTTATTCAGCCGGTGCAGTCAAATGGTACTCGCAGGGTGCTGTGATGGGATTAGTTGCAAATGGCGGAGCAGATTATACGAAAACTTTTACAGGTTGGCGTCTCAAAGATTGCGGAAGTGGCAACCAGTATAATATTTTAACCGGTTTCACATATACAATAGGCGATTTTCAAATAGCTCCGAATTTTCTATGGCAAAAACCAATAGTGGGACCTGTTTCCAAAAATGTTCCAGCTCCCGCAAGACCAAGAAACATACTCGACGATCCTTTTGCCGTTCGGTCGAACAGGGAAACTACAGCCGGAGAGTTATTAATTGTTTATGACCCTACACCTGCCTCCTGGATGTGGGCATGGGATAATGATGAAATGGAAGATGCGCCATTTGCAATGAGCGCTGATTTTGTTTATCGTCATCAACCCACAACACAGGATGCTGCCATAGGTATTATGGCAAACGGACGTACGATATTTGCATTCCCGGGTGCGCCTTCTGCTCATGATTTATGGGAACTCAGTTCACGTATTGTGTCAAAATTAACGCCCGACTTTGGATTTATTGTCAATCTTTATGGAGGTAATGCTCAGTCGAACGGAAGTGACGAAAGAATAATTCAACGTTTTGGGACTGATGTCAGATTGATTTACAAAAAGATGAAATTAATCTCAACTGTAAAAGTAAATGATTGGGGACCTTACGATTACCATCGCGACTTTAACCTAACCTATCCGCTCCAGGTAATGGCAGATTTGTCATACTCTATAGTAATGCGCAAATGGTTTATCCTGCCTGAAACACGAATGGGTATTCGTGGTACCTGGCGTTCCCTTGACCAATATTCGCCGCGGTATTGCCCGACAACAAAACTGGATAGTTCAGGCGCATGGGTTCCCGATCCTACAGCAGTTGGATATGGAAATGGCAATGAATGGGAAATCAGAACGTATCTAAACTTTAGTCTTGGTAAATAAACCTAAAAACTTTGACTCATGAAAAATATAAAATCATATTATTCAATAACTGCACTGCTAATATTCCTACTGGTAGCAGTTAGCTGTGAAAGAAAGCTTGATGGATTGGAACTAGCAACTTATCCGTCAACGCCTGAGGTTTTCATCGATGGATTTAGTTCCGGCTTGTATTATGCTGCCTATGGAACCTCAAAAGTTACCGCGTTCAGTGTTGATAACAATGTAAAATACAAAGGTTCATCATCAATGAAATTCGAAGTACCCGATACCACCGACCCTAATGGTTCTTATGTAGGCGGGGTTTTTGGAACAAATCCCGGACGTGATCTGTCAGGATACAATGTGCTCACATTTTGGGCAAAAGCGTCACAGCCGGCCATGCTTAACGAAATAGGCTTTGGAAATGACATGGGAGAATCGAAATATAAGGTTGCGATTACTAATGTAACCCTTAACACAAACTGGATGAAATATTATGTTCCCATTCCCGACCCATCGGTATTAACGCAGGAAAGAGGCATGTTGTTTTATTCGGCTGTACATCAGAATGGAAGAGGTTATACCTTCTGGATTGATGAAGTTCAGTTTGAAAACCTGGGAACAATTGCTCATAAAACGGTTGGCATTTTAAACGGGCAGGATGTGACCAAGAACAATTCTGAAACCGGTGAAGAATTTCGAATTACAGATTTGTATGCTTCATTCAATTTACCTACCGGAGTTGATCAGAAAGTCAGTTTATCCGGATCCTATTTCACATATTCCTCATCCAACCCGGCTGTAGCTGCAGTCGACAACTATGGTCTAGTAAAAATAGCGGATAGTGGTTTGGCTGTTATTACTGCCAGAGTTGGGGATATGCAGGCGAAAGGTTCATTAACAATTAATGCAATAGGTAAATTGGTTGTGCCTACTGTACCAGCCACAACACCAACTCTCAACAGTAATAGTGTTATCTCATTATTCAGCAATGCTTATACTAATGTTAAAGTGGATACATGGAATACACACTGGCTCTATTCAACAGCCGAGAACCAGGATGTTCAGATAAGCGGAGACGATGTTATCCGTTACCGAAACCTGAATTTTGTGGGTATTGAGTTTACGTCACAGCTGATCAATGCCAGTACTATGACTAATTTTCATATGGATATCTGGACACCCGATGCTACCAGTGGCAAATCATTTAAAATAATGCTAATTGATTTCGGAGCCGACGGAGCGTATGGTGGAAATGATGATTCTCAGCATGAAGTTACCATTACTGCTCCGACTCTGGCAACGCAAAAGTGGATCAGCATTAATATTCCAATGTCAAGTTTTAGCGGATTAAAAGGCAAGGCTCATTTAGCGCAGCTGGTTCTTTCGGGCGATTTGCCTAATGTGTATGTCGATAATGTTTATTTCAGCAATTCCGGAACCACACCAACAGCACCAACTACGGCTGCTCCGGTACCGACTTATAGCGGGGCAAACGTTATATCAGTATATAGCGATTCGTATACCAACGTGGCCGGAACGGATTTAAATCCTACCTGGGGGCAATCTACTGTTGTTTCACAGGTTTCTATTACAGGGAATAATACTCTTAAATATAAAGGTTTAAATTACCAGGGAATACAGTTAGGCAGCAACCAGAATGTTACAGGTATGACTTCTCTGCATTTGGATATCTGGTCAGCCAATTCCACCGCGCTCAACGTTTTCCTCATAAGTCCAGGCCCGGTTGAAAAGTCTTATGCTTTACCGGTTCCTACCTCAGGGTGGACTAGTGTGGATATTCCTTTATCTTCTTTTCCAACCGTTGATTTATCGAAAGTGATGCAGTTCAAATTTGATGGAAACGGTGATGTGTTTATTGACAATATCTTGTTCCACAAATAAAATTTTATACATGTTAACTCATTCATAAAAAAATAAAATTATGAAAAGATATAGCAAAATAATGGTTCCTTTAGCCATTTATTCATTCTTGTTTATTACACTGCAGGGATGTCAGAAAGACAATATTCAGAAGATTGTACAGCGTAACTGGCAACTGATGTGGAGTGATGAATTTAATGGCGCTGCCGGCGAATCGCCGGATGCTGCGAAGTGGAAATTTGATATTGGAGTTGGACCGAATAACGACGGTTGGGGAAATTCTGAATTAGAATACTATACAAACCGAACTGTTAATGCATCTATGGATGGTACCGGTAATTTGGCTATTACTGCCAAAAAAGAGATGTATTCCGGTTCAGGATTTACTTCTGCCCGCATTAAAACTATAGGATTATTTGATCAACCCTACGGACGTTTTGAGGCGCGCATTAAAACGCCCTGGGGGCCAGGAGTATGGCCGGCATTCTGGTTACTTGGCTCCAATGTAGATACGATCGGCTGGCC
>CAIWMA010000313.1 GCA_903913645.1 uncultured Bacteroidales bacterium | reverse complement strand
TTCAATGTCAATGCTTTGAAAATTATTTTATCCCATTTTACAGTGGTTGTGTTTGGCAAAATACCCAAAAGCGCTATTTTGGAACCATTGTACATGTTTTCGATCATGCTTTCGAAGGCAGTAGGTGAGCCAGACATTTCCAGACCGATATCAAATCCTCGCATATGCAGATCCTTAATAGCCTGTTCAATAGTTTCACCTTTAAGCGGATTGATGCAAAGTGTGGCTCCCATTTTTTTTGCAATTGCCAGGCGGTAATCGCTCAAATCACTTACTACAATATTTCGGGCACCGGCGAAGCGACAAATAGCTGTAGCCATTGTTCCTATTAATCCTGCACCGGTTATCAGCACATCTTCACCAATCAATGGAAATGATAAAGCTGTATGGGTTGCATTGCCAAACGGATCCATGATGGAAGCCATTTCATCGGTAATACGTGCATCCAGATGAACTACATTTTCGGCAGGCAACGACAGGAATTCTGCAAAAGAACCATCACGGTTTACTCCAATTCCAATTGTGTTTTCGCAAACATGGAGTTTCCCTCGACGGCAGTTACGGCAATGGCCGCAGGCAATATGGCCTTCACCGGTTACCCGGTCTCCAATCTGAATGTTTTTTACACCACGGCCTTTATCTACAATTACACCAACATATTCATGGCCGATGGTCATCGGTGTTTTGATAGTTCGTGCCGACCATTCATCCCATTTGTAAATATGTAAATCGGTGCCGCAAATGGCTGTTTTTTTGATTTGTATCAATACATCATTTATTCCGATTTTTGGAACAGGAACTTCTTCCATCCAAATTCCCTTTCCGGGGCGAAGTTTTACTAAAGCTTTCATAAAAAATAGTGATTATTGATGGGTCTATTATTCAGATAATAAGATACTTGTGGTTATCGCTTTACCTGTTTTGAGAAGGTGGTAACCTGCAGCTAAATTACCATATTTTTTCACTCTTGACAGAATGAAGTGAAATTTTTAGTATAAATGATTAATAAATTAAATAGTTGAATATTAGTTTGTTAAAGCAAATTTATAATTTAAATTAAATGGAATTGAGCCGCCAGGCGAATCAGGTTTGCGGTATTTTTTACATCAAATTTCGAAAGCAGGCTATTTCGATGTGTATCAACGGTTGTAGTACTTATGAAAAGCTTTTCGGCAATCTCTTTATTTATCAATCCTTCGGCAATTAACTGCAGAACCTCCTTTTCCCTTCGGGTTATAACAGGAATTTCCGCATCTTTATTTTCCCGCATCGTCACAAAAGCTTCATTGCTCAAAAACGTTTCACCTTTAATCACGGTTTCTATAGCGTTAATAACCTCTTCACGCGTGGCATTTTTCAAAACATATCCCGAAGCCCCGTTGAGCATCATTTTTTGAATATAACTTTGCTGGTTAAAGGAACTTAGTCCGACGATATAAATAGATGGATATTTTTCTTTGATTTCTTTGCACAAATCAATACCGCTTTTATCAGGCAGGTTAATATCGAGTAGCAACACATCCGGTTGCTGCTGTTTTAAAAATGCCATGCAGGATGAGGCTGTCATCGCGTGTCCCATCCATTCAATGTTTTTCTCCTGGAGCAGCATCGACCGGATACCTTCCACCACCATATAATGATCGTCAGCAATAAAGATTTTAATAGCCATTTTACTTTAATTTACTGTTAAAGGTTTTCAGGAGGGGAGAGGGGAGACATGGAGGTTGGCGAGAGGTGAATTGTTTAATTCATGATTTCTGTCTTCTTCTGACTTCCATCAGCGGTCTTTCAGCTACTATTTCCAACAAAGGAATTAAATGATTATGACCATTTTTGCTGTTCCATACATCACGATTACGCAAATTAAGTGAGTAATTCTATCTGAACCGAAGTCCCTTCGCCAGCTTTCGACCTGATATCCAGTTTGCCTTTCAGGAATTCAACGCGGTTTTGAATATTTATCCATCCGATTCCTTTGTTCGTCTTCAGAATATTTGTGTCAAATCCTTTGCCATCATCTTCAACAGTAACCGAAAGCTGCTCGTTCGATTTTGTGATTTGCACAATGGCGGATGTGGCGCCGGCATGTTTCATGGTGTTGTTTATCAATTCCTGTACAATCCGGTACAGCGTGATAGAGATAGTCTGATCTATTGTAACACCTTCCATTCCAATTGATTGGTAGCTAATTTTTAAAGCACCGCTTTGATTAATGTCGTTGCAAAAATCATTCAGAGCCGTGTCCAAACCAAACCTTATAAGTGCTTCGGGCATCATATTATGAGCCACCCTGCGCATTTCCCTGATTGAACTGTCAAGCATATCCATGCTGCGTTCAAAAGCCTGATGGTTTTCAGGCGTCATTACCAAATTGCCTTTCATAGTAGTAAATGAGTATTTTATTCCGCTAAGCATTCCACCCAAACCATCGTGTAAATCTTTTGCAAGTCGGGTTCGTTCCTGTTCTTCTCCTTTCACTACTGCTTCTGCGGCTTCAAGTTGTTTTTCTTTTTCGAGTTCAATTATTCGTTGCTGTTGCAACTTTTGCTTTTGCCTGTAATTACGGTACGTGAGCAGAGAGATAATAAGCAGTGTAATTGCACTGGCTATCAGGAAATAGTTGAGCATGTTTTTATGATGTATTGACATCAGCTGAATTTCTTTGTCATCTTCCAACTGGTTGATTTCACTTTGTTGTTTTTCGTATTTATACCTGGCTTGCCTGAATTCAAGTTGTTTAATATTATCAGCCTGGTACATTAATTCTTTTATAACACCTACTGAATCCTTATATGCAAATGCTTTTGTGAAATTTCCCAATTGCTTATATACTTCAGCATAGTTTTCGAAATACATTTGTTTTGTCACACTTGGCTTTGAATAATCAATGTATTTGGCCGATGAATCAAGGTGTGCCGCTGCCTGACGGGATAATTTCAATTCAGCCTCATTCCCTGCGATATTCAGGAAATTGTTGCCAATATCAGGTGTTGAATTGTACTTCCTGGCAAATTCGAGACAACTGGTGTAATAGGCAATAGCTGTACGAAATTGCTTGGTATTATAGAAATACATAGCCTTCATAAAATCAGTTGCGTAGATTATATTAGGTTCATTCATCTCCAGGGCCATTTTCTTCGCAGAATCAAGTAATGCAAGTCCGGCATCACCCCGCTTTGCATTCACGAGGTTGCCTCCATGCGCATATAAGGCATTCATCAGGTTTAACCTGTCTTTTCCCTTTCGGGCCCTGTCCAGTCCTTTCTTGCTATAATTCAGAGCTTCGTCATATTTATTGATTGTACCGTAAACAATGGATAAATTACTGTAAAGTATTGCCAGGTCAGTGTTATAAGGATCGTTTTTCAGATAATCCTCTTCTGCTTTCAAATAGTAATAAATAGCACTTTCCGAATCGGTATTCCTGTAATGTATCAGGCCGAGGTTTACGTATGCCGAGGCAAGTGAGGTTGCAGCTCTTCGGTTAGCCGGATATTTTGAGAATATTTTAATAGCTTTCTCATAATTAACAATTGACTGAATAGGTTGCTTGTCAATTAACAGAGTTGCAGCAAGGAAATAGGATTGCCCCAGGAAAAACTCATTTCCGGTTGATTTGGCAATTTGCATTATTTCTTTTTGGTTTTTCCAGCTTTCAACAGTATCCGTAACCCGTATCCTGTTTCCTAACTGAACCAGCATGCGCACTTTTTCAGTATCATTCTTTTCAATCTGAATTTTAGTTCTAAGGCTATCCAGAAAGGAATTTTGTCCAAGTGCAGCACTATGGGTAGCGATTAAAAGCAGGCATACCGCGTAAATATGATTTTTCCTGAAGGGAAATAAGTTCCGGTAAGGATTATTCTCAGTTATTAATTTTACGAAGGAAGATTTTTGACAAATACTTTTTCTCATTTTTCATTTATTAAATAATTCCATATTCCGAGATTGCAAATTAAACCATTAAAGAATCAGTTTGCCTCCCCTTTTTCCATGATTTTAATCCTGGAAACAAATATCATGTTTTTACACGATATAGAATATAATAAAATATTCAGTTATTTGCATTCTACACACGACTAACGGCAAATGAATAAAATAATTTCTTTTTCTTTCGTAATAGGACAATTGTTATGTACATCTAACAGGATAAAAACGGCATGCTCACTGAACAGTATATTCTTGAAATATGAAAGATTCAAAATGGTTTCCCAAACCTTAAATATGACGTATGGTGAACCATTGATTGAAACACCTTCGCTGTTTTCTTTCTATTTGGCATGTGTAATAAAACAATGAATCTATTACTGGTTAAACCGTAATATCTGAGGGCTATCAAAGTTTTAATTAAAAATCCTTACAATACTATACCGATTGATGGTATACCAGGGAAATCATAATAACAAAAGCATATAATTCTTCTGGAAAAATAAAACAAATCAAATATTAAATGTGTAAATTTTAAAAAGGAGGGTCAAAATGAAATACAAAAGATTAAAATTAAGTGCATTTCTGCTGTTAGCCCTGGGACTGACAGAACTTAAAGCACAGGACGCCATTCCCGCCAGCGGTGGTAATGCCAGTGGGGCAGGAGGCTCAGTTAGTTATTCCGTCGGACAGGTAGTGTATACCTCCAATTCGGGAACTAACGGCTCCGTGACAGCAGGTGTTCAGCAACCGTATGAAATATCGGTTGTCACCGGGCTTAATGATGCCAATGGGATACAATTGGTTTGCTCAGTTTATCCTAATCCGGCAACCGATTTTCTGAAACTAAAAATCGAAGATGAATTGAAGACACAATATACTGCATATCTGTATAATACGAATGGCGCACTTTTGAAAAGTATAAAGGTTGATGCCAACGAAACAAGTATTGACATGAGTAACCTGGTAACTGGTACATATTTTCTGAAAATTTTAACTACTAAAAATCCAGCATCCTCACAAGAACTCAAAACATTCAAAATAATTAAAAACTAAACAAATGAGAAAGATATTTACTGTTTTAGTTGCTATATTACTAACTGTTTGTGTTTTCGCCCAGGCACCACAAAAAATGAGTTACCAGGCTGTGATCAGGGATGCAGCAAATGCACTTGTTAAAAATCATGCAGTAGGAATGAAAATAAGTATTTTGCAGGGAGTAACACCTGTTTATGTAGAAACCCAATCCATAACAACCAATGCCAATGGGCTTGTAACCCTCGAAATAGGCGGTGGAACTGTTGTTTCCGGCAGTTTTTCAACAATCAATTGGTCAAGTGGAACGTATAATGTAGAAACCGAGACCGATCCGACCGGAGGAACCAGTTATACTATTAGTGGAACAAGCCAGTTGCTTAGCGTACCCTATGCATTGAGCAGCGGCGACAATCAATGGTCGGCTAATGGGTATGGTATAAATAATAATTCAGGAAATGTTGGAATCGGAACACTTACTCCATACACTAAATTAAATGTTACATCGGCGGATGCTAATATTGCCACTTTTGATGGTGGGAATAGTTTGTGGGTAACGTTTTCTGAAAATGGAGTTCAAAGAGGATATATTGGAAGCTATGCCGGAAATCCTGAAGATGTTGATTTTGGGACTTATTCAGGCAATTCAGGTGCAGTTCATTTAACAACAAATGATTCACCTAAATTAACAGTAATCAACAATGGCAATGTTGGTATTGGAACAACAACTCCTGACGCTACTTTACACGTTAAATCATCAGCGGGAAAAATTGCCAATTTTGATGGGCCAGATGGAAGTTGGATTTACTTTTCCGAAAACGGAGTTGCTAAAGGGTATATTGGGAGCTTTGCCGGAAATCCTGATGATGTTGATTTCGGTACCGGTGGTGCTAATGCCACAGGATCAGTTCATTTAACTACGAATACAGGCCCTAAATTAACAGTAGTCAACAATGGCAATGTGGGAATAGGTACTACCACTCCGACCACGAAACTGGAAGTGAATGGAGCAACCAAATTGGGTACTGATGCCCCGGCAATTAAAATGAAAAAGCTAATGGGAACAACCGGTTCTGAACAAGGAGCACAAATAAATATTGCACATGGATTAAACAGTGCTAAAATTTTAGCGGTGAATGTCCTGGTTCAATATGCTTCTGAAGGATATGATGTCCCTTCATCATATACGTTTAATCCCGGGTATGAATTTACATATTATGTTACGTCTACTGATATATGGATTTGGCTAAAAAGTGGAAATTCTGCAACTATTGTTTCGAAACCATTTAAAATACTTGTAACTTATGAAGAATAAATAGCTATCAGATTGATTCTATGATAATCGATTGTAATAGAGATTGATCCGCTTTAATCTGGATAAGTTTTAAGAGCTGCTGAATGTATCAATTTAGCAGCTCTTTCTTCAAAATATTTATTAAAACAATTTAGTGAAGGTATCTCACTTCTCGTCAACTTTGGTACAGCTTAATTTTTCTTAACCAGAATTTTAAAAATCATAATTATTTAAATTAACCATCATGAAAAAGTTAATTGCAATGCTTGCTGTCCTTTTGTTGGCATGTAGTACTTTCGCCCAGGCACCTCAAAAGATGAGTTACCAGGCAGTGATAAGGGATGCCGGAAATACTCTTGTTAAAAATCATTCTGTCGGAATGAAAATAAGTATTTTACAGGGAACAACTCCTGTATATGTAGAAACGCAAACAACATCCACAAACGCCAATGGACTTGTAACATTTGAAATTGGTTCCGGCACTATTGTTTCGGGCACTTTTTCGACAATTAATTGGGCAAACGGAACCTATTCCATAAAAACTGAAACCGATCCTGTCGGAGGAACCAACTATAATATTACTGGAGTAAGTAAATTATTAAGTGTTCCTTATGCCTTATTTTCAGCAAATGGCCCTCAAGGCCCGGCAGGGCCGCAAGGATTAACTGGCCCTGCTGGCCCAATAGGATTAACTGGTCCTGCTGGTACCAAAGGAGCTACTGGTGCAACCGGATTAACCGGCCCAACCGGGGCAACAGGATTAGCCGGCCCGGCTGGCCCAATGGGTGCCACAGGCGCAACAGGCAAGATTGGTGCTACAGGTGCTACAGGAGCAACTGGTGCTGCAGGTGCAACAGGCCTACTCTCGCCAGGAACTGCTGCGGGGAATACTCCATTCTGGAACGGAACGGCCTGGATAACAAACAGCAGCAATATTTTTAATAATGGCGGTTCTGTGGGCATTGGCATGGCTACACCAGGTTTCCCGTTAAACTTCGCTAACGCATTAGGCGATAAGATTTCGCTTTATGGGAACACTGGCAACCATTATGGTTTTGGCGTGCAAAACGCATTGCTGCAAATACATAGCGATGCATTAGCAGCCAATATTGCATTCGGGTACGGATCAAGTGCCAGTTTTACTGAACGGATGCGTATCCTGAATAATGGTAATTATGATGGAATGAGTTTGAATGGAAGGCTTATATTAAAAAACGGGAGTACTGATATGGTAGGTGGAGGTTCAGGTGTGTGGTTATACAAGGCAGATAACAGCGCCTTGCTTGGTTTTGTTGGCGCACAAAATAATCAAAACATTGGTTTTTATGGTGGGCCTGCGGGCTGGGGTTTTACTTACGATGCTGTTAACAGCCGTATAGGTATCAATACTCCGGTAACCCTAAGCGGCAATAGCGGCACTACAGGCCAGGTATTGCAGAGTAATGGAAGTACAGCTGTTCCTGCCTGGGCTTCAGCTACTAATCAGCTTTTTAATAATATCTACAGTTTTGATATGTCGAACAATATCACCCTCACATCCGGCACAAATATTTTTTATCTTCCCGGGCTGGATCAGAATATCGTATTAAGTCAATCTTCAAAAGTAATACTCTCCATGCATGGATCCGGCCTAAACAGCGGTTGCTTCGCATGTCCTAATGTGGGCCTTACCTTTAGTATTGAATTAAACAACATTGCCGTATATGCTAAGCAGACTTTGTCAGAGAACGGCAATTTGACATTTTTTGATTTCGACAGCGGTATAAGGATTTTGACTCTTGGACCGGGCAATTATAATTTCAAGATGAAAGTATTCAGATCAACTACTGGTGCTGATGTGTTGTTAAGCGCGGGCGGTCCTTATGGCACTTTTATGCAGATCATAGTAGTGCCTCAATAAAACAGCAGGCAATATTTCAATACAAACAATGATATTCCAAAGGATATTTTTTACGAGACAGATTTAGCCTCTTGTAAATCAATAATTGTTTTTCTCTTAAAAAGTTTAAGTAAAGACTAAATCCTGTTTTTCGCGAATTATAATATTCTATTTATAATTGAATGTTTATACTTACAACGATCAGTCATGAATAAATTGTTATCATCAGTTCCATTTTTAATCATTTGCTGTTTTGGCGTCGCATCACAAAACATATGTTTAACCACAACCATCGCGACCAAACTGGAAGTAAATGTACCCTGAAAAAGGAATCGATGCCAAGCTATTAAAATGAAAAAGCTTACAGGAACTCTCGGGAGTGCCTAAGATGCAGTTGTAAGTATTTATTATGGTTTGGATATTTCTAAGATATTGCCAGTTCATATTCAGGTCGCGATGAATGTAGGTGAAGCTGATATTCCTCCAATATACATAATTGATTCAGGCTATGGATGTTAGTATTATATTAATTCTACACAAGTTGTTGTTGGGCTAAGAATAGGGAATTCCCATTAATTGGTTTCGCAACCTATAAAGATTTTAGTAACTTACGATGAATAAAAGCATCTAAAAAACAAACTTAATTAACCCTTAATAGTAGTAACTGTCTGCAATTATTGGATAGTATTTAAAACTAGTGAAAGAAAAGTTAAGCAGTTTTTAACTTTTCCATAATAGTATACAAAGAGTATTGACTTTTTATACTAACTTTTTAATTTATTATAGTACTATAAAGTAGAGCCAATAGTTAATTAGTGTTGATAAATGCAACAGGTGTAAATAAAATATACAATACTATTTAACAATTTGATATATAGCATACTGTAGTTGATTAATAAATGAAGTGTAAGTATATTCAACACTATCCATGTTTAAAATAGATACAGATATAATTGTAAGTATATGATATACAGAAAGATAAAACTTTGGCATTGTAATTGGATAGGTATTTTATAAAGATTTAAACTTTCTCAATTATGAAAACAACAATTTATTTAATCGCCGGAATTCTGATGCTGTTGATTTTAAATTCAGCTAATAGTCAGGATGTTACATACAATAATGCTGGTCCGAAAAAGGGTTCAATAGCAATTTCCTGCACTCCCGACCTGCACTCATTGGCTTTGCAATGGGCCAATGAATATACGAGCCTTAATCCTGAGGTAAAAATAAAAGTTATTAGTGCAAGTGATAAAAGCGCTAACCTGGGAGATGGCGAAAACGTAAGTTTCATCTCAAGCCAATCACAGGCAGCAATTACTAATAAAACAAATTGGAAAATGGTGATTGGCCGGGATGTTATAGTTCCGGTTATTAATTCTGGAAATCCTTACATGACTCAATTGATGAGTCAAGGTGTATCACAGAAAAAGTTTACCCGGCTTTTAAATTGTCCTGAAAAACAGAATTGGGGAACTTTACTTGGAGATAATCAAAATAAAGCTGCACATATTTATGTTGTTAACGATGAAACTGTAAAATCAGGAGTGGCAAATTTTTTGCAGTCTGTTCAGATTCCAGCAACAGGAATTACTTTTGGAACTAAAGATGAGGTGGTTTTTGCGATACAGAATGATCCACTTGCTATTGGTTTTTGTAATGTCGTTAGTTTGTATAATCAGGGAAATCAGGCTTTTATTGCCGATATAAAAATGTTGCCAATTGATAAAAACGAGAATGGTACCATAGATTATATGGAAGATATTTATAGTGATCCTAATACACTCCTTCGGGGAGTTTGGATTGGGAAGTATCCCAAATCGTTGTATAGTAATATATATGCAATAAGCAAAATTCAACCTACGAATGAATCTGAAATTGCATTTTTATCATGGGTGCTTACGGAGGGACAACAATATCTGAATGCAAATGGGTATTGTAATTTAACAAATAGTGAAAGTCAGTCGCAACTGGAAAAGTTCAATGTGGCTGCAATAAGTATTCAGCCTGTAGAAAAGTCCTCCAATGCAGGAATAGTGTTGTTGGTAGTTGCAATGTTCATAACCTTAGGTTTGATTGTGAGTGCAGGTGTAAGAAAGTACAGAAAGCAAGCGATAGCTGTCCCTGATTTTAATGATTCATTAACTGGTTTTAACGAGAATTCTGTAGAAGTTCCAAAAGGCGTATATTTTAACAGATCCCATAGCTGGGCTTTTATGGAAAAGGACGGAAATATTTCTATTGGAATTGACGATTTCCTGCAACATGTTACTGGTCCCTTAACTCGGGTCGAAATGAGAAATCCAGGAGAAAAAGTCAAAAAAGGGGAACTCTTGTTTTCTATAGTTCAGTTTGGTAAGCGTTTGAGTTTATACTCACCTATTTCCGGAATTATAAAACAACAAAATTCAGCGCTTACTGAGGATGGCTCAAGGATCAATGCTTCGCCATATTCCGAAGGATGGATTTACAGGATCGAGCCTTCAAACTGGTTCGAGGAAATAAAGTTTATGGATATGGCAGAAAAGTATAAAAAGTGGATAAATACTGAATTCTCCAGAATGAAAGATTTTCTCGCTGCTACTCTTAAACCCGATAGTCTTGAATACTCGCATGTTGTGCTGCAGGATGGCGGTATTGTTAAGGATGGTGTCCTGGCTGATTTCGGACCAGAAGTATGGGACGATTTTCAAACCAACTTCCTCGAAATTTATAAATAGCAACTACTCTTCTCTTCCGAATTAAAACCTTCATCCTTAAAAATATAAGACATGGATTTACATCGTCGTGACTTCTTTAAGTTCATTGGTGCCACAGGACTTACACTGGCAGTTGGAAAGGAACTGAATGCAGCACCAAAAGCAAAAAGTGTTTCGGAGTTCAGAGGCGTTCTGTATGATGCTGCCCGATGCAAAGGATGCCGTGGATGCGAATACGATTGTGCTGAAGCAAACGGGTTACCCGAACCAATTCCAAACAAGGAAATCAAAGGTTTGAGGAAAACTGATGATAAACACCGCACTGTTGTTAATGAGTATAAAACATCGAAAGGTATTGTGTATGCCAAAACACAATGTATGCACTGCAATGAACCTGCCTGTGCCGCTGCCTGTCTTACCCAGGCAATGACAAAGACTAAGGATGGGCCAGTAATCTGGAGAAGTGATAAATGTATGGGTTGTCGTTATTGCATGGTTTCATGTCCTTTCGATATTCCAAAGTTTGAATTCCACAGCGCAAATCCGAAAATTGAGAAATGCACCATGTGCTACGAAACCAGGGTAAAAAAAGGGGAACTTCCTGCCTGTGTTGATAATTGTCCCAATGAAGCACTTATGTTTGGGACCCGCCGGGAATTAATACAGGAAGCCAGGAGACGAATGTTTGAAAAGCCTGACCTGTACTACGACCAGATTTATGGTGAACGGGAAGCCGGAGGAACATCCTGGTTATATATTTCACCTGTGCCATTTAACGAAATTGGATTAAATACAAAAGTTCAAACGGAATCGTACCCTGCGCTTACCAAAGGATTTCTATATACGGTGCCAAGTGTTTTTGTACTGGTTCCAGCGCTTTTATTAGGTATTCAGCAGTCAACTAAAAAGGATAACCATACAAACGATAGTAGCGATGAATAGCGGTCATATAATTTCGGCAGACAACGATGGGAAGCCCATCTGGAAATTCTTGTTATGGGAATTGAAACCAAGAGGTAAATGGCTTACCCCTTTTAATATCATTTCCACACCAATCATACTTTTAGGCATTTTCCTGATAGTCATTCGTTTCTGGAAAGGCATTGGTGCCATTACCAATCTCTCGCAGGAAATTCCCTGGGGATTGTGGATCGGATTTGACGTAGTGACTGGTGTTGCATTTGCAGGCGGTGCATACGTGGTAACTTTTATGGTCTATATCCTTAATATGAAAAAGTACCAGTCCATTGTCAGGGTTACGGTACTTAACGGTTTTCTCGCTTACCTGTTTTATGCTGGGGCTTTGCTACTCGATTTGGGCCGCCCATGGAATGTGATCAATCCTATTATAGGGAACAATTTTGGCGTAAGCTCAGTATTGTTTCTTGTGGCATGGCATTTTCTGCTTTATATGATAGCTCAGCTAATTGAGATATCACCTGCCATTGCGGAATGGCTTGGAGCAAGGCGGGCACGCAAAATCCTTTCCGGTATGACGCTGGCAGCGGTTATATTTGGGATTACACTATCCACGCTTCATCAATCAGGATTAGGAGCACTTTTTCTGATGGCAAAGGAAAAAATACATCCGCTTTGGTATTCCGAATTTATTCCTATCATGTTTTTTGTTTCCAGCATTTTTGCCGGACTTTCGATGGTGATTTTTGAAGGATCCATAAGTGGTAAAGTGTTTGCAAATCAAATCAGTGATAAAAACAAAAAGGCCGAACACGGCATTATTCATGGCCTGGCCAAAATTTGTACAGGCACTATGTTCGCTTACTTTTTCCTGCAATTACTTGTTTTTATTCATGGTAAACACTGGGATTTGCTCAATACACCAATGGGGCACTGGTACTTATTGGAAATGATTGGTTTTGTATTGTTGCCGATGATGCTCTATTTTTACAGCTACAGGAAAAATAGTGTTTTCCTGATCCGTTTGGCATCCATACTTACAATGGTGGGAGTAGTGTTGAACAGGCTTAATGTTACAGTAATTGGTTTCAGGTGGGATATGCCAGTTCGTTATGTCCCGTCGTGGATGGAACTTGTAGTTACTTTCACTGTTCTGTTTACTGAAATCTGGATATTCCGTTGGGTCGTTAATCGCATGCCAGTTTTGCGTGAATCGCCTAACTGGGTTAAGGAAGAAAAAGAACAACAACAACCTGCATTTGGAAAGGAACATCAGAGAGCTTAAAAAATAATTGTAGAAAGGTATAAAGGAAATATAGAAACAGACATCAGATCAATTAGTGTAAATACTGGTTACAGGTTTATGTTTTCTTTCCTTTATCAAGATTGGTAAATAGCATCAATAAAACTGAACCTTCATGCCTCTATACCTTATTCTTATCAAGATTAATAATTAATTACAAAAACTAATAAATCATGGACGGATTCACTTATACTAATATTTTTGAAACGAAGGGTATTGAGTACCTGGTAATCATAGCCTTCCTTTTGCTTCTCATTCCTTTCTGGATTTCATTGAACCGGCAGGTAAAGAGAAAAGAACAGATGCGAAAAGCCATGGGCATTCTTTCGCTTGGGATATTGAAAATTGAGCAGGGAATCTTTTACAGCAGGAATCACACCTGGGCTTACCTTGAAAAATCTGGCAATGCAAAGGTTGGATTGGATGACCTTCTGCTTCATATTACCGGCGAGGTGAAAGTCCATCATTTGAAGAATCCCGGCGAAAGCATCAACAAAGGAGAATTATTGGCCGAAGTAGATCAAAATGGGAAAACGCTTCAAATATTTTCTCCTATTTCGGGTATGGTCATTGACTCAAACCCGGCATTGGATGAGAACTATACATTGCTCAACGAAGATCCTTACGGGAAAGGGTGGATTTATAGTTTAAAACCCACAAACTGGATTGCAGAAATACCTTCATTGTACCTTGCCGATGAAGCTACTATCTGGATAAAAAAAGAGCTGGACCGGTATAAAGATTTCCTGGCAATGAACCTCGGAAAACATTTGCCTGGAAATTCTACAGATGTGCTTCAGGATGGTGGCGAACTAGTAGATAATTCTCTTTCCGAATTACCCGTAGAAATGTGGTATGATTTCCAGAAAGAGTTTTTAAATCCGTAAAGGGAACTACTGAACATGCAGACAAAAGCCTAAAATGGCTAATGAATTTGATTGAAACAACGAATTAGTCGAAAATTTATAAAAAATAATAAAACTGGTGAATTTTTCATCAGTTTTATTATTATATTGCGTTGATATATATACGAACAGCCATATAAGTATTCGATACTTTAAAAATTGCCTTATGGAAATGTTTCATAAATTAAAGGACAGTAATAAAATAGACGGCAAATCTTTTGGACGGTATTTGCGATTCGGGCGTTCTATTTACGGACGGGTAGTTCTTATCATCGCTCTCTTATCTGTCTTCCTGTTTTTTTCATTTGGTATTATTTTCCGATCAGTATACGAGCAGTACCTGAATACAGTTATCCTGCAAAGCGGTAATAATGTTGGCTCGCTTGTTGAAGGAGCATTGTATCATTCGATGATGGAAAACGACGAAGGCGCACTTCAGAATACACTTGATGTGATTCATACATTGCCTGGTATTGACGATGTTAATATGTACGATAGCAATGACAGTCTTATTTATTCCTCGTTTTCAAGCGATACGGCAGCTGACATTAATCCTAACTGCAAAAGTTGCCACAAAAACATGGCTACTATGTTTCCAGGGAAGGAGAAATCCTATAAAATCATTAATGCAGATAGTGAATGCAAGATGAGTAAGAGCCCTAGCGGGCAGAGGCATCTGCTAATCAGATCGCCAATTCTGAATTCAAAATCCTGTTACGAGAGTTCCTGCCATTATCATGCAGCAAAGGATAAAATACTTGGTTCACTGGTAATTAAAGTGCCCTTAAAAGATCTTGATGTTGCTGTTAATAAATCGTCACTTGAATTTTACATGCTGGCTATTTTAACCACATTGTTGCTTGCTTCATTTCTCGTACTATTTACCAGAAAAGAAATAAAAAATCCATTGAGCGAACTCATAAGAGCGAGTATTGCTGTATCAAGCGGTGATAAAAGTACCAGATTGAAAATAAAGCCAAACCAACTGGATGATATGCGAATGGTTTCAGTTGCATTTAATGATATGCTTGATAATCTGCAGACTGCAACAACTGAACTCGAAAACTGGTCGCAGCAGCTTGAATATAAAGTTCAGAAAAAAACGGAGGAATTAGGGACTGCTCAGACTGAATTAATTCATATAGAGAGGCTTGCGTCTCTTGGGAAATTGTCATCTTCGGTTGCACATGAAATTAATAATCCGTTATCTGGAATCCTGGTTTATACCAAGTTGGTCCATAAACTTCTGAGTAATCCAGACCTAACGGATGCCAAGAAAGAGGTTATGCTCAAACATCTTAAAATGATTGAGGCCGAAACAAAGCGGTGTGGCGATATAGTTAAAGGATTACTCGATTTTTCAAAAAAAGACCAGGAAGATTTCGAACCTAAACATCTTCATGAAATTTTACATGAAACGTACGACCTGATGTCGCATCCTGTTAAAATTGCCAATATCAGTTTTTTAACAGACTTTACAGCAAAATCGGACTTGATTTATTGCAGCCCTAACCAGATAAAACAAGCCTGTGTGGCAATGCTTGTTAATTCTACCGAAGCGGTTACTGAAGGTGGTGAAATCGTGATAAAAACTTCAAATCCCGATCAGGATACAATCAGACTCGAAATATCCGATAATGGAATAGGGATTTCGGCAGAAGACATACCGCATATATTTGAGCCATTCTTCTCCACAAAACAGCAGGCAAGAGGCATTGGACTAGGCCTGCCCATTGTGCATGGTATTATACAAAGTCATAAAGGGAAAATACAGGTTAAATCTGAACCCGGCCATGGTACTACAATTTCAATACTTTTACCTGTAATCAGAAATTAAGGAGACTATTTATGGAAAAGAAAATTTCGATACTGATTGTCGATGATGAAGAATCCGTCAGGGAATCATTGAACCTTTGGTTCACAGAAGACGGATTTCAGGTTGCTTGTGCCGAGAATGCAAAACAAGCGTTGTCAATACTCGAATCGGATGTGTTTGATATTATTCTTACTGATCTCAAGATGCCGGGCATGGACGGGCTGGAACTTCTACAAAGGATCAAAACTCTGAATAAGGATTCTATTATCATTGTTATGACGGCTTTTGCCACTGTAGATACAGCTGTTAGAGCTTTGAAGGAAGGTGCTTTCGATTATGTGACAAAACCGTTTGATCCCGACGATCTTTCTCATCTCATCCGCAATGCCACCAAACAGGTACTACTGACACATGAAAATGAAACATTGAAGAACAGGGTTGATTCTTTAGAGAGTGTTGAAGATCTGATTGGCAAAAGCGATGCTATTAAAAAGGTGTTAAAGGAAGTGGAAAGCGTTGCTCCAACAAATTCATCTGTGATTATTTCAGGTGAAAGCGGTACAGGAAAAGAATTGGTAGCCAAGGCCATTCATGCTAATTCACTTCGGAAATTCTACCCGTTGGTTAGTGTACATTGTGGTGCGCTGACTGAAAGTTTGCTTGAGAGTGAACTTTTCGGACACGAAAAAGGAGCATTTACCGGTGCTTTATACAACCGTAAAGGCCGGTTCGAGATGGCCGACAGCGGTACTATTTTTCTTGATGAAATTGCCACCATTTCGCAAAAGATGCAGGTGGAACTGTTGCGTGTTCTGGAAACAAAGAAATTTATTCGGGTAGGAGGGAACAAGGAGATATCGTCCGATTTCAGGGTGATCTGTGCAACCAACCGCGATCTGAAAGGCATGGTCGAAAAAGGAACTTTTCGTGAGGATCTGTACTACCGTCTTAATGTAATGAATATTCATGTTCCTCCATTGCGCGAGCGCATTGAAGATATTCCTTTGCTTGTCGAATATTTTATCAAAAAGTACTGTACATCAATGAATAAGCCGCTTATTACAATAGAGCCGGCAGCATTGAAACGTATCACCGGCTACAAGTTTCCCGGCAACATACGTGAACTGGAGAATATGATAGAGCGTGCAATAGTGGTAGGCAGCGGGAAGAAAATTGTACTGAAAGATTTGCCTTTTGGTAAGGATACAATTGATAGTTCAGTCGAGAGTCTTGATGATTTCGAAAGAGCATTTATCCTTCAGATTCTGAACAAATATAGCTGGAACATTTCGCGCACCGCAAATGCTTTAAAAGTGGATCGCGTAACCCTCTACAATAAGATCAGGAAATATGGGCTGAAAGCCTGAGGTAAGATTTCGGATGTTAGATTTGGGTTGTCGGAATTTGAAGACGAGAAAAATATAGATTGTTGGTTCAATGTATTTTGAAATGAAAAAACTGCGATATCTGCACTTTCAGTGTGTGAAACTTTTCAAAATTTATCTTTTGCCATCTATTTGCAACAATATCATTTCCATCTGAATTCACAGACCGGCGCTGAATGAATGCTCAAACAATAACAATTTTGTCTTTTGGCCATTTCGAGAAATCATTTCTTGAAAAGGTATCGGAAGTTGTTATTCATGAATTCAATAGTTCAGTGATTATTAGAGAAGCTCATGTTGATATAAGCGAGTTTTACGATCCTATCCGCAGGCAGTACAATGGAAATAAGCTGTTGAAAGTAGTCGATAACCAGACTGGATACGGGAATTCCAAAATCATCGGAGTATTTATTGTTGACCTCTATATTCCTATCCTTACTTTTATTTTCGGACAGGGGCAATTAGGCGGGCAGTCGGCTGTAGCATCAAAATACAGGTTGAGTAACGAGAGCTATGGAATGCCGGCAGATGAAAACCTGCTACTTCAGCGATTTACAAAGGAAGTTATTCACGAACTTGGGCATACTTTCGGCTTAATTCATTGCCATACACCTGCCTGTGTAATGCGTTCGAGCACCTATGTGGAAGATATTGATCAGAAAGAGGTGAATATCTGTAATCTGTGCCGTGCACAACTGGAAAAAGAACCGCCTGTTTCAGAGTAAGCCAATAAAGAGAATGCTTCTAATTCAAATCTGAATTAAAGATGCAAAATTCCCGCCAGGAATTGCAGTTTCAATTGTTCGAAATAAAAACCTCTATTTTGCCGGGTTTGCATATGGTAAAACCAAAATTGCATTGCCTTACTCCTCCGGTTGTTGGGATGGTGAAATGCATATCACAATTCACAGGGTAATTATAATTCTGTACAATGATTTTTTTGTTCTGCTCAATTTTATATCCTGATGATATTGTCATTTCCAGGTCAAGCGGGATGTACTTTTTATTTACCTTTTCAAAGGAAATTTCAATTAAGTTTTGATCACCTTTTACATTCTTTATAGAATAGTTTTCGATACCGGTGAGGTTAGTAATCCTGTATTCTTCGTCGGGTTCGGTGATACCGGAATATTCACCGTCCTTCCAATACCCTTTAACTATTGATGCTTTTCCGTTTATAATACTTTTGAATTCTCCTTTGCCATTTTTTAGCCCGTTTTTCCAATATCCGGAGTACATGTTCCCGTTTTTGTACTTATAAACGCCTTTCCCTTCGGGCAAACCGTTTGCAAAGTTGCCGGTAAATGAATCTTCCCCGGTTGCTGTACCCTTCCCATCGGCCATGCCGTTTTTGCAATCGCCTTTGTACGAGCCCGAAATCTCTTTCAACAGAACTTTGCATGGAGAGCTTTCTTTCTGGGAATAAGCATACGGATCAAAGGATAATAGAATAAATAGTAAAAGCAGGTGTTGCTTTAAAACTGGGATTTTCATGATCGGTTATTTCATATATAAATCAACCAAATGTACACCAAACATTTAATTAAATTTAAAAGATTCAAGGATTTTATCTGGATGGAATTAGAAGTACTAAATAAAATTGCAAGTGATGATTTTCCAACTACTCGAAAATAATGGGGCGTAAATCCACATGAACCTTATGCTCATTGATTATTGGTGAAATTTCTCTTTTCTAATTAGCATTTCCAAAATCTCTTTCATTCTTTTTTCCCTTGTTTCCGACCTTTTGGCTGTTTGTATACGCCAGGCAATCGCATATTTATTTGCTTTGTTAAGCGATTCATAAAAATCAAATGCATCTTTTTGTTTTATAAGCCTTCCGAGAAAATCGTCTGGCAGGTTCATTGTTCCCCGCCCGTCGTAGGCAACTTCCCAACGACCATCAGCTTTTGCAGCTTCAGCTTCTTTTATGCCTGCCAGCTTCATTCTTCCTTCATTATAAAGGCGGGCAATATGTTCAATATTCCGTTTCGACCATATGCTTCGTTTACGCCTGGGAGTAAAACGCTGCATATAGGAAAGCCCGTCAATCGATTTTAGTTGCCCGTCGATCCATCCGTAACATAAGGCCACATCCAATGCTTCGGCATAAACAACAGAAGCAATGCCTGAACCCTTTTTGAACATCTGCAGCCAGATACCTTTCGAGATTGAATGATTTTGTTCAAGCCATTGTTCCCATAAAGCCTGAGAAGCAAAAGGAATTACCGGCAGATCAGGTTTGTTGGATTTGTTGTTACTATCGGCATCCATTCAAATTAGTATAATTCAGTTGATTGGTTTCCTGTAGTTTCATTGGTGTCGGAATTATTCACTGTTGCAGTAACGGGTTTCTTTTTAAACCAGTTCATCGGGTTTAAATACGCTTTGTATTTGGTGAATAGCTCCTTTCCAAGCAATATTCCCCCAGCCCAGAAAGTGATTTCACCCAGTATAACATTTATCGTGCTGATTGTTATTTTACTCTTGCCGGTGACATCCAGAAAAGGTACCACCAGTAACGAAGTAAAAAGTAAAGTGGAAACTATAATTAAAAATATCCCCGTTTTGAATTTCCAGTTTTTCTGCATCCTGACTCTTTTTCTAAATAAACCAATACAAGGGATTAATGTTTGCAGACTGAATGAAGAGCTAAAAAATTAAATTCAAGGTCTCAGGTTCCAGGTTACAAATTTCAAATATAGAGCTTCACTATTTCCCTTCTAAATCTTTTTAATATTCCTGTCTCTCAATCACTATGTCTCTCAGTCTCTCATTCCCTCAGGCCCTTCGTCTGTTTGTCCCTCTTTCTCTGTGTCCTCCTAAATCCACGTCAGCTTATGCCATATCCCTTCCAACGGTCCGTGCGTATGTGATTTCATCCACCAGCGGCAAAAAAAGAGCTGCAGTAGAAACAACGTGATTCCGATGAACAGGCTCATAGTAGCACCGGTATATTTGTAAAGTCCCAGCCCGAATCCATAATAAATAAAAGAGCCTACAATGGATTGCATTACATAATTGGAAAGGCTCATCTTGCCGAACACTTCCAGTTTAGTAAGGACTCGATAAGCTATTTTCTTCTGGAATACAAGAACGAAAGCGGAAATCCATACAAACATAAATGCAAAATTTGCCAGGCTGGTTATAATTATTACCAGTTCTCCGGCAACAGCTTCCCTTGGAATTAAGTTCGGAATAATCATTTTAACGGCAAAAAGAACTGCAAAGATTGAAACAGCAAAAACCAACACCTTTTTCCAGAATTTTTTACTTGTTTCGGATGAAGCAAACAGATTGTTTCTGCCTAAAATCATACCTAGCATAAATATGGCAGGGGTTTGAAGGATTCTTCCGTTTTCGTATGTCCACAAAATAACCGCAGTTTTTCCGTTTAAAAGGTTTCCTTTTACCAGATCGAAGAACGAACTTCCGGTAATATAGCCTTCCATTTTTCCAAAATAAGTCCATGATAACGGATTCGTCGCAATAAACGAAGGATTGTTAATTATCTGAATCAGTTTAATCCATTCAAGAGGCTGCAGCAACAAGATTATGGCTACAATCAGAACAACTTTATTGCTCAATTTGCAAACCACTACCATCGAAACTCCAAGCACAGCGTAAAATAAAAGGATATCGCCCTGGTAGAACATAGAGTTTATTAGTCCAAAGAGAAAAAGCAGAAAGGAGCGCCAGAGAAACCTTCCCCTGAAATCTTTTCCTTTCTTAGCCTGGTTCGAAAACATGATGTAGAAGGTGAGCCCAAAAAGCAGGGCAAAGATGGCGTATGTTTTTCCGGAAAACAAGAAGAATAATGTATCCCAAATTCTGATATCCAGTACTTTCATCCAGCCTGGTAAATATTCAGGCGAATAATAAAAATCGAAATGTTCGAGATTGTGCAGCAACATAATTGCCATAATAGCAAAACCGCGCAGGGCATCAACAACTTCAAGCCGTGGCGATTTGGATAAGGTAGTGGTCATAAATCGGATTTGGCGTACAATTTACGGAAATTTTGTTTTTCCATGCAACAGAAAATGAGTTGAATGCATTGATTTATTGAGCCGGAGACTTATTTAATGCTATGCATTCTGATTATTCGAATTTTGAGTTTTTACTCCGTCTCTCCAGTAATATTGTATTTCGCCATTTATTATCCAACCTGGCGACTTTTTCTTTGAAACCGATTATCCTGAACCCATATTTCTCATGAAGCTTGAGCGTGGCTGTATTTCCATGGAATACACTTGAGTTTAACGTCCATATATCATTTTCTTCTGACGATACTATTTCTTTTTCCATAAGCTGCGAACCAATTCCCTTTGCACGAAAATCAGTATCAATATAAATGCTGATTTCGGCTACTCCTTTATAAGCTGGCCTTGTCGAAACTGAAGACAAGGCTGCCCAACCCAGTATTTTTTCATCCTTACAATATACAAACCTCGAATGTTGTAAATGTTTTAAATCCCAATCCATCCATGCAGGAACTTCGGTTTCGAATGTTGCGTTGCGGGTTTCAATTCCCATTTTATAGATTTCAAGAACGCTGACGCTGTCCTGGTCGGTCATTGGTCTGATCATGATTTGTTGGCTTGTTTTGCTCATTAAAAATACTATTTTTAATGGTGTGGACAACATTTACCCCTGGCATGCATCAGAAAATAAGATGCATGCCAGGGGTAGGCTCCTTAAAATGGATAGTTAAAAATTGACTTATAAAATGAATTGTCCTCCTGCTTTTAGTTTTTAATTAATTTAACCACTTTTCGTTGATTACCCTGCCTTACCTCAACAAAATAAAACCCTTTACTAAAATCGTTTCCAACTTTTAATTCGCTGTTGGGTTGAATTCCAGTCTGGTTAAACACGACTTTTCCTTTTACATCCATAATGCGGAGCGAAATGCTTTCGGGGGAGCTGCTGTTGAAATTCAGGTTAAAGTCAGATTTACTTGGATTCCCCAACACATTTATCTTAAAATTGTCTTTGACTTGTAAATTGCCAGGAGTAGCAACTAACTGGCTTTTACAATGGTTTTCGTCATCAGGTAAAGTAGCACCCGAAAAAGCTATATACTGACCATTGTTTGAGTAACAAGGATCATAATCACCAAAATCGGGATTATCAAAGCCACATACTTTCACTGGCAAGCCACCATATATTGAAACCGAATAAATATTTCCCGGATCGTTAGCCGTAAAGTCGGAATAAATGATTGTCTTGCTGTTATTCGACCATGACGGCTGCGAACCTGAAGTTGTTAGTTGTTTTGGTGCTCCTAATGGATTCCCGTTTTTATCCACTTTTATAATCCATATTCCATCGTAATACCCTGGTGACCAATCCATAAACGCAATATACTGCCCATTAGGAGACCAGGCTGGATTATCACCGCAGCAATACACCGAAGTTTCTGATTTATCTTTAAGGTTCATGGTTTTAATACCATAGGTATTTAAATCAACGAAGACAATCCGCTCCGAATTGGGCGACCAATCGCCACTAATTGCAGCTTCTCTTAATAAAGTGGGTTCGCCGCCATGGGCAGGTACACTGTAAATATACCACCACCATACATCGAACATGATTCGTTTGCCATCGGGCGACCAGGTAGCATCATTCCCATTTTCGCCACCTTTCACAGGTGTGCTTTCACCGCTTTCAACATCAGTTACAAAAATATTCTGATACCATAAGTCTTCAGTTGCATTATATCCAACTGCTTCGTGCGTAATCATCTTCCCGTTAGGAGACCAGCTTGAATTGTATTCGCCCTGATTGGCGATGGATGATACCTGCCGGGTTTTCCCTTTTTTAATGTCGTATACATAGATATCATAATTAAACTGTGCATACAACATGCTGCTACTCAAAAGCAATACAGTTAGAATGGGAGCCCATTTAATAAATCGTAGAGTGTTTGTTTTCATGATACATAATTTTAGGATTAATAATATTCCTACTCTGTTAAAGGATTTTCGGAGTCCTCCTTAAAATAAAATTTGTAATGAAAGTGTTGAGTTAATGCATTAGGGTCAATCAAACGCCTATGCATGGGCTGGTTGTGCTACTGCAACTGATTTTGCATATTCTGTCACCGAGGTTAGTCCGATCTGGAACTTTCTCAGCACTTCTTTCATATCGATCAGATCTCCTTCAGCAACACAAATCATCAGGCCGGTAAACGATTTTTGCATACCGTCTTCTACAGAGTTGAGTTGTGCCATAAGCGCCTCAAGTTGTATATGCTGTATTTCCATTTTTTTCTGGAATACCTCTTCAAAGATTTTTACTGCTTCCAACTGGCTCAAGTTTTCGGGCCCACCCAGTTCAAGTTCAGCATTTAATGCATAAGGGTTTGAAACGCTTTCGACAGCAAATTTTGCGACATCCTTAAATGAAATATAGGCAATAGGTTTGGTCCCGTCTCCACAAAGGTTAACTTTGCCATTCATTGCATCAAAACCTACAGCAGGCGAAAGCCAGACTTCCATAAAACAACTTGGTCGTAAAATGGTATAATTCATCCCGCTGTTCTGCAGGTGTTTTTCAACTTTACGTTTTGTAATACTTAATGGAAATGCAAAGTCGAAATTTTTCGAGAAGGAAGTGTAAATAAAATGTTTCACACCTGCCTTCTTTGCTTCATCAATAAGATTGAACATTCCTTCTTCATCCACTTTCCGGAGATCGTTTTCACCTGGCACATAGGAAAAAGGCATAGCCGAAATCGTTGTGATAACTGTGGTGATTCCTTCCAATATTTTTGGAAAGGTAGTTTTCTCGCGGATATCACCATCCATGAGCTGTACACCGAGATCTTTCAAATTATTCTTTTTTGAAATATCGCTGGAACTGCGAACCATTGCCCTCACGGGAAGGTTTTTTGAAGTTAGCAGCCGGCAAACCTCGCTGCCAACCATGCCTGTTGATCCAATAACTAGTATCATCTTGATTTTTTTTTAAGGTTATTAATTTATTTGATTTTGGAGTTATTCTAAAGTTTCATTTTATTCTCTTATTAATGATAAAGTGTTTATGCAGACAAAACATTTGCAGTTCAGACTGGTATATTTTACCAGCTGAAGAATACGCGTTCTGAAATTAGTTGATACTAAAAAGTGTTCCTGAACATTGACTGTTATCAAGGAAGAGGAATAATCGTGAGTTGTTGCTCAGGATTTGGAGAAAAAGGAAATGCTAAGAATTCTATTGAGTTTTAATCCTGACATATTTTTCAATCCAAGCCTCATCTTTATTCATTTGACCTTTATCATCCACAGGATACGTAATGATAACTGTATCATTCTTCATCTCAAGAGTCATTTTAATCGTTTTGCCTTCCCAAGGTTTGTAAAATAGGTACTTTACATTTTCTTCATACTTATTCCCTGTTAACTTATAGGTTCCCAGGAAGTACATATCCGTAACAGTTGTATCTTCTTTAATCCGGCCAACACCCATGCAAGTATTGCCTGACCAGATTTTAGTTATATCCGCATTGCTTTTTCCAGGAAAAACGATAACGGCTTTATCTCCATTAATCGTTTGATACTGAACCATTTTCCATGCGCCTTCAATATTGGGGCTTTTCTTCTGGCAATATGCGCTTATGCTAAATGCAATCATTAAGAGGCAAAGAAATTTAGTTTTCATGGTTTAAGGTTTTAGAGGTTATTATTTATTTGATTTGGAATTGATTATGTATTTGATAAAGTGGTGAATATCGGGGAAAAATGCCCATGATAGCGCCTCAGGACGATTCGCGAAGTAAGGGGAATTATCGGGTTTAAGAGTTTTTAAGTCCTCCATGCATTACCACCCAAGCCTTTTAGAGCTCTAAAATGTAAAGGCTTATTATTTATTTAGAGGAGACCAATCGGAACCCCGAGTTATAGAAGCGGTGGTCAGGGTTATCATTGAAACGGGCTGCTGACCGGCAATACTTGGCGTCCCAGCGCCAGCAACCTCCCCGTCCTACACGGTATGAACCAGTTGCGGATCCTTGGGGATTGCTTTGGGCGCCTGATGGATAATCGCCATACCAGTCGCTGCACCATTCCCATACGTTACCATGCATATCGTACAAACCCCAGGCATTGGGCAAAAAACTCCCTACCGGCATTGTACTTTCTCTGAATGGACCTTTTTCGTTATTCTTATATGGATAATTGCCATTGTAATTAGCCTGCGAGTCCGAAAGGTCATCACCTGTATTGAACGGAGTTGAAGTCCCGGCACGGCAGGCATATTCCCACTCGGCTTCGGTAGGCAGGCGGCAGCCCATCCAGTTGGCAAAGGCAAATGCATCGTTCCAGCTCACATGGATTACCGGATTGTTGTATTCCGCTTCGGGCCGAAGGTTTCCTTTGGCATCACATTTCCAGTTCCAGCCTGCTACGAACTCAAGGCCTTTATCGCCCCACATTTCGCTTCCACCTTCCCCGCCTGTTCCTTTTTCGGCATCGGTTACATATCCGGTTGCGTCGACAAATGCTTTAAACTGTTTTACGGATATCTCGTACTTGCTCATTTTAAAAGTGCTCAGCGTTACCTGGTGTTGTGTTTCATCAGCTTCCCTGCTAGCTTCAGTTTCCGGGCTCCCCATAGTAAAGGTGCCTGCCGGGATGCTGGCCCATTCAATTATGGGTTTTTGAGCAGAAACATTGTCTGAGACAAGCAAGGTAACAAAAAGCGCCAACGGACCTATAAATCTCTCAATTTTGATCTTCATGATTTGAGTTTTATATTTTATATACTCATTAATTGATTTTCTGTTTTATGCGATTTCTCTACATGACCAGCCCGGGAGGTCACGGTTCAACTGATCTTAACCAGAGTTAGGATGCAGGTTAAAACGGTATTAGTAAAGGTGAGAAGTTCTAAAAGTATTCAGGTCAGTTGATCCAGCATGGTCATCCCGGGAATGACGCGTCTTTCAATCTTTCAAACCAAACAACCGGCTGCCATCAAATTTACCATCGCCAGGACTTTTCATGCTTCCATAAATGAGTTTGCCATTCTCGGATACTTGTAAATAGTAATCACCGAGAAGCAGGATATTATTTGGATCTTCTTTTTTAAACCCGGTGAGCCTGAACGTTTTTGCCGTATTACCTGCTGTGTATTTTAGAAATTCTTTGCCAGAAACAGTCACTGGCACAGAAGGAGGATTGAGATGTGACCAGATAAAAAAGCTGTTCTCTTTTTCGATATGAAGTTTGAAGGTCCAAAAATCTCCATCCAGGCTTGACCATTCGCCTGCGTAGTTCGCTGAGTAGCTCTGTGCTTCTGATTTTGACAGAAATATTCCTACTATCAGCAGTATGGTTAAAACTAATTTCTTGTTTTTCATTTCGTTGTTTTTTAGGGTTAGCCTGTCGAAATTAATCGCAGATTGATTTTATTTGCTTTTAGCATATAATTTTGAAAAGTAGAAGATTGTCCGGAGTCACTTCCTATTTGACTCTGACATATTTTTCAACGATAGCCTCTTTTTTGTCCATCTGTCCTTTGTCATCAACCGGATACGTTTGCGTTATGGTATCATTCTTCATTCCCAATGTCATTTTGATCGTTTTACCTTCCCATGGCTTATAAAAAAGAATACCTACATTTTCCTCATACCGGTTTCCTTCCAGTTTGAATGTGCCCATACCGTATACATCTGTAACAGTTGTATCCGCTTTTATACGGCCGGCAAACATCCAGTGATTGCCTGACCAGATTTTTGTCATCTCCATATCGTTTTTACCCGGGAAATTAACAACCGATGAATCGCCTGTATAAGTTTGAGAATGAAAGAGTTTCCAGGTACCATCAATAGTGGGGCTTTTCTTTTGGTTGCAAGAGCTGATGATAAATGCTGCTATTAAACAGCAAAGAAGATTTGTTTTCATAATTAAATATTTGAAGTTTATATTGATTTGATTTTAAGAAAGGCTGAATAATACAACCTTTCTTCTTTTTTTTTGCCTATGAAGGTGCGTTCATATATCCGAGTTGTTCCATCGTTGACATTGAATCCGCAACAAGCCAATATAGTAGGAGTTTTAAGGGTGGAAAAGCCTATTTATTTCCCAGATGGGTAATTGACATAAGCTTGTACCGCCATTATTTTCCATAGTCCATTTATTTTCAACAGGGTTCGGTATTCCTGCAATTGGGTAGTCTTACCCTCTATGTTTTGTGCACTCCTATTAAAAGAGGCAAAAGCCATATCACCATGTATTACGAAGGTGAAATTGTCACTTGATAATTTTAGATTCTCCTTTTTGCCAGTTTTAAAATAGTCTTTCATATCCTTGCTGATCGCTTCCCAGCCAGATTCAGCGCCAAACGAGCCATCGGGGTTATTCCATGCAAGCTGATCGTCCGCACTTTGGACATGACACGATGCCCAAGTCTCATAATTAAAGTCCTCATAGGCTTGGACCTCAGCAAGACATACTTTTTTGATGGCTTTTTGATCTGGTGTTTGAGAAAAAGTTTGTCCCCAGAAAAGTAGTCCACAAAGAATAAGAATAAATGATTTTTTCATGATGTAAAACTTATATGATAATGCCTACAGTTTCGCCTTCGGCTTTTCGCCTTACTTCTTGTTAAGCAGTTTCAGGATCGCCTGCCATGTACTTTTTATTTAATGGTTTCGCTCAACTCATGGCTTATTTTGCATATGATAAATGAAATAAAAATGAGCAAAGTAATCCATATTTTCATAATTTTAGATTTATGAAAACTAATACTGATTACATTTTAAGCAAGACTGAATAATCCAGCTTTAATTTTCTTTCATTCAGGCAAGTGCATTCGTTACCCCCAGTTGTTCCATCAAAATCATTTGGTCGGCCATAATCCAGTGATGTACGATTTTACTATTTTCAACCTGGTAGCCGATTACTAAAGGAAATTCTACAATACGATGGGTAGGTAAAATACCGTTAAATTCTCCTTCATGCTGACCTTTCATCCGTCCGCGAACAACTATCCGATTGCCTTCCGCCAGCATCTCATCTGCGAAAATTTCGTAATTGGGAAACACTGATTCAAAAAATAGAATATGTCCAATAAGTTCTTCGTCAGTAATATATTCTTCCAGAAGTTCCCGTGTTACAGTAGCTCCGGCCATGGCATTAAAATACCGGATGATAAACTCCTTGTTTTGTCTATGTTGTTCCATGATTTTCTTTTTACTAAATATACTTTGGAAATTTAATGGTGCTGGTTCGTATGCAGCAATCGATAAATCAGATAAAACAGCCCGCTTCTGTTTAGTTCAAAGCCTAGGCCGGTGCGTTCACTACGCCCAATTGTTCCATCAAAACCATCGAATCGGCTATAAGCCAGTGGTGGACGATTTTCCCGTTTTCGATATCATAACTAATTACAAATGGGAATTCTACCTTGCGATAGGTAGGTACAATGCCGTTAAATTCTCCTTCGTGGCAACCTTTCATTCTTGCTCTTACTACTACCCGGTTACCTTCAGCCGTAATTTCGTCGGCAAACATTTCGTATTTGGGAAAGGCTGCGTCAAAAAAAGCAATATGCCCCAGCAGTTCTTCATCGGTCATATACTGCTCCATCAATTCCCTGGTTTTAGTAACCCCGCTTAATGCATTGATATAGCGGATGATAAATTCCTTGTTTTGTCTTTGATGTTCCATGATTGTTTTTTTTTGACAAAGATACATGCAGAAATGTAGATGTGTTAGTCCGTTTGTTGCGATCTTTTATTCATTTGTTGCAGGATTATTGCTTCGGCGAAAAACCGAGGGCAATATTCCGTATTGTTTCTGAAAAATATGTGTAAAATGGCTCAGCGTTTGAAATCCTGTTTTAAAGGCAACTTCACCAACTGTAAGATCTGTAGTTTCGAGCAATTCCTTAGCTTTTTGCAATCGTATGATTTTGATATAATTGGCAGGCGCCTGCTGGATAAGTGATTTCAGACGGCGAAACAATTGCGTGCGGCTTAGCGACATGGCTTTGCATAAAGTCTCGGTATCGAAATTTTCATCATCAAGGTTCACTTTTATCAATGCATTTATCCGTTGCATAAAAGCGGCTTCCTTAGGCCTGCTCTGCTCAAGTGTTGCGATTAGTTTTTCAGTCTGTGTAAAATGCGAACGCAGGCGTTTTTGAATTTCTTTATAAAATTGGGGCAGGTTAGTTGCAGATGTATTATCTTCAGCTAACATATCCAAAACTGAAGCCGAAGACTGATGATATAGAGGAAAAGCCATGCGGTACAAAGTACCATTCGGTTGTGGATACACTTGAAAAGGATATATATTCTGTACGATGATTTCATTCATCCTGAATAAGTTAATACCGGTATTTTCAATTTCCAGGTGCAGATTTTTATTTTCAGGACAATACAGTAACCGAACTTCAATTTTACTTTTGGGAGGGACCAGGTTGATTATGCTACAAATCAGTTGAAAAACCGATTGAGAAAGTAAAAATGGCTGGTAAAGGACAACCTGTTTTTTAATCTCCGACGAAAATGAGAGAGAAACCTTGTTAGCGTGCGCATAAGGCAGTAAACTCTGCACAAGACCTTTCAAAAATGATACAATATCGGCTTCAGAAGAATAAATCATACTGTTTTGCCTTTGAATTACTGAAAATGAATAGTTTGTATTGAAGCAATACTTAATTATTGTTCAGGAAATATCTTAAGCTTCTTTTTCGTTTTCTGAGTGTCGGGATTGATTCCGCTAACGAAAGGATTGACTCCTAAATAGTTTAACTATAAATTCAAATAGGTTATTTTTGCATCATTGCCTCATTGACAAGCAAATATATAGTAACAAATATACATTAAAATCATGTTATATATGCAACAAGCTAAATATAAAAAATGTTTGGCTTTGTATAATCTTTTTTCAAAAGTTAAAAACTACTTTCTAACCTGATTTAACTAAATAAAAAGACAGTTAAAACAAGCATTTCGTATAAACCTGATTAAAAAGTGCAGTTTACCTTGATAGCCGGTATTAAGGCTGCATCTTATTTCTTTCGAGAAGCCTGGCGTTATCCCGCTCAGTAGTTTCTCTAATCATTTTTTCACGATTTATTTAATAATGTAATCCACATTTTAATGCTTCTCAGTTCCATATTTGCCCAATCGTTATTTCACTTTAAACTCACTCACTCCTTTAGGTACTATCTTTTTAATATTATTGTCAGTATCAAAGTTTAAGCTATCCATACATAATTCTCTCAATACGTATTCCTTTTCCTGAGGGTGAATGCGATGATAGAGAATATAGTATTGTCCGTTTTCTTTGAAAATGGTATGGTGACCTGGTCCTGTGGTTGTACGGTCACTCGAAGTTGATAAAATCGGACTGTTAACGCCTTCCTTCCACGGCCCGAAAGGATTTTTGCCGACTGAATACCTGATTTTGTAAGTCTCATCAATGGCTTTTCCTTCGGAGTACATCAGGTAATAAATATCATTTTTCCTGAACATGAAGGGAGCTTCAAAATAGTTCGGAGGGGTTATATCTTTAGGTTCAGTTTCGAATGTTACCATGTCGGGTTTAAGTTTTACAACGAAACAATGGCCATTAACCCAATTCAAACCCGAACCCCAGTAAAGATAAGCCTGCCCGTCTGGTTCAACAAAGCACTCGGCATCAATCATGTGAAAAGCAGGAAATAAATTGGCTTTGATCAAAGGCGTATTATCGGCTTTCGCATTTTTCCATGGACCAAGAGGTTTCTCACTTACACCAACCCATACTTCGCTGCCAACAGACACATACAGATAAAATTTCCCGTTTTTTGCATTCACAACTGAAGGTGCCCAAACCATCGATTCTTTTGATGTCGGGCTTGTACAGGCAAGCTTTGTGGGCCAGTTGATATGTTTTGTTTCCCAGGTTTTAAAATCTTTTGTTACCAGAACTGCCAGTTCGTTGCCGCCCCAGGGATCGATGGTTGCGTACACATAGTAAGTATTTTCAACTTTTATAATTGAGGGATCGGCATAATAACCCTTAATAATCGGGTTTGAAATAAAGTGACTTCTATCTTGGCTATACAATTCACTTAACTGGCAAAGAAATAGAAAGAGAAAGATAGTAATTTTCATATATGTTTGCATTTTGTCAATAATTTTTGGCATCTCCCTGAGTATTACAGCATGGAATACTATCAGGTGAAAGATTGGAAGTAGTGGATTATCAGCTTAACTTCCATGATCAAATATAAATTAATTCAATTGCTTTTTGTAGAGTTTTGTTGAAATTAGTGTTTTCTTTTGTTTAAAATATTTGTCGCCGCATCCCTGGCATAATCAGCATAAACTTTCTTTTGATTAATAATATCGGCTAACATAGAGTTAGAATGTTCCCTAAAATTATTCTCAAATTCGAGAACCTTTGCTGCATATTCCTTTGTTGTCAGAACCCCGCTTCCCAGAGTTCTGTTAATAAATGGGACACTGGTATAAATTATCCTGCAATTCAGGTTCATGCTTGATTCTATTAGATCCGGATCACACAATAGATTAGTAATTACCTCCCTTTTTCTTTCTTTCAAAACCAGTAATATGTATTTGTACATTGGGAATCTATATCCCCTCCTGTAACTCCAGAAATTATCAACCTGAACAATAAAGGAATCCATTATATCCCCTTGTGTAATGCTAATTTCTTTCCCATTTTTCCTAATCAAGATTTGATTTCGGGTTTCATCAAGAAAAACTTTTTTGGTTAAATCAGTATAAAAGTAAGTGATTGATAATACCAAAGGAGGCAAGGAAAAAATTATAACAATTGAAGTAGCAATAATTGCCAGAGGATTCTTCAGGTCTTCAGGACTATTGAAAAGGTTCGTAGCCATAATAATGATGAAACCTACTGAAATGAGAAGAATAAAAGAAAAAATCAAAATTTTATCTGTCCTGGGTTTTAACTCGGTCATTTCATAAAGATTAATTCCTGACATTTTGTTTAAACAAATATACCCCACTTCTCTTCATAGATTTCATGCTTTCAAATTAATTTTCAACATCTTTTAAACCTAAAAATCCCCGCAACCATATAGTAGCAGGGGCTTTTCCCTATTTACTGAGCTATAAACTATTGATCATTATCTGTATAAACCCTGTTCTCCTGTTCCGCAACCCGTATAAAAGTGGTTCGTTTGGTAAGTTCTTTCAGTTGGGATGCGCCAACATAGGTGCAGGTACTTCGTATGCCACCCAAAATATCCAGTAATGTATTTTCAACCTGTCCACGGTAAGGTACTTCTACGGTTTTGCCTTCGCTGGCGCGGTAATCGGCCACTCCGCCGGCATGTTTATCCATGGCTGTTGTTGAACTCATTCCATAAAACTGCTTTACTTTTTTGCCTTGCTTTTCAATAAGTTCGCCACCACTCTCGTCGTGCCCGGCCAGCATGCCGCCAAGCATTACAAAGTCGGCGCCGGCTCCAAAAGCCTTTGCCACATCGCCTGGAGTACTACAACCTCCGTCGCTGATAATTTGTCCGCCAAGCCCGTGGGCAGCATCGGCACATTCAATAATGGCGGAAAGCTGAGGATAGCCGACCCCGGTTTTTACACGAGTGGTGCAAACCGAGCCAGGTCCGATTCCTACTTTAATAATATCAGCACCAGCAAGTAAAAGTTCTTCCACCATTTCGCCGGTTACCACATTTCCTGCAATGATTACTTTATCATGAAATTTAGTACGTGTTTTCTTCACAAAAGCAACAAAATGCTCTGAATATCCATTCGCTACATCAATGCAAATAAACCTGAGCTGCGGATTTGCGCTGATAACCCCGACAATTTTTTCCAGATCATGCGACCCGGTTCCGGAACTGACAGCGATAAAATTTTCGATTCCCTTTGGTGCCATTGCCATAAAATTATTCCATTCCTCTAAAGAATAATGTTTATGAATTGCGGTAAATAACTTCTTGTCGTATAAGGCAAGTGCCATTTCGAAAGTGCCAACCGTATCCATATTGGCGGCCATCACCGGGATTCCAGTCCATTCGGTATTGGTGTGTTTCAACCTGAAAGTGCGTTCGAGCCTTACCTGCGACCTGGAACTCAGCGTGGAGCGTTTAGGTCTGAACATTACGTCTTTAAATCCTAATTTTATGTCGTATTCTATCCGCATTTGCTTATTGATTTTAGGCAGTAAAGGTAAGCGTTTTCATGTTGAGGAGAAAAGATAGCTGACATACAGTTGAAATTTAATAGGTAAGGGAAATGCTTACCAGCGATAAATCCTTCTGGTTGCTGTTTGTAAGGGTTTGTAGTTTCTTGCCAACGCAAAACCCAAATTGTAACCTTATCGGTAAAAACGAAATTGTCATCTTTTTGATGGTACTACCATGTCGACTTTTTCTTCTACTTTTACCTCAAAAATATATTTATGGTAAAACGTATTTTCCTGGTTTCATTCTTCCTCTTTAGTATTTTTGGTTTTACAAGTGTATGGGCCTGTACCAATTTTATTATTACCAAAGGTGCCAGCAGCGACCGCTCCGTTATGATCACCTATGCTGCTGATTCGCATACCCGGTATGGTGCGCTTGCTTTTTACCCGGCTGCCGATCATAAACCAGGCGATTTGTGCGAAATTTATCATTACGAAAACGGCAAAATGCTTGGTATAATTCCCGAAGTGCCTCATACTTATTCGGTTATTCAGTTTATGAACGAATACCAGGTTGCAATTGGAGAAACCACTTTTGGCGGCCTTGATTCATTAAACCGTCAGCCGGGGGCTTTCCTCGATTATGGCTCGCTGATGAAAATCGGCTTGCAGCGTTCGAAATCTGCCCGCGAAATGATTAAAGTGATTACCGACCTGGTTGAAAAATACGGATATGCTTCGGGTGGAGAATCATTTTCGATTTCCGATGCCAACGAAGCATGGATTATGGAAATAATTGGCAAAGGCAAATACGAAAAAGGTGCCGTATGGGTTGCCCGATTAATTCCTGATGGATATGTGAGCGGGCATGCCAACCAGGCACGAATTACTACTTTCCCTTTTCAGAAAACCAACAATTGGACCGATCCCAAACAAACAGTCTATCACTCGGCTGATGTGATAAGTTTTGCAAAGAAATATGGTTTTTATAAGGGAACTGATGAATCGTTCAGCTTCTCTGATGTTTTCAACCCGTTAAACTTTAGTGGTGCCCGTTTCTGCGATGCCAGGGTATGGTCCTTATTCAGAAGAATCAACAAGGATATTCGTGAAAATACGGATTACAAAAGTTATGTACAGGGACTGTTTTTACACAATTTAGTTTTCCTTGATGGGAATAAAAACCCCAACGGTTTTGTGTCGAACAGGCTGCCATTATGGGTAAAACCCGATTCGCCGCTTACACTTCAGCAAGTGAAGGATGCCATGCGCGATCATTACGAAGATACTCCGCTGGACATGCGCAATGATCCCGGTGCCGGTCCGTTTAAACTGCCCTACCGCTGGCGGCCTATGGAATTTGTTGTGGATAGTGTGATTTATCTGAACGAACGAGCTGTTGCCACCCAGCAAACCGGTTATAGTTTTGTAGCGCAATCGCGAAGTTGGTTGCCTGATTCTTTTGGCGGTATTTTCTGGTTTGGAGTCGATGATGCCGATGGATGTGTTTATGCACCAATGTATTGCGGAATAACTAAAGTTCCGGAAAGTTATGCCGTTGGAAATGGCTCCATGATCACCTGGTCCGAAACTTCCGCTTACTGGGCATTCAGCATGGTGAATAATTGGGCGTACACTCGTTACAACCTTATACATCCTGAAATTGAAAAATATCAGCAGCAACTCGAAAACCAGTTTGCTACAGAAGTTAATGTTGTTGATAAACAAGCTTTGGAACTCTTAAAACTTGATCCAGCCAAAGCCCGCGAATATGTTACCTCCTATTCAGTTTTTACCGGGAATAAACTGGTTAGCGACTGGAAAATATTCTTCCAGTACCTTTTCATGAAGTATATTGATGGCAATGTTAAAAATTCAGATGGACGCAAATTGCTGGATAATGGTAATGGTAAAAACATACCTAAAACACCGTCACAACCGGGTTACGGCAAAGATTGGGAACGGATTATGATACAGGGAACCGGCGAGCGGTTAGTTGTGCCCGGCAAATAATAGCTTACAGAAATGCATTTTAGGATTACCATAATTCGTAAACTCAGAAAGCGAATGGTTTTCATAAATTGGGTTTAGGCTGTTAGCATTACTCGGGATAAACCTGGTTAGTGATTTTTATGTTCATCCTGATGGAACTTAGTTTAGAAAAGCGTTTCATTCTGAATTAGGATTCTTTAAAGCTTTAAGACTCATCGTCTATTTCATTTACCCACAAAGGCACTAAAACACAAAGAAAGCACTAAGTGAATTATGCAGCTCTTTTTACTACCGCAATCCTGTTTAATGCTGTAACAGAAAACATCATTTTCAAGGGTATTTGGTCTGCATGAAATTTATTTTTTTGAAGTCAGAAAAATATTTGATACTATGTTTTCGAAAAATATATATTTGCGTCACAGACTTACGAAAAAATATTATTTATAAAGTAAATTCACAGGCTTCGAATTACAAACTGTTATAATTAAACACATTATGAACAAAATATTTCTGGTAACATCGATATTGATTTTGACAATCAATGTGTTAGCACAAAACAACAGTTCCGTTCCTTCCAAATTATTCTGGAAAGAAGATTTCTCTTCCGGAAAACTCCCGGAAGGATGGATAAACAAAGCAGTGAACGACAGCAGCATTCTTTGGGATTGTACCAACCAGCCATTCCCCGGATCCTACGGCCGTGACCAGCAGGCACCTCCTGTGGCTTCCAAAAGCGGAGGATTTCACATGCAATACGGCGCCGGTGTCAGGGTAGAGAAAGCCTATCGCAAATGGGAAAAGGCTGGTATATGGCCGGATGCATATTTTCAGACTTCTGCTATTGATTGTTCGAAAAAAGGGTCTGTAGTTCTTAAGTTTCAGCAAAATTTCATGTGGAACGACTGGGGAAAACTGCGAAACGATGGTGGGTTGTTCGTCGGCGTTTCATCCAACGGACTTGATTGGAAAGAGTATGAAGTCCGCAATGGCATTGCTTCTGAAGCCGATTGCCCAAACCCGATGAATGTTGAACTCAACATCACCTCAGTTGCTGCTTTTCAGCCGAAAGTTTACCTCCGTTTTCACTGGAGAGGCATATATGCATGGTATTGGATGGTTGATGATATCGAACTTTCAGAAGCGCTTGATGTCGATCTGGCAGCATCAGCACTGGTGTCGCATCCCCAAACCGGAAATGCCTTCAGCAAGGCGGATATTTTTAAATTCAATGTTGTTAACCTGGGTTCGGGACCTGTTAAAAAGCCATTCGATTGTTACCTGGAAATTGACAATAGGCCGGCTCTGAAAGTTACCGTTCCGTACACCGAGAAAAGTTTTCTGCAAATTGTAGATACCGTAGTTGTTGCTTTTCCCTCGGCCGATCTTACCGATTACGGGATTCATAAAATCAGGTTTTATACATCTCTGCAGGAAGATAACCGTAAGCAGAACGACACGCTTCGCATGGAGTTGTACTCAAAAGCTTATGAACTTGGAATAGTTACCGGTTTCCGGAACATGGGAAATAAGTTTGTTTTCGATTGCAACCATGCTAAAGTGGAGGTTGATTTTTGCCGGGATGATATTTTCAGGATTCAGATGTCGTACAACGGAGAATTTACAAATCCTGCCGGTAATGATATAATTATAAATCCTCTAAACGAAAACGTGAATGTGAAATTTACGAAAGAGGGTGGATATTACCTGATGGCAACCTCAAAAGTTGCCCTGAGAGCGTATTTGCATCCGTTACGCTTTGCGATGTATAAACCAGATAACAAGACACTGGTATGGGAAGAGAAAAAGAGTCTGACCTACGGGAAAGAAACGGTTCAATACCTGGCTCGGGGTGCAAATGAATATTTCTACGGGGGAGGAATGCAGAACGGCAGGTTTTCTCACAGGGATAAAACTATTTTGATGCGCATCGACTGGAACTGGGAAGATGGCGGTGCTCCTAATCCTGCGCCTTTTTATATGAGCACCAATGGATACGGTGCTTTAAGAAATACCTATTCACCAGGCGAATATGCCTTTAACGATACTATAAAGCTTATACATTCTGAAGCTCGTTTCGATTGCTATTATTTTGCCGGTGAGTCCTTGAAGGATATTCTGAATGCTTATACCGATGTTACCGGAAAGCCATTTCTTCCGCCGCGTTGGGCCTTGGGAATGGGCGATGCGAACTGTTATAACCGGGGGGCAACAAAAGGAAAAAATACCACCGGTTACAACGGCACAACCCCGGATGTTATCTCGTTGATTGCTGATAAATATATTGAAAATAATATACCCCGCGGCTGGATTTTACCAAACGACGGATACGGCTGTGGTTATACAAAACTCGATTCAGTTGTTGTTGAATTGCGTAAAAGGGGTTTTCATACCGGCCTTTGGACCGAAAATGGGGTTGAGAAAATAGCACGTGAAGTTGGCGAATATGGCAGCCGTCTCTGCAAACTGGATGTTGCCTGGGTCGGCGAAGGATATAAATTTGCTATTGATGGCTGCAAAGCTGCATACAGCGGGATAGAGAACAGCAGTGATGCACGGGGTTTTGTTTGGTCGGTTTGCGGCTGGGCAGGATCACATCGCAACACCGTGATGTGGACCGGAGATCAGAAAGGAACCTGGGATTATATCCGCTGGCATATTCCTACGGTAATTGGTTCAGGGCTTTCGGCACAGAATTGTGCGACAGGCGATGTGGATGGCATTTTTGGCGGAAGCGATAAAACATTTACCCGCGACCTGCAATGGAAATGTTTTACACCTGTATTTATGTCGATGTCAGGATGGGCACCAAAAGATAAACAGCCCTATGTTTACGGCGAACCCTATACTTCAATTAACCGTAAATACCTGGATTTGAAACTGAGGCTTACACCTTATATGTATACTTTATGCAACGAAGCATACGAAACCGGGACGCCAGCTGTCCGTGCACTTGTACTCGAATATCCAAATGATCCTGTTGTACTGGGAACAGCTACACAATATGAATTTTTGCTTGGTAAAAATTTACTGGTGGCTCCGGTTTATAGTGATACAAATGTTAGGGACAATATTTATTTGCCCGCAGGCAAATGGTTCGATTACTGGGATGGCACTATTTATACTGGGAAAACAACTTTAAACGGATATGCTGCGCCGCTTGAAAAACTTCCGCTTTTCGTTAAAGCCGGATCTGTTATCCCAATGTACCAGCAAATGAAGTACGACAACCAGCAACCGGCTGATACGCTTACCCTCGATATATATCCAGGACCAGATGCTAAATTTGAAATGTTCGAGGATGAAGGATCAAACCGCGATTACAGGCAGGGAAAATTTGCTAAAGCTCAATTTGAAGCACTTTCGGATATTGATGGTACCAAAATCAATGAAATATCCATTTCAGCTGCCAAAGGTGATTTTGTTGGACGGATACTGAACCGTACTTATATTTTCCAGATTCATGGTTCTATTTTACCAAAGAACCTTACGGTACAGGGAATTAAACTTAAGAAATTCAGGAAAGTGGACGATTTTAATAAGTCAGTTTCAGGATGGTATTTTAATCCGGATGAAAAGAAGGGAATGATTTTGATTAAGACTGCAAAATTATCTACGAATAAAGAAGTGTCGGTTAAACTGAACTATTGATGAATATTGACCGGTACAAAAAAACATTTCTTTGTTTGATCTAATAAATGCATTGATTGAGAAGTTAATTGATTTGTAAATTTGAATTCCCTTTAAAAGCAATAAGCGATGAAAAAGAACCTCCTTTTCTCCATTTTCTTTATTTTAATTGCCGGCGCTTTCGCCCAAAATGCTATTATTCAGGAGAAGCCTCAATCTTTGAATTCCTATCCCTATTCCGATCCTAATCCTGTTGCTTCACCGGGCCGGATATATCCTTATTTCCGATTCGACGGATACACAGCAGAGGGTAGAAAAATGGACTGGAACATGGTAGAGATGGAAAATCCATACATTAAAATTTATGTTTCACCCCAGGTGGGAGGGAAAGTCTGGGGCGCAATTGAGAAAAGTACCGGCAAGGAATTTCTGTATTTTAATCATGCGGTAAAATTTCGCGATGTTGCTATGCGTGGAGCCTGGACTTCAGGAGGTGTGGAATTTAACTTTGGGCTTATCGGGCATGCTCCATCATGCTCTTCACCGGTAGATTACCTGACTCGTCCAAATGCCGACGGAAGCATAAGTTGTTTTGTCGGAAGTACCGATTTGCCATCAGGTACTCGTTGGCGTGTGGAAATCAATATGCCTAAGGACAAAGCCTATTTCACAACCCGGTCGTTCTGGTATAATCCAACCAGTCTAGAGCAATCGTATTATCATTGGACTAATGCAGGGATAAAAGTGGCAGGAAATCTCGAATATGCATATCCGGGCCAATATTATCTGGGGCATGATGGTTCCAACAGTCCGTGGCCGATCAATAAGGAAGGCCGTGATCTTTCATTTTATGAAAACAATAATTTCGAAGGTTACAAATCGTACCATGTTTTTGGCGAATACACTGGATTTTACGGCGGATACTGGCACGATGATGAATTTGGAACAGGCCATTATGCAGCGTACGACGAAAAGCCGGGCAAAAAACTATGGATATGGGGCTTATCCAGGCAAGGAATGATATGGGAAAACTTGCTTACCGATACTGATGGCCAATACACTGAAATCCAGTCGGGACGACTTTTTAACCAGGAAGCCACCAATAGTACACTGACTCCTTTCAAGCATCGCTCTTTTATTCCTGGTGGCACCGACAGCTGGACTGAATACTGGTTCCCGGTAAAAGGTACTAAGGGACTAAAATATGGAACACCAGATGGCTCATTAAACCTGGAAACCAAAGGCGATAAAATCCATTTATGGTATTGCCCTTTGGCAGCAACCAACGAAAAACTCAAGGTTTTTCAGGATGATAAGCTTCTTTGGGAAAAACAGGTTTCACTAGTTCCTATGCAGCTTTTTACCGATTCAATCCAATTTAATGGGAACGCAGATAAACTGAAAGTTGTTCTGGGCGAAGGCAATATCCTTTACAATTCCGATCGTAATGAATTAAAAATGAGCCGGCCAGTAGAAATGCCTTCCGATTTCGACTGGAATTCAATTTATGGATTGTACCTTCAGGGTAAAGAATGGGACAAGCAACGCTTATGGAAAGACGCATCTGTTAGTTATGCTAAATGCCTTGAAAAAGACCCTAACTACCTTCCGGCATTAACTGCCATGGCTAACCTATCCATCCGCAGTGCTGAATTTGAAAATGCACTGAAGTACACATTTAAAGCAATATCAATAGATACGTATGATCCCGCAGCGAACTTTGCTTATGGCGTTGCAAATGCAAGACTGAAGAAATATACTGACGCTGTCGATGGATTCTCAATTGCATCTGCATCCATTGAATACAGGGCTGCTTCGTATGTTGAGATTTCAAAGCTTTTCATGTTGCAGAAACAGTATAAACAGGCTAAGGATTATGCTTTAAAGGCCGTTGAAACAAATCCGCTGGAAGTTCCGGCTTATGAATTACTGGCAACGCTTGCCAGGCTCGAAGGGAATAGGGACGAAGCATCCAAAGTTCTTGATCAGCTCGAAGCTTTGGATCCACTTGACCATTTAATAAGGTTTGAGCAATATCTTAATAATCCGTCGAAAGCAACGGCAGATGCTTTTACCGGCATGATTCGCACCGAACTTACGCACGAAGTTTACCTCGAACTTGCTGCCTGGTACCTGAACCTAGGACTCGGAAAAGACTTGGAATCTTTGCTTAACCTAGCTCCTGATCAACCGGAAATACTATACTGGCGTGCTTGGCTTGCAGATAAATCAAGTAATAAAGTGCTGGCAACTGCGCTTTTACAAAAAGCAAACTCCGGTGATCCTTCTCTCGTATTCCCATATTTACAGGAAACTATTGAACCCCTAACATGGGCTATGGAAAATTCAACAAGTTGGAAGCCAGCGTACTATCTTGGATTAATTTATTGGAATACCAATAAAACGGAAAAGGCAAAAGCGCTGTTCCTGAAATGCGGCGACACGCCCGATTTTTATCCTTTTTACCTTGCAAGGGTTGAATTATTGGGTTCATTGGATGCAAAAGCGACAGAAAAAGATTTACAGAAGGCTGTTTCACTGGCACCTGATGCGTGGCGTGCAGGCCTGGGGTTGTCGAAGTTTTACGAAAAACAGAAAAATTACATAAAGTCAAAAGAAGTTGCTGCAAATTTCTTCGGAAAACTACCACAGAACTATTATCTCGGACTCAACCTGGCTAAGCAATTATCATTAAATGACGAAGCTGAAGCTTGCGTCAGCCTTTTGGCAAAACTTAAAGTATTGCCTAATGAAGGAGCAACCGCCGGTTATCATCTGTGGCGTGAGTCGAACCTGGTGGTGGCAATGAAAGCCTATTCAGCAAGAAATTATAAGAAAGCTTTAATATTTATAGCGCAATCACGAACGTGGCCGGAAAATCTTGGAGTTGGCAAACCGTATGATGTTGATGAAAGATTACCCGATTTTCTAGAATCCTTATGCTTCAAAGCAAAGGGCAATAAGAAAAATGTTGCTTTACTGGAAACTAAAGTGATGTCTTATACCCAAACTAAAAACTATAAGCCTTCAGGGTCAACCGATCTTCTTTCGGCATGGTTGTTACGTAAAAGCGGCGACGAATTAAACGCTTCATCATTGATTGAAAACCTTGATAAACTGAAACCTGCAACTAAAAGTACCCGTTGGGTCGATGCAATGTTTTCCGGAAATAAAGGCCTTGCTGTGTCTATCGGTAACGAAGAGGATAAAATACAAACATCTGATCCTTATGCCCCTGTAGAAGTTCAAAGTGACTTGTCATTATTGATAAAGCTATCATCAATTTTTGATTTTTAAAAGCTGATGATATTCAGATTCGCACGGAATGACTGAGTTCATCCTGATGATTTTTAATGAAAGTTTAGTATTTTTGAAAGAAATCACAATAAACATAATGTGTTCATTTGCCCAATAACAAACAAATATGAAAAACTTAGGCGTTTATTTTTTTATTGCTTTAGCATGGATATTTCTGAGCCAATTTGCCGAAGCACAGGTATTGACGTATTCAACCGGCACATGGAATGTTGATACGTTAGGCAATCACCGGGCGGTTATCCAGGTAAAAACTAAGTCTGATGCCCTTTTAGCTCATATCGACTGGCGCCGGCGCGACCACCATCCTGAAAATATCGATGTTATAGTGGTTAACGCTGAAACCGGTAAACGCGTTAATAATGTTTATCGCGTAAACATTAACCCTGAGTTTGGCGAAGTGATTTTCCAGGCTCTCAATGCAGGAACTTACTATTTCTATTACATGCCGCATGTTATGAGCAAGGGCAATTACCCGAAGGTTAAATACAACGAGCCAATCAATCTTGCAGAAAAATCATGGGCTGCAAAATATAAATTTACTGGAAATCAAATGCTTTCAGCACAAAAAGCAAAATACAAACAGGTTACTGCTACTGAAATTCAGTCGATTGATGTATTTAATTCGTTCTACCCCATGGAAGTAATCGCTTCGAAAACAGAAATTGCTTCATTACTGAAAAAAAATCCGGGCGCACCATTTCTTGTTTTTCCTGAATACAGGGAATATTCAATCCGGATGACAGATAATATTCCACAGCGTTGGGCCTTGAAGGGAGCAAAAATAAATCTGAACGATACGGTTCAAAAAGGCGAATATTACACTTTCCAGGCTGGAGTGTGGGCATATTCAAAACCATATCAGCATGTCGAAATTAAGTTTTCGGACCTGAAAAATGCTCAGAATACCATCAAATCCGAAAATTTCACCTGTTTCAATACCGAAGGGTTTGATTCGGAAGGCAATTATTTTGAGAAGAATTGTTCTGTTCAGCAGGATAAAGTTCAGGCATTCTGGTGCGGCCTACAGATTCCTGTAGATGCTGTCCCAGGTCAATATACATCTGATGTAACCTTAACTGCAGGAAATGAAAAACCTCAGACTTTTAAGCTCATACTCACAATTGCGAATAAATTGATTGCAAACGGAGGTGTCGATGATCCTTCAAATCTTTCGCGGCTGAAATGGTTGAACTCTAAGCTGGCATTTGATGATGGAATTGTTCCTCCTTATACAGCCATGACTGTCACCGACAGAACCATCGGGTTACTTGGCAGGACGATTACCGTAAATGATTTAGGATTTCCTTCTTCAATTCAGAGTTTCTTCGATGTAGAAATGACAAAACTTACGGATAAACCGCTCGAAATGTTGAAAGGGCATATTCAGTTTAGCGTTGTGAATCCGGATAATTCCAAACAAAAATTTGTACCGACCAGTTTTGCCTTTACCAAGAAAGCGGAAGGTGCTGTTACCTGGACTTCTGAAGCTGAATCAGGCGATTTCAACATGTTGCTTACTGCGCAGGCTGAATTTGACGGCTGCATTGAATACCAGGTAACTCTTATTGCAAAAAATGATGTCGAAGTAAATGATATGAAGTTGGAAATACCATTTCGTAACGAAGTTGCAGAAATGATGATGGGATTGGGAATTCATGGCGGGAAACGCCTTGAAAACCTGGATTGGAAATGGGATCAGCAAAAGAACCAGGATGCACTTTGGGTAGGTAAAGTGAATGCAGGAATTCAAACCAGTTTGAAAGATGAGAATTATGTGAGGCCATTAAATACCAATTTCTACCTGAGTAAGCCATTAAATATGCCTCCATCATGGTATAACAATGGAAATGGTGGTTTTAGTGCTTCGAAAGTTTTTGATGTTTACCTGGTTGAAGCATTTTCAGGAAAAAGGAACCTGCATAAATATGAAGAATTGCATTTTAATTTCAGGTTGCTGGTAACGCCGTTCAGGCCGATAAATACTGACTGGCAATGGAATACACGCTTTTATCATTCATTCAAACCCATCGATGAAATTGTGAAAACCGGTGCCAATACTGTAAATGTGCATCATGCCAATGCTATAAATCCGTTCATCAATTACCCTTTCCTTCGTCCGGCAGAAATGAAGAAATACATTGACGAAGGCCATTCCAAAGACCTGAAAGTTAAGATTTACTATACCGTTCGTGAACTCACAAATAAAGCGCCCGAAATGTTTATGCTTCGGAGTTTGGGCGATGAAGTTCTTTCGCATGGCAAAGGAAATGGCTTTTCATGGTTACAGGAACATCTTGATACCAACTACATTGCCGCCTGGTTTGTTCCCGAACTAAAAGATGCCGCGATTGTAAACAGCGGTGTTTCACGCTGGCACAATTTTTATGTGGAAGGCTTAAACTGGCTGGCAATTAACGAAGGGATTGACGGAATTTACATTGATGATGTTGCTTTCGACCGCACCACTATGAAACGGGTAAGGAAAGTGCTGGATCGCAATCGCCAGGGTGCAATTATCGACCTTCATTCAGCCAACCAATATAATGTCCGTGATGGATTTGCCAGCAGCACAAACCTTTATCTTGAGCATTTTCCTTATATAAACCGATTATGGTTTGGCGAATATTTTAATTATGATTCCGAACCCGATTATTGGCTTACCGAAATTTCGGGAATTCCATATGGTTTGATGGGTGAAATGCTGCAGGATGGTGGAAATGCATGGCGCGGAATGATATTTGGCATGACAGCCCGTTTGCCATGGGCCGGCGACCCTACTTCGGTTTGGAAAATAATGGATAACTTTGGAATCCAGGGAAGCCATATGATTGGTTATTGGGTGCCTAATTGTCCTGTTAAAACTGATAATCCGAATGTGATTTGCACAGTTTATAAGAAAGATAAAAAGTCGCTCATATCAATCGCAAGCTGGGATAAGGAGAAAACGAATGTTAAACTGCTGATAGACTGGACGGCTTTGGGAATTTCGCCTGAAAAAGCAAAATTGACTGCCATCGAAGCCAAGGATTTCCAGTCTGCTGCCACCTTCAGTCCTGATCAGAAAATACCTGTGGAACCAGGCAAAGGCTGGATGTTTATTCTGGAAGAGAAATAGACTACTTCAGAATTGTCTGAATTTAGTTTTATTAGTTCATTATTCTTCATTCTCAAATGAAGAACATTTGATACCTAGGCAAATCAATTAGTGGTTTATAATATTCTATTGCTCATTCCGCTGCAACTTAGCGGCTTTGTGTTAAATTATCAATATTGAGATGAAAATAAAACAACCACCCGTAGTCTTGGCTTTGATGATGATTATATTATTTACCTGGCATTTATCATTAGCCGGAAATATTGGATTTGCTCGTACGGTAAATGAAGTCCTTAGTATTCAATCGAAAATACTTAAAGTAACTCTTGATAAAAGCTTTCCTGCAATTATTGAATACCGCTGGATTGCAGATGGCAATGCATTTTTTGGGCAGGAAGATAAGCTCACACAGGTAAAAATAAATGGTAATCTGTATACTCCTGTAGTTTCCTGCTCTACTACCCGGAATTCCGCCGATTATCAACTCGATATTGCAGAGATTAAGGTGATTGTTAAAATACATATCGCAGTTATTAATAATATTGTCGAATTCAATGTTACCCATATTGCTGAAACTGGAACATTCAGAGTAAGTACCTTCGAAATACCGGATCAGAATCTACTTTCTGTTCGAAGCTCCCAACCTGGAGCAACATTCGCCGGTTCAAAAATGTATACTGCCATAAAAGGCAGTGGCGATGTTTTTATCCCGCTTTACAGCACTTTGATCATCGACAGCATTCCCAAAGATTTTTTATATGGAATTGTTAATACAGCACAACTTGCTGCAAGTATCTGGAGCAATTCGGTAACTGAAAAATCAGATAACAGCCGGATCCAAAAACAAACCGTTCAAAAAAACGGGTATTTTAGAACCGGCATCTGGAGCGGTTCCTGGATTTACCGTGCGCAAGGCATGACTTCAACCGATCCTTTGCCTTCGGCCAAAGTTGTGATAACAAGTGATGCCAATGATGATAACACTATTGACTGGCAGGATGGTGCTATAGCCTATAGAAGTATTATGAACAACCCTCAGGGATGTGAAAAGATTCCGGATCTTGTAGTGCAACGAATTCCAATGAATTTTGCCAGCCAGGCTACCAATCCGTTTACAAAAACACTTGACGAAACAAAAAGGATTTACCTGAACACGGACGGACTTGGTCAGTTTGTAATTTTGAAAGGGTATGGTTCCGAAGGCCATGATTCCAAACATCCTGATTATGGAGATATTGGCAAACGGCAGGGCGGGGCCAAAGATATGGAGCTGCTTTGCAAACAGGCACTTAAATACAATGCCTTCATGGGAGTGCATGTTAATGGAACGGAATCCTATCCCGAAGCAGTTGCTTTCAGCGATTCGCTGGTAAATAAATCCAAACCCGGATGGGATTGGCTGGATGCATCCTATTTCATAAATAAACGATACGATGCAACCTCCAACAACCGGATGATGCGGTTCAAATCACTGAAAGATCAGGTTCCCGATTTGCAGTTTATTTATGTAGATGTTTGGTATGCAAAAGGAAGTTGGGATAGCCGTAAAGCAGCGCGTGAAATTCATTCGTTAGGATTAACTATGGCCACCGAATTCCCCCAGGATCATGAGTATGATGCAGTTTGGAACCACTGGGCGGTTGATTATAATTATGGTGGTGATGATTTAAAAGGATATGGCAGCCAGATTGCCCGTTTTATACGCAACCATCAGAAAGACACTTGGATTGGACGAAATCCGCTGCTTGGCGGAGCCGAAATGAAGGATTACGAAGGATGGCAAGGCCGAAATGATTACGATAGCTGTATATGGATGACATTTCAAACGGATCTTCCAACAAAATACCTTCAACATTTCCCGATTTTAAAATGGAGTGAAACTGAAATCAGTTTTAGTGGAAATGTAAAGTCGAACCTCATAAACGGGACACATATTATCACTAAAAATGATAAAACTATTTTAGCTGGAGATACTTATTTGTTGCCCTGGAATCCGCTCTCGGAAGATAAATTATACCATTGGAACCAACAAGGCGGGACTACATCCTGGGAATTACCCGCGGGCTGGAAAAACCTGAAAACCATTGAACTCTATATGCTTACCGATCAGGGCCGGCAATTTGTGCAAAGCCTGAAAGTTACAAATGGGAGTATATCCATTTCGGCTGATGCCAGTAAACCATATGTTCTTTACAAAAAGAAAGCACCCCAGAAACCTGTCATGATTTGGGGTGAAGGAACTCCGGTTAACGATCCCGGGTTTGATAATGGCGATCTCAGAAGCTGGAATGTGGATGGAACAGGAGCTTCTGTAAAGCGCAATAAACCAGGACAATATGAGCTTGTTATAGCTGGAAATACACCAGTTACTGTAAGCCAGACAATTAATTCTCTTGTGCCTGGGAATTATTATGCGTCTGTATATGTTTCAACTGGTGGAGGTCGAAAAGCTTACCTTGGAGTCGGCAATTATGGTGGACCTGAAGTAATGGTTTATGCAGATAATTCTTTATGGAAAAATTATATAGCAGCTGATTCAAAGAGAGATACAAATATGCAGCGGATGTATGTATTTTTCAATATTCCTGAAGGACAAGCAACGGCAAACTTGTTTCTGCGTGCCGAAGCGGGATCATCAACTGTTGTTTTTGATGATATTCGGATTGCACGTACAACCCGGCCATCAAAACCTGATAGCGTGTTTTTTATGGAGGATTTCGAAAATAAGACAGATGGTTTGTATCCGTTTGTTAAAGGACCAGCAGGAGGAGTTAATGATCCGCGTACTCATCTTTCGGAACTTCATGCACCTTTTACCCAAAAAGGATGGAATGGAAAGCCTGTCGACGATGTAATTAATGGAAATTGGTCGCTGAAAGCGCATGGTGAACCAGTTGGTTTGTTGCTGCAGACCTTGCCTCAGACCATCCGTTTTGCTGCTGGAAGAACCTATACGGTTTCTTTTAAATATGAAGCCAGCGGTTCAGATTATGCGCTTGTAATTGGAGACGGAACTGCAAAAAAAATGTCAGTTTGTTTAAATAGCGTTAATACGCCAGCAACTAGCACTTTTACTTTTATGGCAGCTGAAACCGGCAATTCGTGGATTGGTATTGAAAAACTTAATGATAAGGAAACTGATTTTGTTCTGGATGATTTAATCATAACAGAAATTGCCATTCATCCTTAGTTTTAAAAACAGAGTCAACAAAACAGCTTGCTAATTCCTGGCGAAAAATATTTTTGATTTGGTAAAAATGAGGGCTTGATTGCTTTCATTTTGCATTTTTTTTGAATCCAGGAGGCTACTTAGTACCATATAAATGATAGTTTTACTCTTTTCCAACTCAGTTAATTTGTCCGCTTATGTTGATATTCCTAGCCTTCAGATATCCTGGATATGTTTTTTTCTTAGATATATAAAAAAATTACAATGATGTACTACTTTCTAAAATATATTTTATATTTACAGCATAATATTGCATAATATCTTTATGCTCTTTGAAAACAACCCAAACAACCAAAAATTTAACTCTAGTGCTTATGAAAAAAATTACACTTTTTATGGCGTTAATACTTTTCTGCTCCTGGCAGTTTGTATTTGCCCAGAAAACCATCACCGGGACGGTTACTGACGCCAAAGATGGCTCAACACTGCCTGGTGTTAGTATAGTGGTTAAAGGCACCACTGTAGGTACATTATCTGATATATCCGGAAAATTTTCAGTGAAAGTTTCTGACAATCAGGTTTTGTTATTCTCTTTTGTCGGCTACAATACACAGGAAATTGCTGTTGGCAGTCAGTCTGTAATTAATGTAGCTTTAGTACAGGCAGCCGAACTCCTTGATGAGGTAATTGTTGTCGGGTATGGCACTACAAAAAAGAAAGATTTAACAGGAGCTATTGCATCAGTTAATAGTAAACAGCTCAATTTAGGTGGAACGGTAACCAATGCCGCGCAGGCTCTGCAAGGCAAGACCGCCGGGGTTGTAGTAACACAGAGTTCCAATGCACCAGGTCAGGGCGCAACCGTCAGGATCCGCGGTTTGAATTCAATCAGCAGTTCCAATGAGCCTTTATATGTGGTTGATGGTTTTCCAACAACTTCAGGATCAGATATTAATCCAAATGATATTGAATCCATGCAGATTCTGAAGGATGCTTCTGCTTCGGCTATTTATGGTGCCCGTGGTGCAAATGGGGTTATTCTCATTACTACGAAACGTGGAAAACAGGGTGACAGCCATATTTCATTCAGTGGTACCACTACCATGCAAACAATAAAGAATCCGTTCAGTATGTTGAATGGCACTGACTATATGACCCTGGCAAACAGTTTGTACCGCGAAATTGACGGACAGCAGGATCAGCAATATGGTGTATACAGCCAAACGCAATTGCAATCAGCAGTCAATACCGACTGGATAGCCGAAACCACAAGAACAGGTAAAATTCAGGATTATAATCTTCAGTTCCAGGGTGGAAACGATAAAACCAGGATGCTGGCAAGTGTTGGTTATTTTAACCAGGATGGAACCTTAAAAAATACAAGTTATACCCGTGTTTCAGCCCGCGTAAATGTGGACCAGAAAATTAACGATTATGTTAAAGCCGGTGTCACTATGTTTGGACAAAGAGGAAATTCGAATTACCAGGTTTATGATGGAAATATCCTGCAATCGAATGTTCTTTTGGGTATTTTAACTTACGATCCTACAGTTCCGGTGTACAATGCGGATGGCACATTCGGGCGTCCTCCCGGAGGAAGAGGCGATAACCCGCTGGCGAATTTAGTTTCCCGCACAAATGATCAGATAAGTGATAAGTATAACGGTAATGTTTATTTGGAAATAGAGCCGATTAAAGGTCTTACCGCAAGGTTTAACGGAGGTGCTGAAATGAGGAATGGCTTTGTCGGTACATACTTGCCCAAATCTACTTACCAGGGCGGGATCGATAATGGAGTTGCCAGTACGTCAGATTCCAAATCCACACGGCAGCTTTTTGATGCTACTGTAACTTATTCAAAAGTACTTCAGGAAGTACATTCCTTTAGTATTATGGGTGGACTTGCTTATGAGAAATCATTTGGATCCTATACTAATATCGGGGTAAAAGGATTTTCGACAGATGCATACCTCTACAATAACATTGGAGCTGCTTCTACAATTACCAACCGTGCTTCGTACAAATCAGAGACCATGCTCAGATCCTATTTCGGCAGGTTGAACTACTCTTACAACGACAAGTACCTTGCAACTTTCACTTTACGTTCTGATGCTTCATCACGTTTTGGTGCTGATAAACAGGTAGGTTTGTTCCCGTCGGGCTCTATAGCATGGCGTTTAGACCAGGAAGATTTTATCAGGAACCTGAATGTGTTCTCAAATCTTAAATTCAGGGTAGGCTATGGTGCACTTGGAAACGACCAGGTTTCACCTTATGCATCTTTAGCTCTGGTGTCGGCTACGCATTTAACCTATGATGGATCAGTCAATAGCGGCGGAACCCATTTAAACCAGGGAACACCAGAAAATCCTTTACTGAAATGGGAATCGACCTCTCAATTTAATATGGGCTTTGATATGGGATTCTTTAATTCACGCTTAATGGCAACCATGGACCTGTATTACAAGAAAACCACCGACTTGTTGCTCAGCAGTTCTCTTCCATCATATTCTGGATTTACTTCCGGGATAAGTAATGTGGGAGATCTTGAAAATAAAGGGTTTGAGATTGAACTCACCTCCAGGAACTTTATCGGGGCATTTAAATGGGATACCAAGGTGAGTTATTCAATGAATAAAAATAAGATTCTTACTTTACCAGATGCTAAGGACATTTACCTTGGTACTTCAAAGCCAATGGGTAATGTGTCAGAAGAATCATTTGCAGTAATCCGCCAGGGCGAATCTTTAGGATCACTTTTCGGATATCAATATATAGGCGTTCTGCAGACAGGTGAAACCTACGCACCACAACCCAATTCAAAGCCGGGCGATCCAAAGTTTGCTGATATTTCAGGTCCTGAAGGTGTTCCTGATGGAAAAATCACTTCTGCTGACCGTACTATTATCGGTCATGCTTATCCTAAAGCAGTTCTTGGCATTACGAATACTTTCTCGTATAAAAATTTCGATCTCACCAATTTCTGGTATGCCGCTTTGGGACAGGATATGTTAAACATGAACCGTATGAACCTGGAATGGAACCGTACTGCCGAAGCACTCGACCGCTGGACTTCAAGCAATACCAGTACCGATATTCCGCGTAACGGTTTCTATTACTCAAAATATGGTGGCTATACCAACTCGCATTTTATCGAGAAGGCATCATTTTTACGTATGAAGTCCCTGACTTTGGGTTATACACTGCCTACAAAATCCAAATACATGCAGTCACTCAGGGTTTACTTCATGGCTGAAAACCTGATTGTTATTACTAAGTACTCCGGCTGGGATCCCGAAGTGGATACCAAAGCCTATGAATCAGGTGGTACGGGAACAGCAGCAAATGCAGGTGCAGGCCTTGATTTCAATTCATATCCGAGTATGAAATCATTTACTTTTGGACTAAACCTCAATTTCTAAGCAGAAACTAATTGTGTTAAATAAAAAAAATCAAAACATGAGATATATATCATTAATCATAGTTCTGGCCTTAGCAGTTGGGTGTACTAAATTAGAACCCAAATTGTACAGCGACCTGACAACAGCAAACGCATATTCAACTGAGAGCGACATCAGTGCTGCACTTACAGGGATATATGCTGATATTGCACCATACGCCGGCGATGGCTGGATGTATTACAACGGTTATCTTGTGATGACCACTGATTATACAACTGACATGGGATTTTCAACTGCAGCAGGCGACCCAACGAAACACAGCAATTTTACATACGATGCCAACAGCCGGTATATCAGGTACAACTGGCAATACATGTATGAGGTAATCAGCAATGCCAATATGCTGCTTTCGAAGATTGATGCTGTTGAAATGGAAGCTAAGAAGAAAACTCAGATCATTGGCCAGGCCCGTTTTTTAAGGGCATTAGCATACCGCGATCTTACCGACGCCTGGGGCCCTGTTCCATTAATTACTACAGTAATTGCTCCGGTCGAAACAAAGGATATGATCCTATCGCCTGTAACTGAAGTTGATAAGGTGATTATCGAAGACCTGAAATATGGAATTGCCAATTTGCCTGAAACCTGGAGCGCTGCCGACGGTTTGTCACGTGCTACCAAAGGAGCTGCAACAGCTTTATTAGGACAGGTATACCTTAGGTCACATGATTATGCCAATGCCAAAACCTATATTGATATGGTTTTAGCTCAAAGAACCGCAGGGGTGTACCAGCTAAATGCAGATTTTAAAAATGTATGGTCCGAAAGTAATAAGTTTGATAAAGGGATGATATTCTGTATTATGCATGAACCCGGATTTAACGGTGGTGAAATTACAAACCATTTTGGCCCGGCTGACTGTGCCGAAGTACCAGACAGATGGGGATACTACGCAGTATCATTAGAGTTCTGGAGAAAATACAGTGACCAGGACCCAAGAAAGCAGTTTTTCTATTACGATTATGCCAGTCAGAGTGTTGATGGCAGAATTTATGAAATGCCTGCACCAGGTCAAACTACCCCTAATAATCCAAATGATCTGTTGCTCAGAAATGTATCTACCAAGAAGTATTCGTATGAAATGACTGACAACTCATACTACGATGGTCGTACCATTCCGGTATTACGCCTGGAGGATATTATCTTATGTAAGGCTGAAATCGAAAATGAACTTTCAGGGCCTTCAGCAGCTTTACCATACCTGAATGAAATTCGTGGCCGTGCCGGAGCCCCTGTTTATGGTGATCCTGGATTCCCTGTCCCTGCTACAAAAGAAGCTATGGCACAGAAAATCCTTGATGAGCGTGGGTATGAATTGGTATTCGAATACAAACGCCGTCCCGACCTTATTCGTTTTGGCAAATACGAAAGCACATGTAATGATTACCTGGTTTCGCGCGGACTTGCGCCATCTGTTAAGGCTTCTATGGAATTGTTACCTTATCCTTTGGTTGATGCTCAGCAAAACACTTATATGGCAACTGAAAATTTAACCAGGCTTCCATAATATATTTCGGTAAACTCAAAAAAACTAAAATTAAACAGGACTTGTTTTTACATTACTGCCGGTAGAAAGTTTATTTTTACCGGCAGTTTTTAAATTTAACAATGCAGTGCGCTGACCTTTATTTATAATTGAAAAGTAAAATCAATGACAAAAAAAGTTGCTTTATTTCGGGTATCCGGTATTTCGGTAGGTATAATTCTTTTGGGATTTGGATTTTACTGGTTCTACACACATTCTATTACTATTAAAAGTATTAAGCTTGAATCGCCTTACAACTATGCCTTCCAGGAGGATATCATTGTTGATCTGGACAAAGAAGCATCCATCGAAGTGAAATACTGGAAGGACGGATCTCCCGAAAAGTTCCGTAGCGTAACCACTGCCAAAGGACTTAGTCATAGAGTTCATCTTTTACTTCTCGAAACAAATTCAACTTATAAATTTCAGGTCGTAGTAAAAAGGTTATTGAATATATATTCAAAGGAATTGAGCTTTCAAACCAGGAAGCAGTCATCGTGGCTCGAACATAACTGGGTGAGTAATGAATTACCTCATGATATAAATTCGCTTGACGGCGGACTGGTATTAATCTGCAATGCACGCCTTCCAGGCTACATGGCCATGGTTGATGGCAAAGGAACGATCCGCTGGTACTGGCAGGTTGACGATATTGGCGTTCGTGCTGCAACCTTTACACCAAGAGGAACCATCCTGGCTATGCTGAGGCCACCCATGAAAGATGTTATTGATGATACGCCAAAAGCGCAGGCCGATATACTTCGAGATATCGAAAAACCTATACGCCGTGGCGAAATGGGTTTTGCTGGAGGAACGGGGATAGCCGAAATTGATGCTTCCGGTAAAATGCTTTGGCGCCTTGATATGAGTAAAGCAGCTGGTGGCAGGCACAAGATCATTCACCACGACGTGAAAATGGATAAATACGGACATATCGTTACTTTAATCAGGAATTCGAAAATTCTAGACATGACGCCTTATGGTGGTGCAGGAATTGATACTCTTGGCGGAGATGGCATCCTGGTAATGGATACAACTGGTAAGGAACTTTGGACATGGTCGGTATGGGATGTGTGGGATATTGCAAAAGATCCGTATATCAAACGATTTGCTTACGACAGGTTCCATGTAAATTCGCTTAATTTCGATAAGGACGGCAATTACCTGGTTTCGGTAGCCATCGAAGATCAGGTATGGAAGATCAATGCCAAAACAGGGAAAATAATGTGGAAACTGGGAAAAGACGGGGATTTTAAAATGGATACAACCAGCTATTTCTCCTTTCAACATTCTGTTAACATTAATTCAGACGGAGATCTGATGGTTTTCGATAATTCCTTATGGAAGAAAGTCTCCGGCGCTGTTTCGTTTAAACTGGATACTGTGAATATGACGGCCAAAACAGTAATAAAAGCCACTTTGCCTCCCTCAAAATACACATCACGAATGGGGAGTGCCTACCTTTTGCCAAACGGAAACCTGCTGCAGACGAGCTCGAAAACCGGGACAGTTATGGTAACGGATAAATCGGGGAAAATCCTGTGGGAACTCAATGCTTATTTTGTGCCTTACCGTTCGGAATATGTTCCTGCTTCTTTCTGGAATCCTTATTTTTCCAGAGATTAGCAGATTGAAACCAGCCTGCATGAATGCTGCATAGTATAATTGGTCTTTATCAGTTTTAACATTAAATAATTTTCAATTACTAAATTAAAATAATCATACTATCTTTTTTTTATTTTAAACATTGCTGAAATTGATTTTATGAAAACAAACATTCAAAAATTAACTTTTATACTCTTCCTTGTTATATTAATGGGCTGTAAGAAGGAGTCAGATTATAAAACTGAAGGCGAGTTGACAGGAGAACGGTTAAAAGAAGTAGTTCAGTCACAATTAATCTCAGTGGCTTCTGTTTACTTTATGCCTACCGGATACAATGATTCTTACCAGGAGACATTTATCATTGATGGTCAGTTTATTCAGGTTGGTACGAGATTCTATAATCTTAATAAACTGATTACGTTTAACACCTCGTTGGAAGGTGGTAAAGCTACTTTAGATCTCTATTTTGAGGGAAATTAATTGGTGTTATCCTAATCCACAAATTAAAGTAACCCGCTCGTAATAATAAATAGCACAATATCTATAACGTGGCCATAACCAGCAAATCTTCCCTTAAATACTTGTTTTTCACTTTTTTGAAAATAGGATCAACTTCCTGGGGTGGTTTTATGGCGTTGATTTCGGTAGTGCAAAAACAGCTAGTGGAGAAAGATAAAAGAATTGAAAACGAGACACTCCTTGAAGGAATATCGCTGGCCTCTGTTTTACCTGGCCCCATAGCATTTAATGTTGTTACTTTTGTTGGCTATAAGCTCAAAGGCGTTCGAGGAGCATTAGTCAGTATGGCAGGTATAGTGCTACCTTCTTTTTTAATGATGCTGATACTTTCATTTTTGTATACTAAATATGGGGATGTACCTTCATTTACTCATTTCTTTGCAGGTGTTTTGCCAGCAGTCGCTGCTATAATAATAAGTGTAGCTAAAGGTATGGCTAAAAAAAACATATCAGATACACCTCAGATCATGATCGCAATTGCAGCAGCAATTATAATAGCATTTTCAAAAGCATATATTGCAACTTTATCAGTTATGTTGATAAGTGCAGCACTAGGTTATCTGATTTATTATAAGCCTTCTGCCAGTATTCCGAATGAAATCACGAACAAAAGTTTCAACCTGCCAAGTAGGGAATCAGGGTTCATAATTGCATCATTGTTGGTTGTTCTTGTTCCGCTTGTATTGGTTTTACCTTCAGTTTTGCCTGAAGATTCAAGTTCAATTGCACTCATGCATCAAAAGCTTATGCTTGCTTTTTCAGGAATGAGTCTCAGCCTTTTTGGCGGCGGATATGTTGTGATTCCGGCTATGCAGCAAGTAGTTGTTAATTCGATGAAATGGCTCACAAACAAGGAATTTGCCGATGCCATTGCGATGGGACAGGTTACGCCCGGGCCAATTTTTATAAGCGCCACTTTTATCGGATATAAAGTCGCCGGTTTTTGGGGCGCACTGAATGCCACAATTTCAATCTTTTTGCCACCCGGACTCCTGATGATTGCTTGCGCCAGGTTTTTCAACCAGATCAGGAATTCATCTGTAGTTTCAGCAGTGTTCAAAGGATTACGTCCAGCTATCATAGGAATGATCGCAGCGGCTGCTGTTACAATCATATTAAGCAATGAGCTTTCGATAAAATCGGGATTGTTAGTGTGTGTGTTCCTGCTCCTGTCGATAAAGTATAAAACTGACCCGGTTTTTCTGATTCCCGGAGCCGGAATAATCGGGTTACTCATTTTCTAAATTAATGAATATGCATTTTACTCCGGTTCAGATGATCGGAACCCAGCGTTCAGGCTCAAATCTCCTTCGGCTGATGCTAAACCAGCTCGATGGGGTTTCAGCGCCACATCCTCCACATATACTGGAAAGGTTTTTCCCTTTGCTTCCTGCATACAATGACTTGTCAAATCCGGAAAATTTTTCACAATTGGTCCGCGATATCTGCAAACTTATTGAATTTAACCCTGTTCCATGGTCGGGTGTAAATCTTGAGCCTTTTGCTATAATTGCCCGTTGCAAGAAGCCGTTGCTTACCGAAATTTTTCGGGTTATTTATGAGATGAGAGCTGAAAGCGAAAACGCCAGTATCTGGATATGCAAAAGCCTTGTAAACATCCGGTTTGCCGATCAGCTTGAAAATAATGGAGTTACCCCACTCTATATTCATTTATACAGGGATGGAAGGGATGTTGCATTATCGTTTAAAAAAGCAATTGTCGGCGAGAAACACATATATCATATAGCTAATCAGTGGAAAGCAGAGCAGGAAGCATCGCTGCAGTTAGCTGAAAAAATTGGTGAAAATCGTGTTCTTAAAGTCCGGTATGAGGACTTACTTCATAATCCTGAAATTGAACTTCAAAAAATATGCAGATTTATAGGTACTGAATACAATTCAATAGCTATGGATTATTATCATTCGGAAGAGTCGCATAAAACGGCACATTCGGGTGTAATGTGGGAAAATGTTGAAAAACCTGTTATTTCAGATAACTTCAATAAGTTTAAAAAAGAACTAACCCCTGCTGAAATCATTTTGTTTGAGCAGATTGCCGGGGATACACTCGAAAAATTAGGCTACCCGCTTTCCTTTCCCAAATTAGCTGAACACGTATTTTCTGCCAAAGAAATTCAGTTATTCTCAGAATTAAATGAGAAGCTTAAAAAGGAAGCCCGCTTGTTGTCGAAGCCGGAAGACATGGAGAAAAGAAAAGACCTAGAAATGCACCTGCAAAAAATTCAGGCAAGGATATCAATAGCAGAATAAACCGAAAGGGTGTATTCAAAAATGCAATGCCTGCCAAAGCTTATTTTGTCAGATATTGTTCTGATTCGTTATCAGTTTAAT
>CAIWMA010000312.1 GCA_903913645.1 uncultured Bacteroidales bacterium | reverse complement strand
TGGTTGCCAATATCTGCTATCAGAATGCAAGGAATTATTTTCCTTTCTGGGAATGAGGCGAGGATTTGAAACTTTAATGATGTGAGGATGCGAAGATTTGGGGATTTGAGAATTTGAAGATGTAACATATTGAAATTCTAATCTCCTAAATAACGGACCTTGAACTTTGAAAAAGCGAACCAGCTCGAATTAACCCCAACCCCCAACTCCTTAAAATCCCACTCAACTTCATAATAATAAACAATGAACAAGCCCCGGGAACTCACCCAGAAACACGGTAATTACCGTTGGACAATTCTTTCACTCGTATTCTTTGCTACTACAGTAAACTACCTCGACAGGCAGGTTATAAGTCTTTTAAAACCAATCCTGGAAAAAACTTTTAGCTGGACTGAAACTGATTATTCAAATATTGTAATTGCGTTTCAATCAACATACGCGATAGGATTGCTCGGTATCGGGAGGATAATTGATAAAATCGGCACCAGGCTTGGATATGCACTATCACTTACAGTTTGGAGTTTTGCATCGATCGCACATGCTTTAGCTACCTCCACTTTCGGGTTTGGCGTTGCACGTGCAGCACTGGGCTTAAGCGAAGCAGGTAATTTTCCTGCAGCGATAAAAGCGGTAGCGGAATGGTTTCCAAAGAAAGAAAGGGCTATGGCAACAGGCATTTTTAATTCGGGCTCAAATATAGGTGCCATAATTGCCCCCTTTGCTGTTCCATGGATTGCAATTACCTGGGGTTGGCAGCAGGCATTTATCATTACTGGCGCCATTGGTCTTATCTGGCTCATTTTCTGGTTTATTTTTTACGAAGTTCCGCAGAAACAGAAAAGGCTTTCGAAACAGGAATATAAATACATACACAGCGATACCGAAGAAACACTGAACAATAAAAATGTACCTGTAAAGGGGATTAAACTTCTTGGATTTAAACAGACCTGGGCTTTTGTTTTCGGTAAATTCATGACTGATCCCATTTGGTGGTTTCTCCTTTTCTGGTTACCATCATTCCTTAAAACTGAGTATAATATGACCGGTATGCAGGTTAGCCTGCCCCTGGTGGTAGTTTATGCTTTGTCCAGTTTTGGAAGCATTGCGGGAGGATGGCTTTCGGGCCATTTGATAAAAAAAGGATGGCCGGTGTACAAATCACGTAAAGCTGCTATGCTTGCATTTGCTTTGTGCGTGCTGCCGGTTGTTGCAGCACAATATCTTGGAAAAATAAACCCATGGTTTGCTGTGTTTGTAATTGGTCTGGCTGCTTCTGCACACCAGGCATGGTCAGCTACTATTTATACAACATCTTCCGATATGTTTCCCAAAAAAGCGGTAGCTTCAGTAGTCGGAATAGGATCAATGGCTGGCGCTGTGGGCGGAATCCTGATAGCAAGAATTGCCGGCGCATTACTCGACCATTATAAAAACCTCGGACATATTGAAACCGGATATTACATCATGTTTATCATCTCCGGAATGGCATATTTGATCGCCTGGATTATCATGCATTTACTGGCTCCAAAAATGACGCATGTGAAATTATAAACCATGTGGTTTTCAGTTACTCTTCATTGTCTTAATACTTTATACATACGCCTGGATAGGTTAAACCTTAATACCCTCAGCAAGGTCCATACTCACAGAGGTTTTTTTTTGATTAATGTATCCTTCTGTGGGGAAATCCCTCGCCTTAAGGCGAAGACTTTAGTATAATTTGTTGCAATAATAGGTAGTATTGACTAGGAGATGATAATAGCGTGCAAAAAGCATCGAGACAATGAGGAAAAACAGGAAGAATATAATATGGTTTCTGACGGTATTTAGTCGGCTTCAGCCGAAATCAAACCCTTCGCCTTCTGGGTGAAGGTAGTTTAGCCATTTATTGATTCACAAGATAAGTGCTTAATTGATCACCTCAAAATTTTAATTAAGTCTAATGGATTGTTTAATAAATACTTTGCCCCATTTGATGTTAATTCTTCTTTTGTCCGGAAACCCCATAGTGCTCCTACTGCATACATTCCGGCATTATTCGCGGTTTGCATATCAACACCAGAATCACCCAAATAGAGTATTTCTTCAGGTTTGAGCCCGAATTGTTCACTTATTTGTAAAGCAACAAAAGGATTAGGTTTTTTATATGCTTCGATACTTAAACCAGATATGGCATCAAAATACCATTCCGGGAGCAAAGTCAGTACAATTTTCCTTGTAAATTCATCAGCCTTATTCGAAAATACCGCCAGTTTCATTTTTCAGGAAACCAACTTAGCAAGTAATCCGCTGATCCCGTCATAAGGTTTCATCTTAGTAACAAGACTATTACGATAAACATCAATAATTATATTGTAACATGTATCAACAAGTGCTTCGGTTCTGTTTGCTTTGGGCAAGGGTTTATAAACAAGATTCCGGATTCCATTCCCAATGAAATGTTTATAGGCCTGAAGTGTACGAATCGGGTAATTGAACTTTTGAAAAACAGAATTCATTGAATCTGCCAGATCTTCAAGTGAATTTACCAATGTTCCATCCAGATCAAATATAATTCCTTTAAAATTCATAATATTTGTTTTTATGATGATGTAATTGCTCATTAAACCAGCTGATTTCGTTTCTTTGTTTATCCTGAATACCGGATATGCTTTTTAACGTTCTGGCTTCTAATCAAAAAAATGAAACTCAACATATTTATCCGGGGAATAGCGTTTCCGGTCATTCGAGGTAAAAAACAGGTAAAGGGCCTCCATTTTCGAAGGATAATCGGGTAAAGCTATCATCGCCATTGCCGAAGAACGTCTGATCCCGGTAAAATAAGGTTCACCGAAGCTGTCAGCAAACGCAGGTAAGAAACACAATTCATCCGAACTGTATTTGCCGCTTATCAATGCATCATTCTCCCACGACACTCTGATTTTACCCAATTCCCCCGGGATCATATCAAAATTAAAGTGAAATGGAAATGGCAATACACCATCCGAAAAATGCAGCATGGCCCTATCGGCCAGCTGACCATCGAGCCCGAAAGCCGGCATATTAGCTTTTAAAAACTTGTTGTATCCGCTGCCTTTCCCCGGTATCAGATTCCAGATCGGTTTTATAACCCGCATATTATGCTGCAGGCAAAAAGCATTCACCATCCGGAAACGCTCCCTGTGCTGCTTTTGTCCTGGTGTCCATGAATTCTTCGAATATTCGGGTACCCTGCGGATGTATGTCATGCCTTCGCGTTGAACAAACACAACTTCGCCAAGTTTTCCTGAAACAAATTTCCCTATACTTCCTGTTATACGTGCCATAGTAAATCCATAGTAAATCCGTTATAAAAATAATAAATAACTGATTCATAAAAGTATATTCTATAATAAAAAAATACAGAATTAACAGTGAATAACCCTATAATAAGCACAGAAGATATACGGAATATAAGATTTAAATATGGCCTGAGTATTAGTTAAGGTGGTATCATTTAGGGAAATGCAGTCTGAATTCTGATTCAATCACTTTAAAAATTCTTTGCGGAGTTCCTCCAGGAAGAACCAGACAGGAGACGCAGGAGTAATCCTGATCGGTTGACTTCACTATGTATAATGTTCCCAGTGATATAATTATTACATTGTGGAATGGAGTAAATACTGGGTATCTGGAATTATTGACATCAAGAAGAAAATACAAAGAATGATGTTACCAGAGGCTTTTCTATCAATCCAGTAAATAGACAATATCTAACTTCTGAAACTAATCAGCTTTTCCGTCTAACTTCAAGAATATCAATGACTTCAGATGGTCAGAAAAAAAATCCCCACCAAAAATGATGAGGATTATCGAGTAGTAGCGGGGAC
>CAIWMA010000311.1 GCA_903913645.1 uncultured Bacteroidales bacterium | reverse complement strand
GATCAACCCATTATAGATTACCATTGCCACCTCAATCCAAAAGATATTGCGGAAGATTCTCAGTTTGACAATCTCACCCAGGCGTGGCTCTATGGCGACCATTACAAATGGCGTGCCATGCGCACCAATGGTATAGCTGAAGAATTTTGCACAGGAAATGCTTCCGATCTGGATAAGTTTTTGAAATGGGCTCAAACTGTCCCCAACACATTACGGAACCCTTTATTTCACTGGACGCATATAGAACTGCAAAGGTATTTTGGAATCACTAAATTACTAAACCCTGAAACGGCTGCTGAAATATACCTTGAGGTATCAGCTAAACTTCGAACAAAGGAATTCTCTGTAAGGAACCTGCTTCGTAAAATGAATGTGGAACTGGTATGCACTACAGACGATCCGATTGACACCCTCGAACACCATCAGAAAATAAAAAAGGACGGATTCGAAATCAAAGTAATTCCGGCATGGCGACCCGATAAAGCTATGTCTATTGAAAATGCAATTGATTACAATAACTATATAACCAAATTAGAGGAAGCTTCAGGCGTAAATATATCGCAATTTGGAGACTTGTTTGCGGCACTCGGTCTCCGTCATGATTATTTCCATCAAAATGGCTGCCGTTTATCCGACCACGGATTGGATACTTTTTATGCCGAAAAATTCAACGATAGTGAGATCAGGATGATATTTGATAAAGTGCGGGGAGGTAAGGATCCAAACGCTGATCAGATCCGTAAATTCAAATCGGCGATGCTATATCATTTTGCAGTAATAGATCAGGAAGCCGGTTGGGTTCAGCAATTCCATGTAGGTGCAATGAGAAATATAAATACAGCGATGTACAATAAGATTGGGGCTGATACAGGTTTTGATTCTCTTGGTGATTTGCCGGTAGCACAAAGTATGTCATTATTTCTGGATAGCCTTAACAAAAAAAATAAACTGGCAAAAACCATACTCTACAACCTGAATCCCGCTCAAAATGAGGTTTATGCTACTATGACAAGCAATTTCCAGGATGGTTCGGCACCTGGGAAAATCCAATGGGGTGCAGCCTGGTGGTTCCTTGATCAGAAATCAGGCATAGAACGCCATCTGGACGCTTTATCATCACTCGGTTTACTAAGCCGTTTCGTGGGTATGCTCACTGATTCCAGGAGTTTCCTTTCGTTTCCGCGCCACGAGTATTTCCGCAGGATCCTATGCAATATCCTTGGCAATGAAATGGCAAAAGGTGAGCTTCCTGATGATGTAGAAATGATTGGGCAGATGGTTGCCAATATCTGCTATCAGAATGCAAGGAATTATTTTCCTTTCTGGGAATGAGGCGAGGATTTGAAACTTTAATGATGTGAGGATGCGAATATTTGGGGATTTGAGAATTTGAAGATGTAGCATATTGAAATTCTAATCTCCTAAATAACGGACCTTGAACTTTGAACAAGCGAACCAGCTAGATATAACCCCAACCCCCAACCCCCAACTCCTTAAAATCCCACTCAACTTCATAATAATAAACAATGAACAAGCCCCAGG
>CAIWMA010000310.1 GCA_903913645.1 uncultured Bacteroidales bacterium | reverse complement strand
TCAAAACCCGGATCGGCAACAGTTTTAGCTGCCCTTCTTTTTCTTCCCCTGCTGTTTATTGGAACCCATACCAGCCACGACTGGGGCGATGATTTCGCACAATATATCCACCAGGCCGGGAATATAGTGAATGGTATTTCCCAATCAGAAACAGGCTACATTTATAACCCTCTGAATACTGAAATCGGGGCACATGCCTACCCTATCGGGTTTCCTCTTCTGTTGGCACCTATATATGCCATTTCGGGGAATAATATGCTGGCTTTCACAACCTTTATTTCTGTGATTTATTTAATTCTCGGTTTATTAATGGTAAGCTTTTACAGAAGAGATTTTGCACCGGCAACAGCGCTGGCATTAACATTTGTTTTTCTATACAATCCGTTGATGATTCTTTTTAAAGGTGAGGTCGTTTCAGATATTCCTTTCACGGCTTTGCTTTTGCTGAATTTCCTCCTTTATCAGAAATTAAAACCCGGGAATCTGAAGCAAAAGATTCTGCTTTCTGTTCTTACAGGTTTTATGCTTGCCATGCGACCCGCCGGAATAACATTTGTTGCAGCAATTGTTGTTGAGCAACTCGTGTTGTTATATAAGCACAAAATTAAGATCAGAGATTTTTCCATTCATACAGGCATTTTTACCATAATTCCAATCCTGATCTACTATATTTTGAATATTTTAATTTTTAAAATACCATCAGGTGGCAGTATCCGCGACTACCTGATTTACTTTTCTACAGGAAACTCATTGCATTTCATTCCTGAAAACCTTCTTCACCACATAAAAATCTTACGGTTTTTTCTTGTTCCGGAAACAGGAGATTTTAAAGGGTTTTCCTACTTTTTCGGAGCCGTAATGATGGGTTTTATTTTAATTGGATTTGTAAAACGAATGATGAAAAATCCAGGAATAATGGATTGGTTCTTTATTTTCTATTGCATCATGCTCTTAATCTATCCTAAAAACACAACACCATTCAGGTTAATGATCCCATTGGGATTCATTTTCCTTTTTTATGCAGCTACTGGAATAAAGGCAATTAAATTCATTACTGAAACATCTGACTGGAAAAAAGCAATAACTCTTAGCGTAATAATAATGATTGCATTTATGCCAGGCATCATCAGCATTGCCTGTGCAGGAGACAAAACGCTGGAAGGACCACAGCAGGAAACATCGGTTGAAACATTTAAATATATTCATCAAAATGTGCCTGCTGCAGCAATAGTTGTTTTTGCAAAGCCCCGAGCACTAGCGTTGTATTCAGGATGCCAAAGCATGGCTGACCCTTTTACAACAGACCTGGTACAAATAAATAACCAGGTAATAAATGCCAGGGCTACTTACCTGCTGATTCACCATGAATTAACTACTGAATCAATGAAGCAATATGCGGGTGCGACACAAAATCACTTTACGAAACAATGGGGAAATAAGGATTTTACGCTCTATAAAATTAATCCTGTTAATCCTTGAGCACGTCGCTAAGCACTTGTACCGACTTGATTTCGCCAAAAGCGGGGATGTGAATCCTGAAATATTCAAGCATTTTCGCCAGCAATAAAGTACGTGTATTGTGATCAGCAACGATACTGATGATACCTTCATTTAGCGCTGACAGCACTTCTGAAAGTCTGTCGCTTAACGGTGATGATAAATAATACGGATGATCCGGCGGATGAGGACAAAAATTACCCTCCTGCATATCAAAAAAAGTATCGGTTATGCTGAAATTATTATGCGGATCGAATCCCATAAATTGCGTAAGTCCAATAGTAAATGACAAAGGAAAACCTGCAACAGATCCGGTTGCGCGGTCGAGGTTCAGAATTGCATCTTCAATAAATCCATAAAGATTCGGATCAGCCATCTGGGCTGAAACAGAGCGCGCCAGCAACTCACTGATATAAATACTGAC
>CAIWMA010000309.1 GCA_903913645.1 uncultured Bacteroidales bacterium | reverse complement strand
GGTTGAACTACCTCAATTTCAATAAAATTAGATACCATATTCGCATTCGTGAGAATTTTTGGGTAGTTATTCCCAAAAATGGACATCTCGTTAAGGCATCATGGTTATTCAACCACTTAAAGATCAATCAATGTGAGTTCCATCATGGAATAGTTTATGTCAATGGACAACTATGTTACTTGTCGGCTTCGAAGGTCAGGAACAAACAAGGAATACCTGAATTTCAGATTATAGTTTCATTCAACAAACCAGATGAGGCTCAGTCATTATACAAAGAACGTTGGCAAATAGAATCTGCATTTAAAGCACTGAAAACAAGCGGTTTTAATATTGAAGACACGCATTTGACAGATATTGACAGAATTAACAAGCTCTTTGCACTGGTACTGGTTGCTTTTGTCTGGGCATACAAGGTTGGAATATTCCTAAATTCTATTTGCCCAATCAAGAACAAAAAGCATGGCAGAAGTGCTCAAAGTTTATTCAAGTATGAGTTGACTTATCTTTCAAATATACTGTCTTTTAATGATATAGATAAATTTATTGAATATTGTCAATTTTTGTCATGTACTTAGTTCCCTGAAATAGAATCCTTTTAATTGGTAAAGGAACCGGCTTAGTTATTAAAAGAGTCGGCTTAGTTGCTAAAAGAACCGCCCTGGATGCTAAAAGAACCGGCTTAGTCACTTTTTCATTCAATTTAGACTCTTTTAGAATTAAAATGGACTCTTACATACTACGTTCGAGGCTATGGAAAGTGGCTGTTTACGAACTGCTTTCCTATCAACCTGTGCGGATGTTACAGCGGGCGGTAGAACTGAGAACCTGCATTACCCCCGCCAATTGTTATAGCCTTTATAGCCAGTGGTTATTCTAATTTAAAGTCTACTAATTCGTAGTTTGCGTTTCGTCCTCCTTCGTCAGTTTGTTTCAGGATACCTTTTTCTACCAAGTCTTTTATGTCCCGTAAGGCGGTGTCGGTAGAAGTTTTGACAATTTTAGCCCATTTTGAGGTTTGTAGTTTTCCTTCAAAATCGTCAAAAAGTCTGTTAAGTATTAAGCGTTGGCGTTCGTTGATGGGTGTATGTTCATGTAATTTCCAAAACTCAGCTTTACGCAATATTTTCTGTGTGGTGTTTTCGGTGGAGAGCATCGCATTTTTGAGACAATGCAAAAACCAGTCGATCCATTCGGTAATGTCGCCTGAACTATTTTGCACTTTTTGCAATACTTCGTAATAGAGTTTGCGTTCGGCTAATATTTGGCTAGACATACTGTAAAAACGTTCTCCACTGCCTTCGGCACAGGCAAGCAACATGTCGGTTATGGCTCTTCCAATTCTGCCGTTACCGTCATCAAATGGGTGAATGATGATAAACCAAAAGTGTGCTATAGCGGCTTTCAAAACAGGATCAAGACAGTCTTCGTTGTTGAACCAATCCAAAAACTTGTCCATTTCCATTTTTACTAATTTAGGTTTTACGGCTTCGTAATGCACTTTTTCTTTGCCCATAGCGCCAGAAACAACTTGCATTTCACCAGTTCGGTATCGTCCCACCTCTGTTAAGTAAGGTCCGCTGTAACCAGTGGGAAAAAGTGCTGCATGCCAACCAAACAAACGTTTTTCGGTTAAAGGTAAAGCGTATCGTTGGGTGGCATCCAGCATCATTTCTACAACGCCTTCAATGTGGCGGCTGCTTGATACAAGTCCTGCTGCGTTTATGCCCAAACGCCTTGCAATAGACGAACGTACTTGGTCATAATTGAGTAATTCGCCTTCAATTTCTGATGATTTTACTACGTCTAAGGTTAAGACGGTTAGCGTGGCTTCTTCTTTAGCAGAAAATCCCAAAGCGTTCATTTGCCCTATTATTTTACCTTGCATAAGCCGCACCTCACCAAATAAGCCATTTATGGCTTTGTCCTGCCAGAAAAATTCTGTCCAGTTTTTGTATTCGTAAATGTATTTTGCCATTACCAAATATTATTTTACGGTAAATATATGGATTAATTACCGCATATATGCGGTGTTATTTTTTTTTCACCGCAAAGGAATAGTTTGTCTAAGCTGGTAATTTTTGTACGGTCGACCTACCATTTGATATAATTTTTATTTCTGCCTTACAAAAACAGCCTAGTTCTCCCAAATTGGCCTTGCCGTCATTTGCGAGATTTTTCTTTTTGATTTGTAGAGACAAGGTAATGCCTTGTCTCTACAAATAGATCATCTTCCTCGTCATCCCCCCATCCACAGTAATGTTGGTCCCATTAATAAAATCATTCCCTTCGCCGGTCAGATAGAGACAGGCGCTCACAATATCCTGAGGCTTACCAACCCGTCCGGATAGATGCTGGTTATGGTCGGCTTCATTCAGCTGATTGTAATCACCGGTTTCAATCCACCCCGGACTGATGCAGTTCACCTGGATATGATCGGGCGAAAACGAGGTGGCCAGGGCATGGGTCAGCGATACGATGCCACCCTTCGAAGCGGCGTACGCCTCTGAGTCGGGCTCAGACATGTAGGCTCTGGTTGATGCAATATTGACAATTGAGCCGCCACCATGAGACCGCATGATTTTAGCTGCTTCCCGGGAACAGAGAAAAACACTTCGCAGATTGGTATTGATGATTTCATCCCACTCTTCGACTGTAATTTCATAGGGGGACTTCCATTTGGAAATTCCGGCATTATTAATCAGAATGTCTATTTTGCCGTAAAGTTCAACACTTGTCTTAATTAATGATTCAATCTCGTCCGGCCGGCTAACATCGGTTGGGATATAGGTGGCAATGCCACCGGCTGACATGATTGACTTTTCACTGGCCAATCCCAAATCGGGTACCTTTTCTGCCAGTACCACTTTAGCACCTTTTGAGGCATAAGTTTCAGCAATACAACTTCCCAAACCTCTTCCCGCTCCCGTTACTATGACAACTTTTCCGTTATAGCTCATCTTCCTGGTCCTTTTTAGTAAAAATAAAAAGATTCCGGGACATATGCCCGAATATCCGGCAATTAATATTTCATGTGCAGTGTCCTGAATTTTACAGTCTAGAATCAATAACTCAATGATTTTGCCATTAAGAAACTGGAATTTACGCTCAATTAGTGTAATAGGTGCTAAATTTTTATCAGATAATGAAAATTTATTCAATGTATTGGAGAAGATTAAGACCTATATTTGTAATTCAAACCAAATCAAAATTGCTACAGTCATTAACGTAACATCGGGCGGCTTTTTTAATATTATCTCCCGTGTGGAGCAAGCCATTGAAAATGCGCGATTAATAATTTATGTGTTACACCACGATGACAGAACAATTGCATTCTTAAAATTACCAATCAGTAAATCTGCTAAATTATGAGCGAAAAAATTACCATACTGTATGTCGATGACGAAACGATGAACCTCATGCTTTTTAAACGTCTTTTTAAAGACCATTTTTATATATTAACTGCAGAATCGGGCAATAAAGGGCTGGAAGTTCTTGCTTCAGAAAAAGAGATCAAAGCAGTGGTGAGCGATATGAAGATGCCTGACATGAGTGGGCTCGAATTTGCCGTAAAAGCAAAAAATCAATTTCCCGATGTTGTTTTTTTCATTCTCACCGGATTTGATCGTACTCCTGAAATGATTGAAGCCTTGGATAGTGGACTAATTTCAGGATATTTTGGCAAACCATTGAATTCAGCGGAAATTATCGGTTCAATTCAGGAAGCCTTAAACCTCAGGGAGCTTTAACCTCAGTTTCTTTATCCCACGGTGAATAATATCCTCCTAAAAGCGTGATATTGTCCTGGAATAGATGTATATTTAGTCATTATTCAATCTTATTGCCTCCCCTTAAAGGTGAGTATCATTAATTCCCCTTTAAGACAAATCGCCGGAATGCCATTCTTATCGTTAAATCTTTTCTTACAGAAGGGAAAAAACCATAATGAAAAATAACTTTCTGGGCATTGATATTGGTTCGGTTGCAGTGGGTATGGCCCTTATTGATGAACAAAACCGGATTGTTCACTCCTCTTATACCTTTCATAAAGGCCGGATCAATGAGGTTTTAATCGAGTCACTCCGTGGAATCAAAATAAACCGGTTGAAAGCAATTGGTTATACCTCATCTTGTCCGTCAATTATAAGCGAAGGAGTTGTAGTTGACTCAAGGATTGCCTACATCACAGCAGCCAAACATTTTCATCCTGAGGTACAATCCTTATTGATTATCGGCGCTGAAAAATTCGGTCTGGCCACCTTTGATAAAAATGGGGAGTACCGAAATTACAAATCCAATACGTCGTGTGCTGCCGGAACAGGGAATTTTCTGGATCAGCAAGCCGAGCGTTTGAACCTGCCTAATATTCAAGAATTTAGCAAAATAGCCTGGGAAAACAAGGGAAGCTTTCCTAAAATTGCTTCGAGGTGCGCCGTTTTTGCCAAAACAGACCTGATCCATGCTCAACAGGAGGGCTACTCGCTCGGTGAAATCTGTGACGGATTATCTTATGGTCTGGCTAAGAATATCGTCGATACAGTTTTTCAGAACAATACCTTTTCAAATATTGTGGCAGCCGGTGGTGTAGCGTTTAATAATGCGGTGATTGGTCATATTGGCAAATTAATTGAACAGCAAATCACTGTTGACGGGTTTGCCAATATTTATGGGGCAAACGGAGCGGCACTGATTTGTAAAGAAGAGGGGAAACCTTATAAGTGCAAATTGAATAGCATTAAAGATCTGGTCATTACAGAAATAAAGGAGAAACAATACTATTATCCGCCACTTCGTTTAATACTATCTGAATACCCTGATTTTGAATCACACGAAAAATACACCTTTAGGTCCGTCTGTTTTCCAACCATGAAGGAGGTTGAAGTCGACGTCTATTCCATTCTATCCGGCAAAAGCCAAATTCCTGTCATTCTGGGCATTGATATCGGATCAACCAGTACAAAAGCTATAATTATCGATCAAAACAAGGATGTTGTTGCCGGCTTTTACACCTATACTTCGGGACAGCCATTGCAGGCCGTACAGGTAATTTTCGAAGCGATTCACAATTTTGCGCAAAAAAAGGGAGTCAGATTTTCAGTCAAAGGTGCAGGTACTACCGGGTCAGGCAGAAAATTTATCGGTAAAATTATTGGAGGGGACATCATCCTTGATGAAATAACGGCCCATGCCAGGGCTGCCTTTGAATTAAACCCGGAAACAGATACCATCATTGAGATTGGAGGACAAGACTCCAAATTAACGGTCATGCGCAACGGGATGGTTACCTTCCCGGTGATGAATAATGTTTGTGCGGCCGGTACCGGGAGTTTTATTGAAGAACAGGCCAAAAGACTGGGATGTCCGTTAAATGAGTATTCCGCCCGGGTTGAGAATGTATATGCTCCGCTGGCAAGTGACAGATGCACAGTATTCATGGAAAGAGATCTAAACCATTACCTAATGGCGGGCTACTCTTCCGACGAAATTCTTGCTGCCGTTTTGCATTCAACCCGTGAGAACTATTTTACAAAAGTGGCAGTGCCGGGATATATCGGTAAAACAATATTATTCCAGGGAGCTACAGCCAAAAATAAGGCTTTGGTGGCCGCTTTTGAACAAAAACTGAAAAAACCAATTATGGTCTCCCAATATTGTCATCTTACAGGTGCATTGGGTGTTGCCCTTGAAATCTGCGACATACCTGGCGGGACGACCAAATTCAGAGGTCTTGGATTGTATAGGAAATCTATACCCGTGAGGTCAGAAGTATGCGAATTATGCACCAATCATTGTAAACTCAAAGTTGCAGAAATCGATAATCAGATCGAAGCGTATGGCTTCTTATGTGGCAGGGATTACGAAGTGAATAAATATGTAAAAAACAAATCGATTCATTTTCAACTAATCCGAAAAAGAGATGAATTATTCAGATTCAGGGCAGAAGCAAAAAAAACCACCCTTACTATTGGAATTCCTGCCGGCTTATACTTGTATGAAGAAATCCTGTTCTGGCAGAAATTTTTTGATCTCCTTTCTATCCGCACTGTTACCAGCGAAAATTATTTAACAGCGATAAAAGATGGGAAAAATCTGAGTACCGCGGAGTTTTGTTCTCCGATCGCCGCGATGCAAGGTCATGTAGATTATCTCCGGGATAAGGTCGATTATGTTTTCCTGCCAACCTACCTGGAGGAATCACGCGAAACTAAAACAAACAAACAGTATTGTTATTACACCCAGTTTATTTCATCCGTTATTTCTGTTCAAAAAAACAATAATTCTGGTAAAAAGCTGCTTACTCCGCACCTGAATTATTCGTATGGCGAGCTTTCAGTCAGGATCGAATTGTACCGGATGTTGAAGTCGATTGGATTGAACGATATTGGGTTCATCAACCTGAGTTTGGCTTATGAAAATGCGAAAGAACAGGTCCGTTTGGCTAAGGGAAGATGGAAGGCGCTATATCAGCAGGAGTTAAAGGAGAGTGACGATATTCACATTATGTTATTGGGACGTCCATATACCGTCCTCTCCCCGTCTATGAATAATTCAATCCCGGATATCATTGAAAAGATTGGGATAAAAACCTTCTACATGGATATGCTGCCAAACCATCCGACTGAAACATCCAAGGCCGATGAACTGATTAAAGCCATCCAATGGAAATTCGCATCCAGGATTCTCCATGCAGCTGATATTGTGTCAAATACCGAAAACTGTTACCCGGTACTGATCACATCCTTCAAATGTACACCTGATGCTTTTGTCATTGAATATTTCAAGGAGATACTCGATGCGAAGCAAAAGCCATATCTTATCCTGCAACTCGATGAACACGATTCTACGGTTGGATACGAAACGCGTATTGAAGCTGCTATTAGGGCATTCCGGAATCATCGGGAGAGGCAAAATTTGGAAGTTATGAATGTTGCTCAAGAAATGGGATCTGTAAAAATGACCGATTTGTCTGTTGAAAACACGGCTATGAAACAAGCGTGGCAAAACAATATCAAAACCTTGATTGACGAATCGTCGCGGATACTCAGAAGCCATTCAATCGACTTCAAACTTTTCAGTAACCTTATTCAACAAATTGAAGGTCTCGAAAATCAGTTACCACCTTCCATTTTCAGTGGTGCCAAACATTTAAAGGATAAAATATTACTGTTGCCTTCCTGGGATCCGTATGTTGGACCCATGTTGGAGGCAGTTCTGCAAAACAGCGGGATTGATGTTCGTCTGACCTCTAATTCGGATGAATCGATTCGACGAAGCCTGAGCCTTAATACCGGGCAGTGTCTCCCTTTGAATATTATCGTCCAGAATGCTATTGATTATATTGAAACAAATGGGCTAATACCTTCCGATACGGCTCTCTGGATTATGAAATCCGATCTTTCCTGTAACCTTAGCATGTTCCCCTGGTTTATGAAAAAACTATTGGATAACTATGGTAAAGGGATGGAGCAGGTCTCCGTCTATCTGGGTGACATGATCTTTTACGATTTTTCTCTCCCTACAGCCATCAACGCCTACCTGGCCTATATGTTTGGCGGTTATATCCGCAAAATCGGATGCCGGATCAGACCCTATGAAAAACAGGATGGGATAACAGAAATCATGATTCATAGGGCATTAGGTTCTTTGGTTAAAGCTTTCCGGAATGGTGATCCTAAGGATTTAGTCCTTGATATAATTATCCGCGATTTTGAATCCATTGAAACGGAAAGGAAGGAAAAGCCCAAAGTAGCCATCTTTGGCGATATCTATGTCAGGGACAACGACCTGATGAACCAGGAGTTAGTGAAAACCGTCGAAGCAAATGGGGGAGAAGTGATTACAACCCCTTACAGTGAATTTCTGAAAATAGTTGTGAATACCGCGACTGATCGTTTTTTCAAAACTGGCCATTATGCTGAGTATGTCAAGCTCAAATTTCTGAAGTCACTGGTTCCACTGGTTGAAGACAAATACAAAAAATATTTTTACAGGTATAACAGGGAGGCCGCTATTCAAACTTCAGGTGAAACTGATATATGGTTGAACAGGTTTGGGCTGAACATCCTTCAACGGGGAGAATCACTTGAAAACATCCTTAAAATTCAGGCTCTGATAAAAAATCATCCCGATCTTGACCTGTTTATTCAAACTAATCCATCGTATTGTTGTCCTTCGCTGGTAACGGAAGCGATGACGTCAAAGATTGTGGAGATAACCGGAGTTCCGGTTGTAACCATTGAATATGATGGCACGTCCGGAACAAAAAATGAAGATATCATCCCCTATTTAAAGTACAGGAAGAAGAAGTGAGGATAAAAGCAAATAGGCTCTTTTAGGAAAGACGCGGGTATATAAGACTCCCGTTTTGAAAGCAGGTTTGTGGTTAGCGACTGGCAGCGGGCAGCGGGTCTGGTTGAATCCAATTAACTGGATTTTATTCGTGGAGCGCGTTTAAATGTTTGGGATTATCAATTCTAAGTTCCGGAAAAGTCTCCAGAAAATCAAGTAAGTATAAATCGGTACCGATATCGCAACTATACCAGTAATAAGGATAACCGTCTGCACTCACCAGTATTCTTCCGTTGTTCTGTTGAAGATAGGTTACAAAGTTCATTGTCTGAATGGCACGATGACGATAACTTCTATCTCCTGTTACCCGGTAAAAATCAGCCATCATGCTGGCCCAATGTGCGCTATGGATCCCCATAGTAACAAAACACCTAAACTGTTCCCTGATCCCTTCGGCCGGTTTGTACGGATGATCATGATCGATAAAGGTCTTTTCAATGTAGTTATTTAGCTTCAATGCCTGTTGAAGCCAGGCAGGATTCTCATTTAGATGGGCCAGAAGGTATTTAACAAGGTCGATGCAATCCCAATTGGTCCGATTTGTAGTGTCGGCTTTAACATCTTCATAAAAACCATTGAATAAAAGTGTTTTCACAGGATTTTCCATAATCCATTTCATCGCTCTCTCCCTGCTTTTCTGAAAGGATGGATTCCCACTGACCTTATCCATCTCCTCAAACAGCATCACGCCGTAAATAGCACTGCTGGTATATTCTTCCTTTACTTTCCTTGTTTCCGGATCCACTCTGAATGACCAATTCCCTTCCGGCTTTTGCGTTTTAGCCAGATTTGCTG
>CAIWMA010000308.1 GCA_903913645.1 uncultured Bacteroidales bacterium | reverse complement strand
TATTATGCTTCTGATTATTTCGACCAGCTTTACGATTGGGCTGTAAAAATTATTAAAGACGGAAACGCTTATGTTGACGATCTGAATGCTGAGCAGATAAGCGAATATCGTGGTACTGTAACTCGTGCCGGAAAGGAAAGCCCATATCGGACACGTTCAGTTGAGGAAAACCTGGATTTATTCAGCCGTATGAAAAACGGTGAATTTCCTGATGGCAGTAAAGTTCTGCGTGCCAAAGTGGATATGGCCCATCCTAATATGCTCATGCGCGATCCTATCATGTACCGTATTCTGCATACCGACCACCACCGTACCGGCGACAAATGGTGCATTTATCCTATGTACGATTATGCTCACGGCCAAAGCGATTACCTCGAAGGAATTACTCACAGCATCTGTACGCTTGAATTCGAGGTCCACAGGCCACTTTACGAATGGTACCTTGAACAGGTAGCCGAAGGCGGCTATCGTCCACGACAGATTGAGTTTGCCCGCTTAAATCTAACATATACTGTGATGAGCAAGCGCAAACTGCTGCAACTTGTAAACGAAAATGTGGTAAACGGTTGGGACGATCCACGCATGCCGACCATTTGTGGTCTGCGCCGCCGTGGATATACACCCGAATCGCTGCGAAACTTTGCTGATACAATCGGTATTGCCAAGCGAGATCAGCTGATTGATATGGCGTTGCTGGAATTCTGCGTCCGCGAGGACCTCAATAAACGATCAAACCGCGTAATGACGGTGCTGAATCCGGTTAAGCTTATTCTCGACAACTATCCGGAAGGACAAGGTGAAGAACTCGAAGCCATTAACAATCAGGAAGATCCGGAAGCCGGTTTCCGCAAAGTTCAGTTCTCCAAAGAACTTTACATTGAGCGCGAAGACTTCCAGGAAAATCCTACCGGGAAATTCTTCCGGCTCAAACCAGGTGGTGAGGTTCGCCTGAAATATGGATATATTATTAAATGTGAGAGCATTGTAAAAGATGATCAAGATAATATCGTTGAAATACATTGCTCCTACCAAGCCGACACGCGTAGCGGAATGGAAAACAGCAATAAAAAAGTGAAAGGAACACTTCATTGGGTTTCGGTAGCACATGCCGTACCAGTTGAAGTACGATTATACGACAGGCTTTTTTCGACCGAAATACCTGAAAATGTGGAAGAAGGACACGATTTTAAAGAAAACGTCAACCCTGAATCGTTAAAGGTTATTACTGCTTTTGCCGAAGCTTCGGTTTCCAAAGCAAAAGCAGGGGACAGATTTCAGTTCGAAAGGCTGGGTTATTTCTGTGTCGATCCGGAAACAAACGGTTCAAAAATCGTATTTAACCGTACGGTTGCACTTAAAGATACCTGGACAAAATCAGTAAAGGTTTAAAAAATCCTGAGATTTCTGCCTGTCATTCAGAAATTTGTATAATTTTGCACTCCGCTAATGAAAATTGTCTGATGGTGTAATCGGCAACACGTCTGATTCTGGATCAGAAGAGTCCAGGTTCGAGCCCTGGTCGGACAACTTCAAAATCAACCACTTACAGAGTTTTGTAGGTGGTTTTTTTATGTATATACATATTCTGTTGCATGTAAAATGACAGAATTTTCGAATAATTTATTGCTCTTTTTTATCTGAAAGAATTTTTCAGGACTTTGAAAATCAAACAATCTTATGGATTCAAACATAGGTTAAGGTCAGAATGTTAAAGGAATCTTAAGATTTAAGATTAACTTTGCAGGAAGCAAAATCTCAGTTTACTGCAAGGATGAGAAATCTTTTTAGCAAAACCATTTTGTAAAATATGAGAAGCAAAGTTTTTATTATTTGCATTATTATATACCATTCAGCCTTATCGCTGTTTGCGCAGAATAAAAATGACCGGTTTCATGAGTATGGCTCAGAAAGGCGCGGGAAGATAAATATGTATATTGGTCCGTTGGCTGCGTTCTCGTATATTGGAGGATCAGTCACTTTTAATGGAGGAGCTACCGGAGGAGTTATAATTAATAATAAATTCTTTATTGGCTTGTACGGGCAAAAACTACTGACCAATGTACCCCGCACCGATATGGCTGAAATTGGTTATCCGACGTTTACCGATGGCAGAATAAAAATGCGGCATTATGGCGGAGTGCTTGGTTATATTCACAATACTGACAAAGTATGGAATTGGGGCGTAGGTGGTTCAGCAGGCACCGGAATGATAGAACTTGCTGCAAAGGGTCCGACAAATAAGTATGAAGATGTGATTTATGACGATAAGGTAATAATAGTTATACCAAAATTATTCGTGGAAATGAAAATGACAAGTTGGTTTAAAGTCAATATGGGTGCCGGCTTCCGTATATTAGGAATGATGAATGGCGTTTATAAGAATCAGGCTGGTGAAACAAAACCAACATTCAAACAATCAGAATATACCAAACCTGAGTTTTCAATTTCACTTTTATTCGGAGCTTTTAGATTACAGTCGTACCTGCTGAGATAATTTAAACCGAATGCCTATTTTCCAGGCTGGTTGAATTACTAAAGAGAATGTTATCAATGCATATGGTCATCCGGCCTGCCGTCGAAACCACGCCTTTCGGGTGTTACAGGCATTTTCCCATTGAAATTCCTCAGGCTGTATGTAAATGCAAGCATAAAATACTGCTGTAATACCTGTGTGTTGGAGTCTTCGATGTACGTATCGGTTACACTGCGGTTGAGGCTTTTATTTTCGTCAAGTATATCGTAACACGACAATTTGATTTCCCCCGATTTATTCTTAAAAAGTTTCTTACCCACATTAAAATTCCAGAGTGTATACTGATCGTTAATGTTGGCAGAGATACCGTTATAATTCTGATAAGTAACACTGTTCTGCATAAAAAAACCTTTCCAGAATTCCCAGTTGAAGGTTACAGACCCTATCTGAAAGAAATAATTGTTGTTCAGATTCGGCTGGATGGTGTTTTCAACAAGGTTGTAATTGACATTGTAAGTCAGGCTGAAATCGATTTTTTCGCTAATATTGCTGCTCAAAACAGCTCCAATATTGATGCCGTATGTATTTGAAAAATTTTTCAAGGTATTGATCAGGCTGGGAAGACGGTTGAAACTGAAACCGGTATTGAAATTCATATTGCTTTTAATCGGTTTAACCGGAAATCCAATGGTTGTTAATACACGGCCATTCCACGCGCCATCCAGGTTTTCGGGCATTGATAACTGAGCTCCTCCGCCACTGAATGTGGAAGTACCTATGTAGTTTTGAATTTTCTGAAAAAATAACATTCCGAATAGGTTTATGGTTTTTTCCTTATTTGAATGTGAAAAACGCGACATGGCAAAGTGCCTTATCTCTTGTTTCAGGTTCGGATTACCGATTGTTAAAAGCAGTGGATTGGAATTATCAAGAACATTCTGCAACTGCCCTGTGGAAGGCGGGTTGCTACTTGCACGGTAGGTTACACGCAGGTTGGTAAACTTCGTGAATTTATAATTGAACATCAGGTTCGGAAGAATGGAATTGAAGGAAAGCTGTGTGGAATCCAGAGACGGATAGCTTGTATTGCCTTTAAGACTAGCATATTGGTAGGTAATTCCGCCATTCAGGTTAGCCTTTTCGGTCTGGTAAAGATACCCGACTCCCACTTTATGAGTCAGATAGCCATTATCGTAAATGTTGGAAAGAAGCGTATCAAAAAGATTGTATTGTTGCTGTTCGAACGAATAGTTATAGGTTTTTTTATCATTCTTGTTCTGAGCGGAAGATAAATTGTAATTGAACTGCAACTGGCTGTTTTTCCCAATAGGCTCAGTGTACACAAGATTGGACGAATAGCTGAAACCATCTGACAGGGTTTTGCCGTATTGTTTTATCGTGTCGTTAGTCTGGCTTCGCGTTTGCTGGTAGAAATCACTTAAAGAACTCAGGTAGTTTTCCCGGTAGCGGCTTGTGACTCCGGTTGCAAGGTTTATAGAAGCGGTTCTTCCTTTTTTATGGAACTTGTAGCGGTACAGAAATTCATTATTAAAATTGTAACCGTTAGCGTTGTTATCATTATTGTTAACAGACTCATTCAACAGGTTCGCCGGGGTAAAAACCGCATCCATGCCGGTAATGGCGGCGGAATAGCTGTTTGCCTGGTTATTCTGAATGCTTAACCTGGGTGTAAGTATAAACGAATTGCTCGAATCGGGATTGTACTCAATCCGCATATTCATCCGGTGATTGCTGTTATCCGTAACGGAATTGCTTATTTCATTATAATACTGACTTTTTTCGGAACCAAAAATATATTGTCTGTTAAGTTGTTTATTGGTGGTATTCTGGCCTTTGTTCCAGAAATAACTGGCATTTAAAACTAGTTTGCTTCCCCAGGCATCGGTATAATTAAAGCCTAGTGCATGCGTACTGAAAATCCCGCTTGACGGGCCAACCTGCATAGGTGAGCCGCCACCCCGGCCTCCCGGCATTCCTTGCGAACGTCCTCCGCTGCCGCTTCCAATCACATCATCGGCTGAGAAATTCTGCTGGTTCACATTATTGCTCATTCCGAGCAGAGTAATCTTTCGTTGCCCCTTAAAAAAGTTTACATTGGCACCCAAAAGGTACCTGTCATCAGTACCATATCCTGCCGAAAACTTACCGAACTGACCTGAATTCTTGGCGTTACGCGTAATAATATTAATTGTTTTCTGACCACTTCCATCATCGAATCCACTCCATGCTGCCTGGTCCGAAAGCTTGTCGAAAACCTGGATCTTATCAACCACCTCAGCAGGAAGATTCTTAAGCGTTACGGAAGGATCTTCGCCAAAGAATTGCTTTCCGTCGACCAGCACTCTTTTTACATCTTCACCATGCGCCTTTACTGTGCCGTTTTCAATAGTAATTCCAGGCATCTTCTTTACCAGGTCTTCGGTGGTAGCATCCTGTGTAACTTTAAATGCAGTAGCATTGTACTGGGTTGTATCACCTTTCTGCTCGGCTCGTTCAGCAGTTCCTTTAATTTCAACGCCACCAAGGTTTGTGGCAGCGGGTTTCAACATAAGATTTCCAAGATTCTCAGTTTTTCCGCCAACAAATACGTCCTGTGTAAAATTTTCAAAACCAATATAAGTTATCTCCAGCCTGAATCGTCCACGAACTAGTTTATCAAACTGGAAATCGCCTTTCATTCCGCTTCTCCGGAAATCGACTTTCGTCGAGTCGCGCATGCTGACAAGTTTCAGGGTGGCTCCCGGCAAAGGCAAATTGTCCTGCTGACTGACAAGGGTACCCGAAAGTCGGAATTCCTGTGCAAATGCTGTATTGAGTAAAAATATTCCTAGAAAGAACAGGATGTGTCGGAGTTTGATCATTGAAATAATAAATTACATTTTACATAAAGAATCTGCAGTTAGATCATCCGGAATTGAAAAAGATTAATGCGGGAGCAAAATAAATATTAAAGGAGCTAAATCGCAGAAGCCAAATTATTTTTGTCCTTCCTCCACCGAAAATATTTTGTATGGATATCTAAAATAGGAAAATGGCTCTCTTTTATAATTTCACCTAAAAAAGCCGAAAAGTTCATTATTTATTCGTGAAGTTTCAAGTGTTTTTAAAAAGGTTATTTGACAAACTTAAACCAATTGTTTTTCAGCAAAATAGGGCTTTGGATTCTGTTTTAAAACTAATTTTAGGAGACATTTTAAGTCTCTGAGATTTCAATGAAATTCCTGAAGCGTATAGTGGGCCTAAATTTTTGCATTATACAACACTTAAAATTGCGTTATTTAATCACATTTATAATTTCAAGATTTTATGAAGCGGTGGGGGGAAAAACCGCTTCCAAAATTTCTAAAATTTTGAAGGAAGCAAATTTTCAAAAACTGATGAGTTCTATTCGGGGGAAGAAAAATGGGAAATAAAAAGGTTGCCCGAAATGAGCAACCTTTTTTGCTTTGCAGCTTTTTCGGTTTTGGACTTTACAATATTGCAAATACCAGGCTCTACCAAATTTTTACCCGTAGGCTATCAGCCCGCCACATGGCATCACCTTGCTTAATATTGAAAGCTGTGTAAAACTCAGGAATATCCGACAACGGTCCGTTTACCCTGAATTTTGCCGGAGAATGCACATCGCTCTTTACCTGGTTGGCAAGTGCCTCCGGCCGCGTATTTATCATCCAGCCTAAACCGTAGGCGAGGAAGTAGCGTTGATCAGGTTTCATCCCGGCTATGATTTCATTATTTGTAAACTGTTTGGTTTTTTTGAAGGCTTCGAACCCCATACTTACACCTGCAAGATCGGCTATGTTTTCACCTTGTGTTGAACTTCCGTTGATGTGCAGTTTGTCGACAGCCACATACTCATTGAACTGTGCAACGATAAGTTTGGTTTTGGTAAAGAATTTCACGCTATCGCTTTTAGTCCACCAGTTATTCAGGTTTCCTTCTTTGTCATACTTTGCGCCCTGGTCATCAAAGCCATGGGTAATTTCGTGTCCGAAAGTAGATCCGCCAATGATGGAATACAATAAAGCATCGTCAGCAAGCACATGCTCATAACCCGGAACAAGTATGTTGCAACCCGGCACGCAGATTTCGTTATTCGAAGGATTATAATAGGCATTATAGGTTTGCGGCTGCATACCCCATTCTGTTCGGTCGACGGGTTTGCCATATTTTGCAATCATGTACTTATACCGCCATTGCGATGCACTCACAACATTCTTAAGGTAGGAACCCCGGTCAATCTGAACAATGCTCATATCTTTCCACTTATCAGGATTCCCAACTTTCATTACAATGCCATTCAATTTTATCAGGGCTTTATCCTTGGTTTCGGGGCTCATCCAATCCAGGGCTTTAATCCTTTCGGCATAAACGTCCCTGATGGCATTTCCAATTTCCAGTAATTTATCTTTTGTGCCTTTTGGTAAATATTCCTTCACATAAACCTGCCCGATTAATTCGCCCATCGAGTGGTTTGTCTGTTCAACAACGCGCTTCCAACGTGGTTTTGGCTCCTCTACACCTCCAAGTGTTTTTGAAAAGAAATTAAAATTCTCCTGGTAGGTCTTATCATCCATATATTCTGAAAGATTACTGAAAAGGTGAAATTTCAGGTAGTTTTTCCAGTCGTTAATAGAAAAGGATTTTAAATATCCATTTAATGAACTTACAAATTCCGGTTGTCCGATAATAACCGAATCTACTTTTTCCAGGCCTATGTTTTTGGTAAAAAGTGCCCAGTTAAAATTAGGAGCTGTTTCTGTTAGTTTTTTGAAAGAGAGCTTGGTATAATTTTTAAGTGGATCACGTGTATCTTCCATTTTGCGTGAGCTTTTGGCAAGAGCAGTTTCGATTTTCATTGTGCTTTCAGCGGCCTGTTTTGCTTTTGCTTCATCGTAACCGGCTATTTTGTACATGTCAGCCATATGCTCAACAAATTTCTTGCGGATCATGATAGCGCGGTCATCGGTATCAAAATAGTAATTCCTGTCGTAAAGACTGATTCCGCCCTGGGAAATCATAACTGCATTCTTATTACTGAAGCGATCGTCCTGGCTGACGTATAACGAAAACAAAGCAGAGCCTGCTATATATCGCAAATCAGCAGCTACTTTTACCAGGCCATTAAGGTCTTTGATATCATCAATCATTGCCAAATATGGCTTAGCGTCATCAATTCCATTTTTATTTAGCTGCACACTGTCCATGCCTGAGTAATAGAAATCACCGATTTTCTGCTTATCACTTCCCTTTGGCGCGTCGGTAATAGCTGCTGATGTTTTGCAGATTGAAAGTACCTGGTTGTTTATGGTATCCTGTATCATCTGCCAAAGCCCGTTACTTTGTTCGCTGGCAGGTATTGGATTTTCTTTAAACCATTTGCCGTTGGCGTACATAAAGAAATCGTCACTAGGTTTAATGGTTGAATCGATGTGCATGGCAAGCGCATCTTTTTCGTTTAATTTGGCCGAAGAATTAGTACATGAAGCTATTAATGCCATTATAGCAATCAAACCTGAAAAATAGAAAAATGATTTCATCATGAATTAAGATTAAGTTTTAACCTGTTAATTTATAGCCGTTAATTATGCGGTAATTTTTTCAATTCCCTTTTGAATCCGGGGTATAATACTATGCTTTCCAATTACTGCCATCATATCCATCATGCCCGGCCCTGCGTTTGTTCCAACAATGGTTAATCTCAAAGGATTCATTAGCTGACCCATTCCGATTCCTTTATTCTGGACAAAATCTTTAGTGTTAATCTCAATATTCTCTTTTGTAAAAGGTTCAGTTGACTCGAGAACAGGAATATATTCGGCAAGCAGGGTAGGGGTTTCGGTCTTCCAGATTTTGGCAACCACTTTTACGTCATAGGATTCGGGAGCAATGAAAAAGAACTGAGATTGAGTATATAAATCCGGAATCAGTATTGCGCGGTCATGAATCAAAGTACACACTTGTTGCACAAACTGTACCGAAGCTTTAATATTCTTTAATTCAAGAATCGGAATCAACAGAGCTGCCAATTCGGCGGGAGTCTTTTTCGAAAGGTACTGGTGATTATACCAATGTGCTTTTTCCACATCAAATTTAGCACCTGATTTACTTACACGTTCAATACTGAATTCGTGAATCAATTCCTCCATCGAAAACAATTCTTGTTCGGTTCCGGGATTCCAGCCAAGGAAAGCCAGCATATTTATAAACGCTTCTGGCAGATAACCACTCTCTCGATAGCCCGAGGAAACTTCATTTGTTTTCGGATCAGTCCAACGCAACGGGAAAACAGGGAAACCCAAACGGTCGCCATCACGTTTGCTGAGTTTACCGTTTCCTTCAGGTTTCAGTAAAAGTGGTAAATGCGCAAATTCAGGCATTTCTTTTTCCCAACCAAAAAAGCGATAAAGAAGTACATGAAGCGGTGCCGATGGTAGCCACTCTTCACCACGTATCACATGCGAGATTTTCATCAGGTAATCGTCAACCACATTGGCAAGGTGATAGGTCGGCATTCCGTCCGATTTGTATAAAACCTTGTCATCTAGCAAAGCTGAATCAACTGTAACAATACCTCGTATCATGTCATGAACCGTGATGGTTTCATGTTCAGGAATGGTAACACGGATAACATAATGAACACCAGCAGCGAGCAATTCTTTAACTTCACTTTCGGGCAACGTCAATGAGTTTTTTAAGCCCATACGGGTTTGGGGTCCATACTGGAAAGTCTCTTTGCGCGATTCGTATTGCTTGCGTATCGCGTCAAGTTCTTCAGGGGTATCAAATGCATAATAAGCCGTGCCGTTATGTAGAAGTTGCAAGGCATACTGATGATATATTTCCTTGCGATCGCTCTGGCGGTAAGGCGCAAATGGGCCACCGATATGTACGCCTTCGTCGAAATGAATTCCGCTCCAGGTCAGCGATTCTATAATATATTGTTCAGCACCTGGAACAAATCTTCCCTGGTCGGTATCTTCAATCCTGAGGATAAATTTTCCACCGAGTTTACGGGCAAACAGATAATTATATAAAGAGGTCCTAACCCCACCAATGTGCAGCGGACCAGTTGGACTTGGTGCAAAACGTACTCTTACTTCGCGCATAATTTTATTATTAAAGGGCGCAAAGATACAAAACCTCGGCAAGCGGGTGAACGCTCTTTTTAGAATAGCTAAATCAGTTCAAACAACGTTCATTTGTAATTGTTACCTTTGCGGGTTAATTTGTTAACAACTCCAAATTTAAGGCGATTTATCGCTTGGGGTTGACCAGCTGAAAATAATGGAAAGTAATTATAATTTATTGATCCGGAAGATCGATGAGTTTATCCGGAAGTACTATAAGAATAAACTCATTCGCGGGCTGCTTTATTCGCTGGCTGCTCTTGGCATGTACTTTATTCTTATTGTGTTGCTAGAATATTTCTCCTGGTTTGGGACTGGAACAAGGAGTTTACTTTTCTATACATTCCTGTTTACAACTGTATACATCACCTGGCGTTTTATAGTTCGTCCAATTGCTCACATCAGCAGGTTAGGAAAAGTGATAAATCATGAGCAGGCGGCACAAATAATTGGAAAGCATTTTACAGAAGTTAAAGATGTTTTGCTTAATACCTTGCAACTGCATCAGCTGGAGCAGCATAAAGATGAAAGCAGCGATCTGATACAGGCAAGTATAGATCAAAAAATCAAGCATTTACGGCCTGTGAATTTTGCCGATGCTGTTGATTTGAAAAAAAACCGCAAGTATCTGCCTTATGCTTTACCTCCGGTTATTTTTCTGCTGGCTGCATTAGTGATTTCACCTTCGTTTATACTAGCGCCATCCAAAAGAATTATTTACCATAATGAGGTTTTCGAGCGACCAGCACCTTTCACGATTAAGGTTTTGAATGATAAACTCCAGGCTGTTCAGCAGGATGATTTTACTGTTAAAGTAAAAATCGAAGGCGACGAAATTCCGTCGCAATTGTTCATTCAATCCAGCCAGGCTAATTATCGTATGGAAAAGGAAAGCAATGTTCTTTATAGTTATACTTTCCGGAATCTGCAACAAAATACACCTTTCGTTATAACCGCCGATAAATACAATTCCAGGGAATACACGATTAAAATTCTTCCAAAGCCCATCATACTTTCCTTTGATGTACTGGCCGAATACCCATCTTATCTTTCCAGGAAGAGCGAAACGATGTCCAATACCGGAGATCTTACGGTACCTGCAGGTACCAGGCTTACCTGGAAATTCTTTACAAGCGACACCCGAAAACTGCTTTTTAGGATAGGAGGGAAGCTTACCGAAGTTGTTGCTGGTAAGTCAAATACATTTACCCAGTCGGCAAGGTTGATTTCAGGAACACCCTATTCAGTAATTATTGGCAATGAATACTTCAGTAACCGCGATTCATTGTCATACCTGGTTAATGTAATTCCCGATTTGTATCCTTCAATTTCAGTGGAAGAATTTAAAGATTCAATTTTCGATAACAGGTTGTATTACCAAGGAAATGTTAAAGACGACTATGGATTAAGTAAACTTGAGTTCGCCTGGTCGGTCAAAAAAGCGGGTTCCGAAAACACTACTACTCCTGACGTAAAAACCCGGGAAGTTAAACTTGATAAATCCTTACTTCAGCAGCAGTTTTTCTATTTTATGGATATGTCAACCTTGTTTATTCAGCCTGGTGACGAAGTGGAGTATTATTTTGAGGTTTGGGATAATGATGGCGTAACAGGCAATAAATCAACACGTTCGACTAAGCACATTTTTAAAATTCCGACTCTTGATGAGATTGAAAAAATGACTGAAAAAAGGAACGACGACATCAAGGATAAGATGGAATCAGTCATCAAGCAATCGAAATCCTTACAGAAGCAGGTTGAGGATATGCAGAAGAAAATGGTGGATAAGAAGGAAGTTGGATGGCAGGAAAAACAAACGTTGAAGCAATTACTTGATAAACAGAATTCATTGCAGCAACAGGTTCAGGAAGTACAAAAGGAAAACAAGGAGAAAAGTCTTCAGGAGAATCAATACAAGGATCTTCCTCCTGAGATTATGGAAAAACAAAAACAGCTCGAGGATTTGTTTAATAAAGTGATGACCGAAGACATGAAAAAGATGTACGAGGAATTGCAGAAAATGCTCGAAAATGTTGATAAAGATAAAGTAGCCGAAATGCTTGAGAAAATGAAGGATGACAGCAAAGGACTGGAGAAAGAGCTGGATCGGAATCTTGAACTATTTAAGCAACTTGAAGTAGAACAGAAATTGCAGCAATCTATCGATAAGCTGGATAAACTATCAGAAGACCAGAAAAAACTTGCAGATGAAGCAAATTTGGCAAAAAAGGAGAACGCGGATAAACTAAATGAGAAACAGGATGATCTGAATAAACAATTCGACCAATTGAAAGATGATCTTAAGGAGTTGGAGAAAAAGAACAGCGAATTAGAAGAGCCTAATAAACTTGAAAATACAGAAGCAGATGCTAAGGAAATTGATCAGGATATGGAGAATAGCAGCCAGGATTTGAAGAGTGGGAAACCTCAGAAAGCTTCGCAATCACAGAAAAGTGCTTCGGGGAAAATGAAGAAACTGAATGAGAAACTTACTCAAATGCAGCAGGAAATGGATAAGGAAGATGAGGGCGAAGATATGGAGGCTATCCGCCAGATATTGGATAACCTGGTAAAGATATCATTTGATCAGGAAGATATAATGAACCTGTTAAATAGCATTGGTACGACTAATCCCAAATACCTGCAGATTATTCAAAGGCAGAAAAACCTGAAGGATGATCTGGAAATTGTTTCAGATAGTTTATACGCACTCAGTAAACGCCAGGCTAGTATCGAGCCATTCATACTTCGCGAGATGACGGCGGTAGAAAATAACATGGATGACGCTGTTAGTCAATTGAATAGCCGTGATGTTGCACCCGCAAAATCCAAACAGCAGTATGCTATGACATCAGTTAACAATCTTGCATTGATGCTTTCAGAATCATTAAAGCAAATGCAGCAGAATGCACAGAGCAAAGGTTCGGGAAAATCCGGGAAAAAGAGTAAAAAACCAGCAATGAGCGCTGGAAAAATGAAATCCATTCGGCAGTTGCAGGAACAAATGAATCAGCAACTTCAACAAATGAAAGAAGGCATGCCAGCTCCCGGCAAACAAGGCTCGCAGGGACAAAAACAAATTAGTGAGAAATTTGCCCGCATGGCTGCCCAGCAGGAAGCACTTCGTCAGAAAATGCAGGAATACGGACAAGAGATGCAAAAGGGAGGGACCGGAGTTGACAAAAACATCAAGGATATGATGCAGCAAATGGAACAAACCGAAACGGACCTGGTGAATAAACGAATAAATTTAGAAACCTTAAGGAGGCAACAAGAGATAGTAACACGGATGCTGGAGTCGGAAAAGGCAGAACAGCAACGTGAACTTGATGAGAAACGTGAATCGAAGGAATCGAAAGATATTTTCTATAATAATCCTGGTAAGTACTTCGAATACAATAAGATAAAGAAAAAAGAGACTGAATTATTCCGAACAGTTCCGCCAAATCTGAAACCATTCTATAAATCGAAAGTAAACGCCTATTTTCTCTCATTCGAAAAATAAAATCTGCCATGTTAAGCTTTTCAACAGTTGAAATTAATTACAATCTGAAGAATAAACTTAAGGTGAGAGCCTGGGTTAATTCTATTCTAAATAGCGAACATAAAGTACCAGGTGACTTAACCTATATATTCTGCAACGACGAATACCTGGGAACAATGAATGAGAAATATTTAAAACACAATACCCTGACGGATATTATCACTTTCGATTATTCCGAAAAGGGAAAACTTTCTGGAGATATTTTTATTAGTATTGAAAGGATAAAAGAGAACGCAGAAAACTTTAATACTACTTTTAATGCCGAACTTGGCAGGGTAATGGCTCATGGCGTTTTACATCTTTCGGGTTATAAGGATAAAACTGCAAATGATAAAAAAGAGATGAGGAGCAAAGAGGATTTTTACCTGCCTTCTTTTCCGAATCTTTAATACTGGTCTGGAAGCATTGTAAACAATAGCTTGCAGCATTTTGTTCCACGTGAAACACTTTGACCTTGTTTAAAAAATACGATATAATTGTAGTAGGTGCCGGTCATGCCGGAAGTGAGGCCGCAGCGGCAGCTGCAAATCTCGGTTCTTCAGTTCTGCTCATCACTATGCATATGGGAACGATTGCCCAGATGTCGTGCAACCCAGCTATGGGCGGCATTGCCAAAGGGCAAATTGTACGGGAAGTTGATGCTCTTGGAGGACAATCCGGTATAATTACCGACCACACTATGATCCAATTCCGCATGCTAAACCGATCAAAAGGTCCGGCCATGTGGAGCCCAAGAGCGCAAAGTGACAGGATGCGGTTTTCAGAAAGGTGGAGGTTAACTCTGGAACAAATTCCAAATGTCGAATTCTGGCAAGATACAGTTGTCGGATTATCTGTAAAGGAAGGTTTTATAACCGGCGTTCATACAGCAATGGGTTATCATATTGAAAGCAGAGCGGTGGTTCTAACTAATGGTACATTCCTGAATGGATTGATACATATTGGAATGAAATCTTTTGGTGGAGGTAGAATAGGGGAGAAGAATTCGACTGGATTAACGGAGAATTTGGTTCAGCTTGGCTTTGAATCAAGCCGGATGAAAACGGGTACTCCGGTGCGAATTGATGGTAGATCCATCGATTTTTCTCGTATGGAAGAACAACCCGGTGATGATAATACGGGTAAATTTTCATTTACAGATACTCCTGTTCTTAAGAAGCAACGGCCTTGTTTTATAACGTATACTTCTCCTGAAGTGCACAAAGTTCTCGAAACCGGCTTTCATGAATCTCCCATGTTTACAGGAAAAATTGAAGGAACTGGCCCGAGATATTGCCCCTCAATCGAAGATAAGATTAATCGTTTTGCAGATAAATCAAGGCACCAGCTTTTTGTGGAACCTGAAGGATGGGATACGCAAGAGTATTATTTAAATGGCTTTTCTTCTTCACTTCCAGCCGAAATACAAGTAAAAGCGCTTCGGCTAATTGCTGGTCTGGAGAACGCTAAAATCTTCAGACCGGGATATGCTATCGAATATGATTACTTTCCACCGGTGCAATTAAAATATACGCTCGAGACTAAATTGGTAGAGAACCTTTATTTCGCAGGTCAGATTAATGGAACCACGGGCTATGAAGAAGCAGCGTCACAAGGATTGATGGCCGGTATAAATGCACATCTGAAATTAGTTGAAAAAGATCCGTTTATCTTAAAACGATCGGATGCATATATAGGAGTTTTAATTGATGATCTTATAACAAAAGGCGTTGATGAACCATATCGAATGTTTACTTCTCGAGCTGAATATAGGATTCTGCTCCGGCAGGATAATGCGGATTTGCGATTAACGCCGGCTGGTTTTGATATCGGTCTAGCATCAGCCGACAGGCTTTGGAGAGTTACGAATAAACTAGAGTGGATTGAAAAGGTTAAAACATTTATGCGGACTAACAGTGTTAGCCCGGACCAAGTTAACGGGTTTTTAGAAAGCATTGATACAGCCCCGATAAAGCAAAAAGTAAAACTGGATTCGTTGTTATTGCGGCCCCAGATTTCCTTTAACCAACTGATTGAACATCTTGATTTCCTCGATAATTTTACCCGCGGGATTGGGGAGGATGCAATCGAAATTCTGGAAGAAGCTGAAATTTTGATTAAATATGATGGCTATATAAACAAAGAACAGGAGATTGCTGAGAAGCTTTCAAAGTTTGATGATATGCCTCTAAAGCCAGATTTCGATTACCATGGTCTTCCGTCTTTGTCAACAGAAGCACGTCAAAAACTAACCCGGATTAAACCTGCAACTATAGGACAAGCGTCACGGATAAGTGGAATTTCCCCATCGGATATTTCTGTTTTGCTTGTTTTTCTAGGAAGATAGAAATTGTTTCACGTGGAACATGACCAAGAAGTTCATCGAATTGCCTGCAATGAAAATGATATGGATGTATAAAACCAGAAATTAGGAAACATCAAAAAGATTAATTTTTCAAAATAAATATACTATAAATACAGAATGGAATTATTAAAAAATTGCCCCGTCTGTGGATCTGACACATTTGTTCCGTTTTTATCCGGAAAGGATTATTTCCTTACCGGAGAAAAATTCGAAATTGTTAAATGCAAAGGCTGCGGTTTTCGTTTCACAAATCCCCGGCCTGAAGCTGCGGAACTAGGGAAATATTATGAATCGGCAGAATATATCTCTCATTCGGATTCCAGGAAAGGAATTTTCGCAGCAGTATACCAACAGGTGCGAAAATTCACTCTGGGGCGAAAACTTGCGATGATCAGTAAATTTCAACAAAAAGGCGAAATTTTGGATATTGGATGTGCAACCGGGCAGTTTCTGAATTACATGGCGGAACATGGATGGAATGCTACCGGAATTGAACCCGACAACAAAACCAGGGCACGCGCAATTTCGGAATATGGATTGAAGGTTTTTCCGGAAGAGCAACTAAATTCTTTCGATAAGGCCACTTTTGATATTATAACGATGTGGCATGTGCTCGAACATGTTTCGGATCTCAATGGGAGGATGAAGCAGCTTAAAAATTTATTAAAGCCACAAGGCACGTTAATTATTGCAGTTCCGAATTGTGAAGCTTACGATGCAAAAATTTACCGGGAGTTTTGGGCCGGTTATGATTTGCCCAGGCACCTATATCACTTTTCAAAATCTGACATGAAATTATTGGTCGAAAAATTTGGGTTTACAATTGTCAATATTCTGCCAATGAAATTTGATGCTTTTTATGTAAGCCTCCTCAGCGAAAAATATAAAGCTGGAAAAATGCGTTGGCTCCCTGCTTTATGGAATGGTTTTTGGTCAAATTTGAAATCTGGGCAAAATCAGGGTCATTCGAGCCTTATTTACGTAATAAAATTGAAATGAGCCGATTTTAAGCCGTATATTCGCTTTAACAGCCTCTGTAATATTCAGCCCTGAATTTTCCGAGATCGTTAATTATAGCGCTTGTAATGAAGCTGCCTCTGAAACCCTTGATAATACTGGATTTTGTAATATATTCCTTATGATCAGCAGAAAAAAAATAAAAAAACACCTTTTAATCATGCTTTTTTTAAGCTTTGTGTTTTTTTTGTCTGCTTTCATCATTTCCTCAGCAGTTAAAAATTATTACACTCCACAAAAAGTTACCGAACGTTTAACTTCTGAAATTTCGGGTGCATTAGTTGATCTTGAAACTGAAATTAATAAAGTTGCAAAAAAAAATGCTGAAGATGTAGTTTCATTCCAGGATTTTTTAGAAGAAAACTATAAAAATGCATTTGCTGAAAAAGGAATTGAAATCCTGATCTACAAACGCGATAGTCTTAAATTCTGGACAGCAAATGTTTTTGCAGCCCCATTAAGTATCGATAGTGAGAATTTTGCTTCTGAAGTGGTTAAAAGCGGAAGCGGCTATTATCTCGCAAAACAACTAAGGAGTAAAAACTTCGTCATTATTGGGCTTCAATTAATACGTTATAATTATAAATTTTCAAACGATTACCTTCCTTCAGGATTTTATAAGCGTTTCAGCGCACCAAACAATGCGGCTTTAGAACTTCGAAGTGGAGAATACAATATTAACGGGCCCTCAGGGAAATTTCTTTTTTGTGTTAAGTATGATCAGCCATTCGAACTGGCTCTTTGGTTGCAATACCTCGTCTTCACTTTATATATCACAAGTTTTCTATGGCTTATTGCTGCTGTATTGCTGCTGTATAAATTAGTATTCTCAGAATTCAAACATAAATGGTTCTATTTCCTCCTGTTTGTTCTCGATGTAATCATTCTGCGAACCATACAGTTCTATTTTCGCTTTCCTGCTGATCTGTATCAGGTACAATTATTTAATCCAGCTTATTTTGCATCGTCGGAACTTTTGCCTTCCCTCGGCGACTTCTTAATAAATGCGGTGATAGGCATTCAACTGGCTTTTCTTGCAAATAAACGACTTTCTTCATGGGATAATAAATTGCTCAAACCCTCAAAATATGTAAAAATAGCATCAGCAGTAACGATTCTAATCCTTATAACTTTGTACTATTATTTAACTGAGACGATTGCAGATCTTGTGCTTAATTCGAGCATTTCATTTCGCTTCGAAAATATCCTTGATTTACCACCGATCAGTCACATAGGATTACTGATAGTTGCATCTTTATTGTTGGGATTCTTATTCATTGTTGAAATAGCCGGAAAATGCTTAAACCGATGGATTTTAAATGCCAATGTATACATTTATATGGCATTAAGTGGAATTTTTGTTTATACTGTTTTTACTTATTTAGGAAATTGTTTAGACCTTATAAATACAATATTTCTTTTAGCGTTGCTAATAATTGTATATTTTCAGGTACGTGCACGGTCGCCTCAGAGATTCAGGATTAGTCTCGTTGTTGCTGTTGTAATGGTTTTAGCGTCAATGGCAACATTTATTGTTAATAAATCGGAGACAATTCGCGAACACGAAAAACGACGAATCCTCGCAACACATCTTTCTGATGCTCGGGATAACCTGGCTGAGTATTATTTTAATGAGGCATCCTGGAACATCAAACAGGATAAAAATCTTGCGAAAAGATTAGCGGATGTAAGGTCAGATACTGCCTTGAATGAAGTGTCAGCTTATATTAAAGACAAATATTTTTCCGGCTATTGGAGTAAATACCTGGTGCAGATAACTGTTTGCCAGCATGATAAAAAACTGATCATAAAACCCGGTAACATAATAACCGGATGTGACAAATATTTTGATGGGAAAATAGCTCAATTCATGCGACCTGTTTCTATCCCCGGCTTATATTTCCTGAGGCAATCGATTGATGCGATGTATTATCTGGGAAAAATTACAGTAAATATTAATGATTCGGACAAGGATAATCCACACACTATTTTTGTGGAAATCAGTTCAAATGATATTTGGAAAGGGTTGGGGTATCCTGAACTTCTTTTTGACACTAAAAACACCAATTCAGACAATCTTTCGGGTTATTCATATGCATTTTACGACCGGGGGGAACTTGTAAAAAATGTTGGTAAATATTCTTTTAATATTGAGAATAAGAACATTGTTGGAAGCAAAACGAAGCAGGGGTTTTTTATCTCCAATGGATTCAGCCATTATGTGTTCAATGTCGATAAGTACACAATGATTATTCTCAGTACAGAAGTTCCTCGTATCTCTGATTTACTTTCTCCATTCTCATATTTGGTTCTTTTACTGATGGTTATGCTTTTGTTGATAAATTGGTTAAAAAGTTCGACATTGAATTGGCGTCTTGGAATTTATACTTTCAGGCTGCGGCTTCAAGTAATTATGATTGCGATGATTGTAATATCTTCCGTTGTTCTGGTAGTAGTTAGTATGTTGTTTATCAATAAGTTAAATTCGAATAAAAACAATGAAATTCTAAGTGAAAAGCTAAATTCTGTATTGGTTGATCTTGAAACACAGTACGGAACGTATTCTTCGTTCGATGCTGTTCACCAGGAAGAACTGGCTGACTTGCTGCTCAATTTATCAAATACGTATTTTACTGATATCAATATATATAATTCAGAAGGGTTCCTTCTGGCCTCTTCCCGTGACCAGATTTTCAGGGAAGGAATGATATCTGAACAAATAAATCCTTCCAGTGCTCAGCAATTAATGATTGAGAAAAAATCTTTTTTTATTCAGCGGGAGAGAATTGGTTCCTATTCTTTTTTGTCGGCATATACTCCTGTCCGCAATATTGATAACCGTTTGTTGGGATACCTCAATCTTCCCTATTTTGCGAAACAGGAAGAAATACGAAGGGAAATTTCAGGACTGATTTCAGCATTAGCTAATATTTATATTATCATGATTGTGATTACGATCGTGCTGGCTTTACTGTTGTCTAGATATATCACCAAGCCACTGCAACTAATTGGAAATCAGTTTAGCAGAGTTAAAATAGGCAATAAAAACGCCAAGATAGAATGGACACGGAAGGATGAAATCGGCCGACTCGTGGACGAGTATAACAGGATGATTGATGAAATGGAAAAAAGCGCTTTATTACTTGCCCGGAGCGAACGTGAAAGTGCCTGGAGGCAAATGGCCCGACAGGTAGCCCACGAAATCAAGAATCCTCTTACACCAATTAAGCTCAGCATGCAGTTGTTGATGAAAGCCTGGAATGACAAAGCTCCTGATTGGGATGTCAGGCTGAAAAGGTTTTCGCAAACTTTGATCATGCAAATTGATACGCTTTCATCGATTGCTACCGAATTTTCGGATTTCGCTCAGATGCCTGAACCTCAGATCCAGCAGTTCGATGTCATCCCGCTTATTCAGCAATCGGTGGCATTATTCCACGATCAATCCGATTGTGAAATTTCATTTGAAACCACTTATCAGGAGTGCATCATAAAAGCTGATCCAAACCAGATACTACGTGTTTTTAATAATCTGATTAAGAATGCATTACAAGCTATTCCCGACGATAAACAAGGAATAATCAGGATAAAACTCTCCATAGTGGACACATTCTGTGAAATCAGTTTCCAGGATAATGGAACCGGTATTTCTTCCGATAGTCAGATACGAATCTTCTCACCCAATTTCACCACTAAGACTGCAGGTATGGGCCTTGGTTTAGCGATGGTTAAAAATATAATTGATAATTCGTCAGGGCGCATCTGGTTCCAAACTGAGCCAGGCAATGGAACTACTTTCTTTGTTTCACTTCCTATGCAGGATGCATAATAGTTTCAGTTTCACAGCATCACCGCGCACTATTCTTGTTCACCCGGCTCTTAATGTTTGTTAACGCATCACATGGCTGATCAACAATATGTGCGGTGAAGCCACTATTTACGTATTTTTGCACCTTTTAATCGAGATACCTGTTTGAATCCATTAAAACAACTGGCCGGGCAAACTGCAATATATGGACTGAGTTCTATTGTTGCCAGGATCATTAATTTCTTTTTTGTACCGTTATATACCCGAATGCTTACCACTGGTAATTATGGGCTGGCATCTGAATTGCTGGCCTATATAGCTCTTTTGCAAGTGGTGCTTACTTTCGGTATGGAAACCGGGTTTTTTCGTTTTGCAAGCAAAGATAAAAGCCGTTCGGAAGTTATTTTTTCCACAGCATTGATATCTCTTGGCGCTTCTTCCCTGTCATTCCTGTTATTGATAATTATATTTTCTGGTCAACTGAGTGCTTTTGCCGAACATCCTGCAAATTATATAATATATTCAGCCCTTATTTTAGCTATTGATTGTTTTACCGCTATACTTTTTGCTGAACTCAGATTTAAAAACAAAGCCTTTAAATTTGCTTCTTTCAGGAGTATTAAGATTCTTTCAGAGGTTGGTTTTAACTTGTTCTTATTTCTTTTTCTGCCCAGGTACTTTATTTCCCATCCCGAATCTTTTTTACTGAAATTTATACCGGCTACACCTGACTACGGCTATATTTTAATGGCAATCCTTTTGAGTTGCATTGTCTCCCTGCTGCTATTTATTCCCAGGTTGCTGAACCTGCATTATGTATTTTCAAAAAAGCAGATGCAAGAGTTGATGATTTACTCACTGCCACTTATGATAGCCGGTTTACCGGGAGTTGCTAATGATTTTATCAGCCGGATCTTTTTCAGGTTTTTTGCACCTGCAACTTCTCCCTGGCAGGATCAGCTGGGGATTTTTAATGCCAATGTAAAACTGGCAGTCTTCATGGTTTTGTTTGTTCAAATGTTCCGTTATGCTGCCGAACCTTTTTTCTTTGCTTCTTCTGCCCGGGAGGATATGAAGAAAATTTATGCGGATGTAATGAAATATTTTGTTGCCTTTTGTGTTCTTATTTTTCTGGGTATAGCCATGTATCCTGAATTGTTTGCACTTTTACTGGGTAAAGGATTCAGAAGCGGAATATCAATATTACCTATAATGCTGATAGCCAACATCCTGCTAGGAATTGTTTTCAATTTGTCGATGTGGTATAAACTTTCAGGTAAAACGCAGTACGCGTTAACGATTACCTTGCTTGGACTGAGTATTAACCTGGTAATAAACATCATTTTTATGCCTGTCTATGGTTTTATGGCTGCGGCATGGGGATACCTTTTCAGCTACCTTTCGATGGTTATCTTCAGCTACTACCTGAGCCGCAAATATTATCCGATTCCTTACGACTGGAAAACCATCATACTTTATTTCATTACAGGGATTGCGCTGTACTTAGTCAGCGTATTTGTGGCCCCACCTGTTTTGAGTGCTCGGATTGCCCTAAATACCCTTTATATCATCGGATTTGTGATTTTTGTTCTGAAGAGAGAAAAAATAGATACCAGGAGGCTTAAATCGCTGTTAAAGCACACATAAATACTAATTTAAACAAGTAAATACTATGCAGGTTAATATCGTAAACCGTTCCCGTTTTCCTTTACCTCAATATGCCACTGTTCATTCGGCCGGCCTCGACCTGAGAGCTGATCTTGAACAGTCACTCGTATTGAAACCACTTGAGAGAGCTATGGTTCCTACAGGTTTATATATCGAGTTGCCTGAAGGATATGAAGCTCAGGTCCGTCCGCGCAGCGGCCTTGCCGCAAAACACGGAATATCAATTGTAAACACACCGGGAACTATCGATCCTGATTACCGCGGCGAAATTAAAGTTATCCTTGTAAACCTGTCGGATGTACCTTTTACACTTGAACCAGGCGAACGAATTGCTCAGATGATAGTAGCCCGCTTTGAACATATAAACTGGAATGAGGTTGAATCATTGTCGGTTACCGAAAGGGGTGAAGGTGGATTTGGGCATACAGGAGTGAAGTAAAGTAAATTTGAGTTGGGAGGTAGTGGACAAGATGAGGGGCGACCTGGAGACTAAGAGAAGGAGAGACTAAGGGTGAAACCCATAACCGTCTGTCTGGAACATTTTATTAATAACAAGTACAATCAATTGAATGAATAAAATAATCATAGTACTGTTCCTGCTGGTCATTATCTGGCCCGAGGAAGGATTTTCACAGAAACGTGAAAAGAAGAAAAAGCACAATTCGGATATAACAGCCGGAACGAATGCAAATAGTGGTGAGGTAACTAATATTTACATCGATGCAACTACAGCAAAGCTTTCGGGAGAAAATGCCAAAGCAATAAGGCTTTATGAATCGTGTCTCGCAAAAGATCCACTCCATTCGGCTTCCATGTACGAACTTGCGCAACTCTACTTCGATGTTTCTGATTACAATTCGGCTGCACGTTATGCAGAGCAGGCTGCAGGATTGGAACCAGAAAACAAGTGGTATAAACTGCTGCTGGTTGAAATATATGGTAAAGCTGGCAAGAAAAAGGAACTTCTGGAAACATGCGAGAAACTGGTGAAACAGTATCCGGGCAGCGTTGACTACCTGTATGAACTTGCAAATGCATACCTGATTAACAATGATGGTAAAAATGCAATTGAAACCTATAATAAAATTGAAGAAATTCTGGGGATAACCGAAGAGATCTCTTTACAGAAACAACGCATATACCTTATTCAGAATAAAACCGACCAGGCCTCTGAAGAGATTAAAAAACTGATAAAGGAATTTCCGGATCAGGAAACCCGTTACGTTTCGATGATAGCCGAAATGTACATGCAGGCTGGCAAAATTGATGAAGCTGCCAAGTATTATCAGCAAGTATTAAGTAATGATCCTCAAAACCCTTATATACATATCACATTATCTGATTATTACAGGCAAAAAGGAGATGTAAAACGTTCAATCGAAGAGCTGAAATTAGGCTTTTCAAATCCAGCATTGGATATCGATACAAAAATCAGGGTACTGCTTTCTATTTTCGCCGGGAGTGAGATGTATGATAAAAATAAGGATGAAATTATGGGGCTTGCACAAATCCTGGTTGAAACCCATCCCAACGAGCCTAAAGCCCATTCGATGTATGGCGATTTCCTGCTCGATCAGAAGAAATACAGTGAAGCCCGCCACGAGTTCAGGAACGTTATTGCTGCTGACAGCAGTAAATATGCTGTATGGGAAAGCCTGCTAAATGCTGAAATCCAACTTTCGGACTATCCTGCACTGGAATCGGAAAGTAGCCGGGCTATTGAACTGTTTCCTTTGCTTCCGGTACCCTATTTGTTTAAAGGCGTTGCCTTGCTTGAGAAAAAACAATACGAAGATGCCATTAGCAGTTTTAATTCAGGGGTAAAGCTGATCAGTGGAAACAATGTTCTCCTTGCTCAATTTTACACATACCTTGGTGATACGTATAACCGTATGAAAAATTACCGTTTATCGGACGAAAATTTTGAAAATGCATTAAAACTGGAACCGGAAAACAGCTTTGTGCTTAACAATTATGCCTATTATCTTTCGCTTAGAAACGAAAATCTTGAAAAAGCGGAAACAATGTCATCTAAATCTGTTAAGTTAGACCCCGCTAATGCAGCCAATATGGATACATACGGCTGGGTTCTGTATAAACTCGGAAGATATAGTGAAGCAGTTGAATGGGTCGAAAAAGCTGTTGCTGCCACCCCTTCTCCCGATGCAGATTTACAGGAGCATCTTGGAGATATTTACTTTAAGCTTGGAAATACCGACAAGGCTATGATTCAATGGCAAAACGCGCTGAAAGTTGGTAAAGGGTCTGAATTCTTAGAGAAAAAAATAAAAGAAAGGAAGATGTATGAGTAAATTGACCCGATGGCACGTGCATTTATTCGTATTGATTTTTATTGCAACAGGTATCTCGGCATGTACAGGAGCCCGCAAGGCAGTCAGGGGGCCTATAAAAGAACAGGGTGCTGAATTTCTGACGGAGAAGTTGAAAGAACATGAATTGATGTTTGACCAGTTCTCGGCTAAATTTAATGTAACGTACGAGATAGATCATAAGAAAACAAGCGTAAGTGGTAACGTACGAATCGATTACGACAGTATCATCTGGATTTCTATAACTCCGGCACTTGGAATTGAAGCCGTAAGATTCATGCTCACGCCTGATTCAATCAAGTATATTAACAGGTTGAATAACACGTATTTTGTTCGGGATTTTGCGTATATCAATCAATTGCTCAATAAAACACTTGATTACGATATGGCCCAGGCCTTCCTTATCGGGAATGACTTTTCGTTGTACGAATCAAATTCCTTTAAAGCATCAGTCGAAAACCAGGAATACAAATTAAGCACTGTCGACAGACGAAAACTTCGCAGGTATGTCCGCCGTAGTGAGGACGATATCAGTATACCCATCCAAAGTATATGGCTGGATGCGGAAAATTTTAAAATTTCGAAGGTTTTACTCAAGGAAGCAGAGCGCGACAGCCGCAGGTTTCTTGCCACTTATGGTGAATTTAGTAATGTGGGAGGAAAGCTGATTCCTTCCAAACTCGATTTCAAAGTGGAAACCGATGATAAAAAAATAAGGATTCAAATCAGCTATTCCAAAATACAACTTGACCAGGAGCTAACCTATCCGTTCAGAATCCCGGAAAGTTATACTGAAATAAAGGAATTACAACCCAAAAACAAATGATTGGAATAACACGGAGCACAAACCGTTTTTACTTTTTTCTGATTTGCATTGTTGCGGTTTTGCTAACTGCAACAGTCGCTACTAATTATGCTCAAAATGATAAAAACAAATTGCAGAGCCGTAAACTGAAAATTGAAAGAGATATTATTCAGGTTAACAGGGAGTTGGAACAAACCAAAGAAAATAAATCGGCCAACCTGAATCAATTGATTTTGATCAATAAAAAAATCGATAAGCGGGAAGATCTTATTAATGCAATTGAGCAGGAGGTTTCCGGCCTGGATAGCCAGGTGAATGACATGGGCGATACTATAGCCCGTATCACGACAAATCTGAAGAGTCTGAAAGACGAATACGCACGGTTAATCTATTCAACTTATCGCAACCGGAGCGCTTACAACCGGCTGATGTTTCTCTTTTCATCGCACAACTTTAACCAGGCTTATAAAAGGCTCAAATACCTGCAGCAATATACCGAGTACCGAAAATTGCAGGTTCAGTCGATCACAGAAACACAAAGGATACTCACCACTAAAAAGCTTGAGCTTGAGAAGCGGAAATCATCAAAGCTAACCCTGAAACATGCACAGGAACAGGAGCGAAATATACTGGCAAATGAAAAAAGCCAGAAAGATGAAAAAATTAAAAATCTCACTACCCAAGAGAAAAACCTGCTTGTAAAACTTCGCAATAATGAAGTAGCATTAAATAATCTGCAAGCAGCCATCGAAAAACTTGTTGCAGAGGAAATAAAAAAAGCAGACAGGGAGAAAGCCCGTAAAACTGCATTAGCAGCTGAAACTGAGCGTAAAGCCCGTGCCGATGCCGATCACAGGGCGAAAACGAAAGCTGAAGCTGACAAAAAAGCCAAATCAAATGCAACGCCAGGGACTAAATTATCAGATCCGGTAAATTCAGAACCATTGGCAAAAGCTGATGTATCCCGATCAACGTCCGCAAAAGCAGTTCCTGTAAAATCAAACAGTATGTCGGTTACGGCCGAAGATGTTGCACTAACCGGCAGTTTTGCAGGCAACAAAGGCAGTTTGCCTTCACCTATAGACAAAGGGAATATCGTATCTTCATTCGGAGAGCATCCGCATGCTGAATTCCAGAACATAAAAATCAAGAACAATGGCATTGATATCTCCTCGGTGACCGGTGCAAAGGCAAAGGCAATTTTTGAAGGAGAAGTTTCAAGTGTTATTTTTATTGCCAATCTTAACTATGTTGTGATCGTCAGGCATGGCGATTACCTTTCAGTGTATTCCAATCTCGAAGATGTTACAGTAAAGAAGGGTGATAAAGTTAAAATCAGGCAGACGCTTGGTACGGTTTCAACCGGGCAGGGGGAATCCAAATCGCGACTTCACTTTGAACTATGGCAAGGAACAATTGTTCAGAATCCTGCCGGCTGGTTAAAAATTTAACTGTTCAGGTTTGTTATTAGGTGTCATTTTTGCATTTTGGCACACATTCCATTTTGCTTTTTATTTTCCCTGACTTTCCCTGAAATCGTACAAACGAATCTTAATTCCATGAAGGTAATTGGAGCCAATTCAAGTAAATTATTAATATTTAACATGTTGTGAATACCTGGGTGATTCACATCAATTAGAAGTATTTCGGGATTTTTAGAACTTTTATGTTAAAAAGTACATTCTTGCTTTCAATTTAATTTAACTTTGCGGCTGCACTAACGAAAAACAATCAAAAATCATGGGTAAATTAGGGCCAACTGAAATTATTCTAATACTAGCCGTCGTGCTATTACTTTTTGGGGGTAAAAAAATCCCGGAACTTATGAGTGGCATTGGGAAAGGCGTAAAAAGCTTTAAGAACGGGATGAAAGACGATGATCAGGATCCAAAATCGGATACCAAGACCAGCTAACAAAAGAAGTATTTCGGGCAGATTTATCACGAAACTACCGTTAATTACTATCGGTTAAACTGAGTTGCCTGGGAAATAACTTTTTGAATACCAAATATGCGGTTTCTGCCGTTATACTTTTAAACAACCGATTGTGAATTAATAATAGGAACGTCACATTTAAGCAAATGTGTGTTTTCGTATTTTTAACAATCGTAATATTCCATCATTTAGGGAATAATAACAGAATGAATTTTAGCGTTTAAATTTGAGTAGTACAGGATGAACAAAGCAAAGCAGTTATTACTAATAATTTTTCTTGGTATCACTGTAGCTTTAAGAGCACAGCAAGCCGGGGAATATACCGCACCTGAAAAAACAACAGGTGATTTTCAATTGGTGGATGATAATTTTATAGTGGCAGCAATGGATAGCCTGAGCGCACTTAAATACTTTGAAAGCACAGAAAATACGAAGTGTCGCCTTACTGAAAACAAGTACAACTTTCTGCCTAATTTTGTTCCGAGCTATCCCGATTCGGTATATTATTACCGTATGCAACGCCTTGACGTTGAGTCGCCGATCAATCTTACTTACAATCCCCGCGTAAGGGCATTTATTGATATGTATGCCAACAAAAAGCGCGGAACTACAGCACGTGTTCTGGGTTTGGCCCAGATGTATTTCCCGATGTTTGAACAGCAGCTCGATAAGTATAATGTCCCCCTTGAATTAAAATACCTTGCCATAGTTGAATCCGCACTTAATGCCAAAGCCCGGTCGAGTGTTGGTGCCGGCGGATTGTGGCAGTTTATGTATTATACCGGGAAAGTATACGGGCTCGAATTAACATCGTATGTTGACGATCGTAACGATCCGTTGAAATCTACTGTTGCAGCCTGCCGTCATTTTAATGATCTATACAATATGTACCACGATTGGCTACTGGTACTTGCTGCCTATAACTCAGGTCCGGGTAATGTTAACAAAGCAATCAGGCGCTCGGGCGGGAAAATGACTTTTTGGGAAATTATGCCCTATCTGCCCCGCGAAACTCGCGATTATGTGCCGGCTTTTATCGCTGTAAATTATGTGATGGCTTATTCAAATGAGCATAATATTTACCCGATAATGCCTAAAATATTGTATCATGAAACAGATACTATTGCGGTTCATCAGCCACTTACTTTAAGTATTCTTTCGGATAAACTCAAGCTCAGTCTTTCCGACCTCGAATTTCTGAATCCAACGTTCCGCACAGGTTTTATCCCGGCAACACCAGCCAATACTTTCTATATCCGCCTGCCTCAAAAATCAATAGCTGATTTTTTAAATAATGAGTCCTCTTTGTATGCATATTATCAGCTTAAAGGATATGATCCAAACCAATTTAGGGTACAGGATAATGCGGATTATGATATAGTTACTAAAAAAGTAACTCATAAAGTGCGAAAAGGAGAAACATTGGCCACTATTGCCCGGCAATACGATTGCTCTTCAGCGGAAATTAAAAAATGGAATAAATTAAAGAAATCGTCGGTTTATAGAGGCCAGGCGCTGAAAATTTATGTTCAGTCGCAGCAGCCTGCAGTGCATGCAAAAACTCCAAAGACAGTTCCCTCAACCCAGGACGTGGCAGTAAGTACTGATCCGGTAAGTGAGGATCAAACAGTTGCCGTAGTTGAAAAGAAACCTGCAGGCACAACCGTAAATGCCAAATATCATTTAGTTAAAAAGGGCGAAAGTCTTGGAAAGGTAGCATCTAAGTATAATGTTACCATGAACGACTTAAAAGCCTGGAATAAGCTGAAAAGCACAAATGTTATTATTGGACAGAAAATCAGGGTAAATGCACCGGGAAAAACTGCCTCCAATGAAAGCCAGGCAGGTACAACGGAAAAAGAAAACCCGAAACAGACGACTCTGCAAAAACAGGTTCTGGCAAATGCAAAATACCATGTAGTCCAAAAAGGCGAGTTCCTAAATAAAATTGCAACAACATATGGCGTTACAACCGATGAACTTGTGAGCTGGAATTCACTGGAAACTAATAATCTGCTTGTAGGTCAGAAACTAAGAGTTAACCAGCCTGATACTGGAAGCAATGCAAAAAATTTAGCCCAGGAAACTCCTGAAAAGGGGCAAAAAAATAACGACAAAGATTTAAAACTTGTTTATTACACGGTTAAACCGGGTGACACACTTTGGAGTATCTGCCAGCGCTATGACGGTATTACTATTGATCAGCTTAAGGAATGGAATAAAATATCGGGCAAAGCAGGGTTAAAAGTGGGACAAAAAATTAAAGTTATATTACCTGCGGGGTAGGTCATTTTATAGTTTCATGTTTCAGTGTTTCAAACTGATTTATTCCTATTTTGCGTTGTCTCCCCCATCCTGTTTCCAATCGTTTCAGCTATGCTTCCCATACTATTAAGCAATATATCCTGATGTGGATTAAGAAATCGGTTTATTTTTTATTTATTACGCTTTTACTGGCTTCATGTAACGGGCCTGTAAGCCCTGATTCAATAGGGAGTGGTTCCGAAATAATTGTTATATGCACCCAAAAGCAATGGGATGGCACTGTAGGTGAAACTATTCGAAGGGCCTTGATGCAATCTGTGCCAGGCCTGCCTGATGCTGAACCACAGTTTACAATGGTTTTTATTCCCGAACAAAATTCAAGTAAATTTTTGCAGACTAATTGTAATGTTTTATTAGTAAATATACAGCCTGAGAATAAGACAAGTAAAATCGAAACGCTTACAGATGTATGGTCTCATCCACAACAGGTTATTAAAATTAAGGCAGGTTCCGATACTGCGTTCAAAAATTTATTTGAAAAGAAAAGCGAATTAATTAATTCGTTATTTCACCAGAATGAACGTGCCCGGTTCGATGCTCAGAATCTCCTGAACCGGAATTTGGTTGTCGAAAAGATGCTGGAGAATGAATTTGGCATCAAAATGATTATTCCCAAAGACTTTTACCAGGCAAAAAAAACGAGTGATTTCGTATGGTTGCGATCCGATACAACCTCCATGAGTCTTGGTTTGATGATTTATATTTACCCATACAAAGATACCGCCCAGATGAATCCTGCCGCAGTGCTGGCTTCCCGCGACATGTTTACCAAACTTTATGTTCCGGGCCCGCTGAAAGGCTCGTAT
>CAIWMA010000307.1 GCA_903913645.1 uncultured Bacteroidales bacterium | reverse complement strand
TTAACTACCTTGTCTACACAACGAAATCCAGACTGGTCGGAGGAACGATTGTTTTTAAAAGTTCTTATTGAAGGGAAAGCCTCCCTTTATCAATACAGAGAACGAAATTGTGAAAGATACTTTTATTCAGTCTCAAATTTACCAATTCAGCAGTTGATTTATAAAGAGTATTTGGTAAATAACAAAAGTATAGCTAGTAACTATGATTTTCGCAAGCAACTTTGGAATGATGTAAGGGGTTCTAATACAACTTTTCTATCCTTGGAAACGATGGAGTTTACAAAAGCTGAAATTGAAAGTTATTTTAAACAATTTAATAACGTAGGTATGGAAACTTCTGTAACCTACAATAACAATAAAAACAGGGAATTTTTTCTTCTCAGAGTCACTCCAGGTATTAATTATTCTTCAATAAATGTGATACAAAGTATATATGGCCCGGTTCTGACAGCTAGCGATCAGAAATTAAATTTCAGGATAGGAGTTGAAGCCGATTTTGTTCTGCCTTTTAACAAAAACAAGTGGGTTATCATTTTTGATCCATCATACCAGTATTTTAACTCAACTTTCAAGAACAATTCTTATAAAACTGATATTAATTATAAGTCTGTGGAATTTCCAATTGGACTCAGATATAATTTTTATTTAAAAGATAATCTAATAATATTTCTCAATGCGTTTTACATCACAAGTTTAAGTTTTGATTTTAATTCGTCGGTAGATATCACTTTCGGAAATTCTAAAACACATTTAAATATTGAGCAAGGGAATAGTTATGCAATTGGTGGAGGGGTCGATTATGGTAGACTTAGCCTGGAACTAAGGTATTATTCAAAATGTGACTTGGTAAATCATTATTTAAATTCAACAGTCAACTATAAGCAGTTTTCATTTATTCTTGGTTATACAATATTCAAATTAAATCGTAAGTGATAGAAATTCATAGGATTACGCATTTGTATTCATCTGTCGAATCAGAAAGGGTAATTCGGTTTCATTTTGCATATTTTAATCCTGTATTTATATATTGAACTATTTGATCTGGTTAAAGTTATATTATCCAATATCAAAAGGATTGATAATATTTCATTCATGTTTCTGCTGATTTCAATGCTTCACCTACCTTTGGCATAATCATTCATTTTAAGTTTCTCATCCATTTAAATCATCTGTATTAATCCCTGTTGTTGTTATGAATATTGATTTGTTTTCGAGTACATCTATTAATAAAAAACCTGGATCGAAAGAACCTGAAGAATTCAAATTCCTGTTAGAACAGTTTGCAGATATTAAAATTATGCGTTACCAGGTTCCAGGGTTTGAAGAGCTTACGCTTCAGCAAAAAGAACTGATTTACTATCTGAGCCAGGCCGCGCTTTGCGGGCGTGATATCATTTTCGATCAGAACGGGAAATATAACCTGGCCGTACGCCGTACTCTCGAAAATATTTACCTTACTTACGATGGCAATAAAGAAAGTGCCGATTGGCAGGCATTTGAAGTTTACCTGAAACGGGTCTGGTTCTCAAATGGCATTCACCATCATTATGCTTCTGAGAAGTTCCTTCCGGGTATTGATGAAAAATATTTTGAGGAATTGGTGAGAAAAAGCGACCAGGCTAAGTTCCCGATCAGGGTCGGACATACTGTAAATCAGTTGATTGCCGAGATTAAACCTGTGATGTTCGATCCGGCAATTATGCCTAAAAAGGTGAACCTGGATTCCAATGATGACCTGGTGCTTACATCTGCAGTCAATTTTTATGAAGGGGTGAATGAAGCTGAAGTCGAGGATTTTTATAGAAACATGAAACAGCCTGATCCTGAGCATCCGCTTTCGTTAGGTCTGAATTCGAAACTTGTAAAAGAAAATGGTATTATAGTTGAAAAAACATGGAAGATTGGCGGCGGATATAGCAAAGCAATTGAGAAAATAGTCTATTGGCTAGAGAAAGCCATTATTGTTGCGGAAAATTCAGGACAGAAAGCTACTTTGGCGAAACTTGTTGAATATTATAAAACTGGTGATCTGAAAACCTGGGATGAATACAATGTATTGTGGGTTGCAGATTTGAAAAGCGATATTGATGTTGTAAATGGGTTTATTGAGAGTTACGAGGATCCGTTGGGCCGTAAAGCAACCTGGGAGTCAGTTGTTAATTTCAAGGATCATGAAGCTACCAAACGGGCCGAAATTATCAGTGGGAATGCGCAATGGTTTGAGGACAACTCGCCTGTCGACAGCCGTTTCAAAAAGAAAAAGGTTAAAGGTGTTACGGCCAAAGTAATAACGGTTGCTCAACTTGCCGGTGATTGCTACCCTTCAACTCCCATTGGGATAAATCTTCCGAATGCAGATTGGATCAGGAAAGAACATGGATCAAAGTCGGTAACTATTGAAAATATCACTTATGCTTATGACCAGGCTTCACTAGGTAATGGTGTTCTTGAAGAGTTTGTGCTTTCGGAAGAAGAACGAGCACTTTCGAAGAAATACAATTCACTGGCCGGCAATGTGCACACCGATTTGCACGAATGCCTTGGCCATGGTTCCGGGCAACTTCTGCCAGGCACAAGCAGCGAAGCGCTCTGCAGCTACCAGAGTACGCTCGAAGAAGCCAGGGCCGACCTTTTCGCTTTGTATTATATGATGGATCCGAAAATGCTGGAACTTAAAATTCTGCCTTCGCCTGATGCCGCCAAAGCTGAATACAATTCCTATATCCGGAATGGCCTGTTAACCCAGTTAACCCGCGTAGCGCCGGGCAAAAATATAGAGGAATCGCATATGCGAAACCGGCAACTGATTGCAAAGTGGTGTTTTGAACAAGGTGCTTCCGGCAAGGTAATTGAATTTGTAAAGCATAAGGGTAAGACTTATGTGAAGATTAATGATTATACAAAACTTCGTGGTTTATTTGGTGTTCTTTTAGCTGAAATTCAACGAATTAAATCGGAAGGTGATTACGATGCAGGAAAATTATTGGTAGAAACGTTTGGAGTAAAAGTTGACCCTAATTTACATGAAGAAGTACTTGCCAGGTTTAAAAAACTTAATGTATCTCCTTATGGCGGGTTTATAAATCCTGTTTTCTCTTTAGTAACGGAAAATGAGAAGGTTGTTAATGTTATCATTGAATATCCTGATAATTATTCAAAGCAGATGTTGAATTATTCAAACAATTATTCCTACTTGCCGACGTGGAAACAGTAAAATTCCCGGAGAAATAAAGTTTAACTATTGTAAATCTTAATGCCAGTTTATATACATTTGCGTTAATTATATATATCAATTCAGAAAATTTAAAATTAATCCATTATTTATGAAAAAACTTATTTCAGGAACAATTTTGGCTTCTTTACTTGTAATCTCTTTTAGCTGCAAGAAAGATAGTGTCGAAACTACAGCCACAAGCTTTTCCGCAAAAGTGGAAGGGACCCTTTGGACGGCAACAAACATGGCAGCGGGCCATGAATCACTTAATAATGTTACTCAAATTATGGGCATGGGCGCAACTGCCGCCGAACAGGTTTACCTTGAATTTAAAGGGAGTGGCACAGGAACCTATAAGCTAAATGTTGATAATTTAGGAATGGTAAGTATTGGTACTTATAGTTTTACTTCATTTATGAGCGCTGTTCCTGTTGGTGAAATAGTAATTACAAAGTATGATGAAGGTAACAAGAAAATTTCCGGTACGTTTCATTTCCAGGGCGAAGATATTGATGGATTTGTTTACAATGTTACAGAAGGGAAATTTGATAACGTTACGCTTGTTGTTCAATAATTATTTTAGAATCTTAGATTTCACCCTGATGTAGAAAATTATCCTGTCGTTTTGACGGGATTTTTTTTATTAATCTGAATAATGCGAAAAATTCAATTTTATACTAAGGCAGAAAAGGTTTCTTCATTTTGAACGATGAAATTTACTGTTAAGGAAGACTTTCTATCTATAAGTTTGTTTCCTTTGTAATCTCATGCAAACCGGCATTGATTATTACATTGAATCTAAACTTTTAAAATGACTGAAACTATATATAAGAAGAATAACGCTTATGCTGTGTGGCATCTGAAAGACTTCCGCAGATTTATTACCGGACGTTTTTTCCTTACAATTGCTATCCAGATGCAAAGCGTAATTGTAGGCTGGCAGGTTTACGATCTTACTCATGATCCTTTCTCACTCGGACTGATCGGGCTATCAGAAGCAATACCTTTCCTTGGTGTAGCATTATTTGCCGGGCACGTTGCTGATTTATTTAATCGCAAAATTATTATTTCGATTGCTGCCACTGCATATGTTGTATGTGCCTTTATTCTGCTGTATATGAGCTATTCCATGCAAACGCTATATCTAACTGCCGGTGTTCTGCCATTATACATTGTCATTGCAATAACCGGTTTGGCCCGGGCATTCTTTTTTCCCGCCCAGTCAGCCTACATGGCCCAAATTGTACCCCGGAACCTGTATGCCAATTCATCCACATGGAACAGCACAGTTTGGCATATAGCGGCAGTTTCGGGTCCGGCAGCCGGTGGACTGGTTTATGGATTTGCCGGCATACATTCTGCTTTTTTATGTGTCGTTTTCTTTTCGGTATTCAGCCTGATGTTTTTCTACACATCCAAATCAGTTCCGGTTCCTGTCCGCAAAGCTGGTGAAGGAATATTTACAAGCTTATCAACAGGTATAAAATTTGTTTTTGGCCACCAGGTTCTGTTAGGGGCTCTGGCGCTCGATATGTTTGCAGTGCTATTTGGAGGTGCCGTTGCATTATTGCCGGTGTTTGCATCCGAAATATTGCACACAGGTCCGCAGGGATTGGGTTTTCTTCGTGCTGCTCCTGCAGTGGGTGCCGTACTTATGGCAATGATTCTGGCGTATCATCCTCCTATACACCGTTCAGGCATAAAACTTTTATGGGCTGTGGGCGGATTCGGCGTCTGCATCATATTTTTTGCCTTGTCAGGGAATTTCTGGTTATCGCTAGGATTACTCGCGTTGAGTGGAATGTTTGATAATGTGAGTGTCATAATCCGCGGTACCATTCTGCAAATGTATACTCCTGATGAAATGCGCGGACGCGTTGCTTCAGTGAATAGCCTGTTTGTAGGTTCTTCCAACGAACTAGGTTCGTTTGAGTCGGGTCTTGCAGCGAGATTGATGAAACTGGTCCCTTCTGTGGTTTTCGGCGGAGGAATGACAGTTATGATTGTGCTGGCGACTGCCGGATTTGCGCCCAAATTGAGGAAGATGGAAATTAAGGGGATGAAGTAGGGGGAAGGATTTGAAAATGGAAAATGGAAAATGGAAAATGGAAAATGGAAAATGGAAAATGGAAAAGAAGACTAAAGGAGCAAGGAACTTACATACTCAGAAACTATAAGTCGGAATAAGTTTTAGGATTAATACCTAGAGAATAAAAGGAAAAAGAGGTTCTCTTAGTTGTAGCGTTTGCCGATATGGAAACTCAGGTAACCGGTAATAAAAAAATAATTAGCATCTTTAAAGGCCATAACTGGAACTGGTTTCGGGAATATATCAATTGTTGTTCCAATTTCTATTGCTTTAATCCTGTCGTTTGCAGAGCTGAACTCAAAGTTAAAACCTCCCTTGAAATATAAGCCTGGGTATATTTTAATTTTATTAAAACCACTAAGTATTGGCCCACGACCATAAATATCACATAAACTGGTGGGATTTGAACCTATATATGGAAAATGCTTCTCAGGGTCATAGCGTTCGAGCACAGTCCTGTCGAGTATAATCTGGTTATCGACAACATTGTAATAGGCAATATATAAATAAGTTGGCTTGGCAAATCCGATATCTAAGCCACCATAATAGAATCCCCTTACTTCTACACCGCCCCAATATGGTTTTCGGTTTATCAGGTGTTGCTGCCCTATCCCTGCACGTAGAATAAACAGACTGTTGAGCTTTCCGTAAACGTAGCTGCGGGGATTGGAGAAATTTTCGTTGTATCGTCGGGCCTGGTTTGGCGCTTTCATTTCAAGCAGGTCGAATTCGAACATACGATTAGTATAGTATGTTTTATTTGTTCCAAAACGGAAACCTACACCATAACCCAGGGTGTGCAACATAATATTCCCGGCTTTCTCCCTTGTTAACAGAATACCCATATCTACGGTATCTGCTTCAGCAACATCCTGAGCCTTACCTATTGAAGGTGAGAGCACGATAAGAATTAAAAGTGTAATTACCAGGAATAACCGCATAAACTGTGCCTTTGAACTATAAACAACAATGCTACGGTTTGGTTTCATGTAAAAGATGAACTAATTATACCAGAAACCGTATAAGTTATTTTGTTTCGACACGATAATCTTTGTATTCTCCATAAGCAGCACATTTTTCCGATGAGCCGCAGGACGAAAGCAATATCGTAAGAATTACTATGGATGCAAGCAGTGCCGCTATTTTCTTCATATGATAAGTAGTGATGTTTGTTTACGAAATATTTCTATTTACAAAAGTATTCACATTTTGCATTAGTATAACATATAAACAGCATATTTATTGCATTTTATTGGTAGTTGTATCTTAAAAGGTAAATCTGAGCTTTCACTTACCCGATAATTCCTTGCTTCACAGAAAATTACAAGGCTGCAAAGTGTTGATTTGGAATGATTTGGTATATGTAATTCTATTTATCCAAATATCTAAATATCAATAATTTGAGTATTGCTAACCTGTTTTGACCTTAACGAATTACGTTCAGTGTCATTAAAATCAGGCTGTAAAGTATTCGGGTCAATAGCATAGGCTACTGAGATTTGAAATTTTATTCCATTTACAAAATACTTACTGCCAGATTCTTTGAAGCATCAGGTTTGAGGAAACTTTTTAAATGAATTTGATCCTCTTTTTAAAAATAAATCTAGAAAATTTTAATGCTTACTCACTTTCGTGAATTCTGCTTCCGAAACTATTGTTCCCTGGTTTACCAATGAAATTTTTATGCGTTCCGAACTTAGAATCACTAATTTTCCTTCTGTGTTACCAACTTTTAAAGAATTGAAGATCTTCAGATTATTTTCTTTTGATAATGCATTGTATGCGTATTTATCTGTGGTTGAATCATCTGATAAAATGCGTTCTCCATCAATTCTTAAATAGTAGTTTCCTTCTTTGGTAAATTCAATTGCAGCTTTGGGGTTGGTGCTATTTTGCCATATTCCAATAATGGACTGATTGTCATTTTTCGTTTGCTTGCTGCTGCATCCGGCAAGGATAGTAATTATAAGAACCAACGCTAATGGAAATGAAATTTTCATATTAAAATATTTACATTAATGCTGAAAATCAAACGGCTATACGGTGGTTTTAGTATATTACCAGGAATATCCCGACTGGCCTAGTTTCCAATTCAGAACTATGTAATTTTTTGATAAAATCAGTAATCCAGCCAGGTTTGTGTCTGCGGTTTCATTCCTCAAACTAATAACTCATCCCCCAAAACCATGGTTCTTCTGCCGCTTTGCGTTCTTTAATTTGCTTTTCAATCAGCTTTGTATATTCTGACATAGTAACTTTCTTGCCTTTTAACTTTGCTGGTACATCCAGTTCGGTTGTTAAAGGCAACATGTCAATCTTATCGGCTGTCATAATCAGAGCTCCGTTGTTAACGTCAACCTCCAGAATAATACCAGGAAGGCCGATAAATCGGTCGGGGCCGGAACTTAAAGGCATATCGAGTGCAAACCAGACTGTTGTATTTTGTTTTCGCAGGGTATCGTTCATCGAAGCATTCATGCAAATATGACCAGCGACTTCTTTCATGTCATTCATGATTTTCCATTTTGGCGGTACAATCGAATCATGAATAAGGTAGGTTTTACCCAGGAGAGTTAACCCATCATAAAGCGTATTGTCTTTGAAATTGCATTTCATGAAAAAAATTTCTTTACGGTCGCTCCAGCCTTCATTTCCGGGTTCAGCCTCTTCTTCCGAGTTTTCATATTTCGATTCTGTGGCATTAAAATGGAGATGCGTATAGGTTTTCCATTCCGAACGTGTACCCCACATATACATGCTGCGGTCGCGTTGTTGCTTGCTGATATAATCTACGGATGCCATCATTTTTGCCCAGTTTTGGGTACGCAGGTAACGTATGGTTCCCTCCAGTTTCTGGGCTTTGAGACCAGTGGATTGAAAACTTAGAAATATGAATAAGGCTATTATGTATATTGGAATGTTTCTTTTCATTCTGGATTTTTGTCTTAAAGTTATGATGAGACAGATTTATAATTATAAATACAACATTTCTGTTTGTTACATGAAACGGTTCTTCTGGATTTTATTCTCAAAGCCTTTCATATTGTAGGTTACGCTGAGCATGAAATAGCGGGCCAGCGTATTGGTTTTGGTGGTTCCTACAATATTAAGAAGCGCATACTGATTGATGTTTACATTTTTGTCGAAAATATCGAAGACTGCCAATCGAGTTTCAAACTTGTTTTTCTTACCCATAATCCTGCGTACTGAAGCATTCCATAACGGGATTGATTGGTTAAAACCAAAACTTTCATTTTTAAACACAGAATAGTTGAAGTTGCTCTCAAAGAACATCCTGTCAATAAATTGCCATTTCACTGATGAACGGATTACATAGTTGAAGTAATCCTGGTTATTCTTTTCACTTTTATTGTACCTTATCTTACTGAATCCGCCGCTTCCTCCAACCGAAAGTATTAATTTGCTGGTTGCTGTATAATTAAGATTGCTACCTAAATTATAATTCTGCGATTTGATGTCGTTGAGGGTATCGTTGATACGGGTCGGCCTGTTCGACATGTCAGCTCCGCCATTAAAATCAATTGTTAACTTGGTTTTGATAATAGGAATACTCGACCATAACCAGGATCCCATGTTGGTCCCTTGATCCATATTTTCGGGTGTGGATGTAGTGATCATTCCTTTATTAGAATCGAAGTGTGAACTCTGGCTATAAACAATTGGATTCATCGTTATTCCATAATTTAAATTCACACCAATGCTCGAGAAGGATGACGGATTCCAATAATGTACCCCAAATTCAACATTGTGAGCATTTTCGGGTATCAGATCAGGATTTCCTATTATTTGATATGAAGGGTTACTTGTGTTCTTTATGGGTTGCAGATCGTTGAAATCAGGAGCCGATATATCATTTGAATATCCCAGATCCAAACGCATATTGTTCTTGAATTCATAATTTACATTTACATTCGGTGTAAAGTTTGGAAATGTTTTGGTAACTTTCTGATTGTCCCATGGTAAGCCTTTGTCGAGTGAATACAATCCTGTAAGTTTTAACTGCTGTTCAGCAATACCAACCGAAGCATTGAGGCCATTGTATGAATATCTGAGTACCGAACCCACGCGGTTATACATGGTAACCTGATCATAGTAGGCACTCAGACTATCAATACGCACTTCAGTTTCGAACGGATAGGCCTGTCGGTTGCTTTTATTGGTAAGCTGGCTGTAGTTGTAGAAGAATTCGAGAAATACTCTTTTCGATAAAGGCTCGGTATATAAAGCGCTTGACTTTAATTCATTAACATTTTTATTGGTATTAATCATTTGCCTTATCTGCTCTGTTGGAGTGGTAGCATCGAAGAATTTGTTTATTGAGTTATAATTCTCAGTACCATCGTTGAAATTACTGTTATACCCGACACTGTAGGCAAAAGCACGTCCTTTCTTTTTGAATAAATGCCTGTAAATGGCGGCAGAAGTTATTTTATATGAAGCCAGATCAGTGAAATTGTTCAGCGTGCGTATATTGTATGGCTTTAAAAGCGTATCAGAAAATTGCTGGCTGGTTATCTCATGGTTTTGGTTGGTAGCGAAACGGAAATTTGCTTTTACTATCAGCTTATTACTTGAGTCAAATTCTTGCTCAAAGCGCGTGGCAACGCTGTGGCTCGACCGGAAATCGGAATTAATAAGGGTATCGTACTGGTCGAAGGCACTTTCGTTTACTAAAGATGTTTTCTGATATTTTTTTTGCTGAAAGTCCAGTTGTGTCTGGTTGTAGAAATAGCTGGCGTTAAACTTGGTCTTTTTATTATCAAAATTAAAGTTTGTTCCTGCGCCATAATTTTCGGTAAGTCCTTTGCCGTCATAATTACTTACAGGTGAATCGTCGCTGCTGAAATAAAACATACGGCCTCCGTTACGGTTAAACCCGAAGTCGCCATTATCGAAATTATTAAACGCATTATTGCCTTTAAATTCACCATAATCTTCCCAGTTAACACCGGTTTGATTTATGTTGTTTCCGTACCCGATAAACGAAAGCTGCGACTTATCATTAAAACGATTATAGTTTGCACGGCCTGCCCACCTGTTTTCGGTGCCGCCGGCAATGGTTACTTTACCAAAAGATCCTTTTTTGAACTCCGCTTTAAGTTCAAGATTCATAGTTTTTTCCTGTGAGCCGTCGTCTACACCTGTAAGTTTCGACTGTTCTGATTTTTCATTGTAAACCTGCACTTTCGAAATGGCTTCAGCTCCAACGTTTTTGGTTACACTTTTAGGGTCATCGCCAAAAAAAGTTTTCCCATCAACGTACATGCGGGTTACATCCTTGCCCTGGGTACTGATATTGCCGTCAGCATCCACATCAATTCCAGGTAACCTGCGCAGCAAATCTTCAACTGTTGATCCGGGCGGAACTTTAAAGGTTGAAGCATCGTACTCAACCGTGTCACCTTTTATACGCAAAGGAGCTTTGGCCGCCCGAATTACTACTTCCATAAGCATTTGGGAAATAGGTTTCATTGTAACAACAGGTATATTGTTGATAGCAGCCGACGAAGGTTGCAGCAGCATTTGCACTGGCAAATAGCTCATATGCTGAACTTTTAACAGGTAGGTGCTGTTTTTCACATTGTTAAATGCAAATTCGCCCTTATCGGTGCTCGATAAAAAGTTAACCAGAGATGAATCGGAATTGTTGAGTAACATCACTGTTGCAAAAGGTATAGCCTGGTGCAATGTATCCTGCAAAGTTCCTTTGATCGATACCCGGGTTGGATTCTGGGCCTGGGCAAAACAACTCAAAAAGCTTAATAGTATCAGTGGGAGTAAAATTTTTAATTTCATAAAGATATTGCTTAAGAAATAAGGCTATATAAGGACATTTACTAAGATCAAAGTAACGACGAAATATTCGCAACAAAGCTCGATAAAGAATTAAAATATGTTAAAATCGGTGTATTGGCAAGATTAGCTCACAAAGTGTTGAAGTTAATCGGCAACTTAACGGAAGGATTATACTTTCTTTAGGGTAAACGAGAATGTAGAACCAATTCCCGGTGCACTGCGAACATTTATGGTTTGGTCGTGGGCCTCGATAATATGCTTTACAATGGCCAGCCCAAGACCTGAACCACCTTGTGCCCTGGAGCGATGTTTATCGACACGATAAAAACGTTCGAACAGCCTTGAAATATGATTTTCTTCAATTCCCACTCCGTTATCCGATATTTCGATAAGGTAATTTTCGTCCATATCGTAAAAACTTACCTTGGTGCGTCCGTTGTCGGTCCCGTACTTAACGGAATTCAAAATAAGGTTAGTGAGCACAGTCCGTATTTTTTCTTTATCAGCACGAACCAGCATATTGTCGTTGTACTCTGCGGCAAACAGGAGTTTGATGTTGCGTTCCGAAGCTTTGGGTTCCAGGAATTCCATAACTTCCCGCACCAGCATAGTAATCGAGAAATTTGAGAGGAGGGGAGTTGCTTCACCGGTTTCGAGGCGTGAGATTACTTCCAGATCCTCAACAATGGTGATCATTCGTTCAATGTTCTTTTGCGATTTCTGAAGAAAATCGAGGTTTATTTTCGGATCGTGTATTCCACCATCCATTAGCGTAAGTATGAATCCCTGCATATTGAAAAGCGGTGTTTTCAGTTCATGCGAAACATTACCGAGGAATTCCCTACGGTAAACTTCCATTTTCTTCAGTTCATCAATTTCTTCTTTTCTGTCGTTGGCCCAGTTTTCAACTTCTTCATTCACCTTACCAATTATGTCCCCATGAATACTCGTGATCTGTTCCTTTTTATCACCCTTATTCAGTTTCTGTTTATGTATTGCTTTGTATACTAATTTTATACGGTCGTAAATGAACCTTTCAAGAGCATACCTTAATATCACATACTGAATAACTATAAGAATTAAAAAAGTACTTATGATCAGAAGCCAGTAATATTGTTTAATAACTATTCCCGCAAATATGAAAAATATAACAGCCGCCATCAGCGAAAGCAGTATTGCAAGTATAAGTGCTAATCGTTTAGGCGTTGTTTCGGACATAGGTTAATGTGCTAATGTATTAATTGGTTAATGTGTTAATGTATTAGTTAGTGAAACTGCTAATTGCTTGAATTGCTAATTGATAGTTTCTGAATAGAACAAAATTGCAACTTAATGTATAATTTCATTTTCAAATTATCGCATTACCACATTATTTCATCATTTCATTATCTCGGATCAAACTTATACCCTACACCTTTAATCGTTTTTATATGATCGGTTGCTGTTTTTTCACGAATCTTCCGGATATGAACATCTATGGTGCGTTCGCCAACCACAACATCATCATCCCAGACGCGCATCAGGATATCTTCACGGGAAAATACTTTGCCTGGTTTTGATGCCAGAATGCTAAGCAGCTCAAATTCCTTGCGGGCGAGTTGAATTTCCTTTCCTTCTATGGTTACCAGGTATCTATCACGGTCAATAGTAATATCGCCAGCCTGGAAAACCGTTGATTCCTCCTGAAGTACTGCTATTCTGCGCAAAAGAGAGTTCACTTTGCTGATTAAAACGGAAGGTTTGATTGGCTTGGTGATATAATCGTCAGCGCCAGCATCAAGGCCGAGGATCTGAGTGAAATCTTCGCTCCGGGCTGTAAAAAACACAATAATCGTATCTTTCAACTCAGGGAAGCGTTTCAACTCCTGGCAGGTTTCAATACCATCCATCTCGGGCATCATCAGGTCGAGCAGTATCAAATGAGGTGTATCGTTTTTCGCCAGTTTGAGCGCATCACGTCCATTAGAAGAAGTAAGGACATTGAACCCTTCTTTCCTTAGATTATAACCTACAAAGTCGAGAATATCTTCTTCATCATCTACCAGGAGAATAGTATATTTTGATTTATCCATTGAGTAATTATCATTATTGTAATTTGATTTTTTTTCCTCCCTGCATTTTGGTACAAAACGATTTCAGTATTAATAATGCAGAGATGAATTGCAATTTATATCTTCTTTTTATTTAATTTGCTGTGTTTCACTACAACAGCATCATAATAAAAGATCAGCTCTTCAGCTATATTGGTAATATGATCGCCTGCTCGTTCCAGCTTGCGAATAATGGAAAAAGCATCAAGAAGCATAGGGATATCATCTTGTTTTTCTTTTATCAATTTGCAGACTATAGGATTAATAGAATTATTTATTTTATCCAGTTTATCATCCATTCCGAATAGGCCTTTAACGAGTTTTCTGTCACCTTTTTCGAACGATGCCAAAGAAACCTGGATCATATTCTGTGCGATAAAGAACATTTCCGGGATTTTTATTTCATCGATTATGTCAGTAGGCCATGGTTTTTCAGAATGTTCGGTACTTTTAGCTATTGCGTTGGCATAATCTCCGATTCGCTCAAGGTTATAATTGATTTTCAGAACAGATAGGAGAAAACGAAGGTCTATTGCAACTGGGTTTTGCAGCATAATAATATTTTCACAATCCATATCGATTTTCAGCTCAAAAGCATCAACCAGCTTCTCGTTCGCACGTACTTCACTGGCAAGGTCCTTGTCACCGTTTATCATTGCCAGCCGTGCCTTTTCCATCTGATTGGCAACAAGGTTCCACATCTGAATTAAATCATTCTTAAGCTGTTCAAGATCTATTTCAAGGTGACTCATTTTTTTTAAAGTTAATGGTGAATAGTTATTCGTTATTTGTGGAGTAAGGAGTAGTCAGTGCCTGATTAATATTTAAAAGTAACACTGAAACTTTCAACCAAACCTTCCTGTAATATAATTCTGTGTTCGTTCGTTCGATGGATTAAGGAATATTTTCTTGGTGAGATCGTGTTCGACCATATCACCAAGGTAAAAGAATCCTGTGTAATCGCTGATACGGCCGGCTTGCTGAAGATTATGGGTTACAATAAGGATTGTATAAGACTTTTTAAGTTCAAAAATCAATTCTTCAATTTTTGCAGTTGAAATCGGGTCAAGTGCCGAAGCGGGTTCGTCCATCAGTATCAGGCGGGGCTGGACTGCAAGGGCACGGGCAATGCAAAGTCGTTGTTGCTGACCTCCCGAAATTGACATCGCTGATTTTTTAAGGTCATCTTTAACTTCATCCCATAAAGCTGCCTGGCGAAGTGATCGTTCAACGGTTTCTTGTATAGTTTTACGGTCGTTAATACCGTTAACCCGTAATCCGTAAGCTACATTTTCAAAAATAGATTTTGGGAAAGGATTTGGCTTTTGAAATACCATACCAATTCCTTTCCGGATTTCGTCAATCTTTGCTTCTTTCGAATAAATATTTTGCCCGTCAACCGTAATTAAGCCTTCAAGCCTGAAATTGCTTATCAGATCATTCATGCGGTTGAAAAGCCGTAAAAAAGTAGATTTCCCGCAACCCGACGGACCAATAAGTGCCGTAACGGTATTGGGTTCAAAAGTCATACTTATATCTTTTAATGCATGAAAATCGCCATACCACACATTAATATTTTTTGCTTCTGCTTGTATCATTCTTCTGGTAATAGGTATTAGGAGTTGGGGTTCAAGGTTTAGTATTCGAAATGTTTAGTGGCCTTGTGAAATTCAATATTCACTCATCACTCATCACTCTTCGTTTTCAAACTTAGTCCATTTTAACTTTTTTATTTAGATATCGCCTTAATAAACTGGCTGCAGTATTGATAATCAGTACAATTGCTATGAGTACAAAGGCAGTTCCGTATGCCATGGGCCTGGTTTCTTCCATATTGGTTCCGCTGGTGGCAAGTACATATAGGTGATAAGGTAAAGCCATAACCTGGTCGGATAAACTTGATGGAAGTTTCGGGAGGAAATAGGCTGCAACTGTAAATAAGATAGGTGCAGTTTCGCCTGATACTCGGCCGATTGATAAAATAAGACCGGTAATAATATTAGGATATGCAACAGGAAGAACAACCCGCCGTATTGTTTGAAGTTTTGTAGCTCCCAAGGCATAACTACCCAATCTGAGAGTGTTATCCACTGATTTCAGGGCTTCTTCAGTAGTGCGTATTACTACAGGAAGCGTAAGCAATCCAAGTGTAAGCGATCCCGCGATAATGGAATCGCCGAATTTTAGATAATTTACAAACAAAGCCATCCCGAATAATCCAAATACAATTGAAGGAATGCCTGCCAGGTTGTTAGTCATCATACGGATAAATCGTTTAAGCCAGCTATCTTTTAAGTACTCATTTGTATAAATTCCTGAAAGCACTCCTATGGGAAATGCAAAAATTATGCTTCCAAGTACCAGGCAGCCAGTTCCTACAATAGCCGGAAATATTCCGCCTTTGGTCATCCCATCCTCCGGCATGGCGGTAAGGAATTCCCAGTTTACAACGTGGATTCCCCTGATAGCTATAAAACCCAGTATCGCGAAAAGGATTCCTACCACCATCAGGCTGATAAGCCCGAAGGTAATAAATGCTATTCTCTGTATCAGTCTTTTCTTAGTCACTTCTCTTTAGATTTTTCGATTTGTTACAAACGCACGATTTGTATTTTAATCTTTCCCTTCAATTCATTAACTTTTACCTGTCTCTATTTCTTTTCACTTCACAATACATGGTTTCCCTCATTCTCACCTTCCCTCAGTCCCTCAGTCTCCTTTAAGTCCTTTGTTTACTATTCTTAATAAATTCAACGGTAAAGTTAATTATGATTGTAAAAAGGAACAGTACGATTCCTAAGGCAAACAATGCTTTAAAATGCAATCCTCCATAAGGTGCTTCTCCAAGTTCAGCAGCAATTGTAGCAGGTATGGTACGGGTAGGCACCAGGAATGAATGTGGAATATTGGAAGCATTTCCGGTAACCATCAGTACTGCCATAGTTTCACCAATTGCACGCCCGATTCCCAGAATAATAGCTGTTGAAATTCCCGATTTGGCGTAAGGTATTACTACTCTCACCAATGTTTGCCAACGGGTTGCTCCAAGTGCAAGACTAGCTTCCTTTAATGCCTGCGGAGTAGTTCGTAACGAATCCTCGGTAATGGTAATAATGGTAGGCAATGCCATGATTCCTAAAACCAGGCTTCCGGCCAGTACTGTTTCACCAACAATAAGGTGAAACATTTGCTGAATGAGAGGAACAATAACAATAAGTCCGAAAAATCCAAATACTACAGAAGGAATACCTGATAGTAATTCAACAACCGGTTTCAGGATGTTACGTATCCTTATATCCGCAACTTCAGCCATAAAGATTGCAGTTGCAATTCCCAACGGTATAGCAAATAAAAGTGCACCAAGTGTAACCATTAGAGTTCCAATTATCATAGGCCAAATTCCAAAACTAGGAATAGGATCAGAGGTTGGATACCATTGTTTCCCAAAAATGAAATTAGAAACCGTTATATCTTTAACTTTAATTTTATGTCCGTTAAAACCAGGGGGTAAACTTTTTCCCGATACGTACATGATTGCACCTGGATGAGAAACGATAAAATCGTTTAATTTTTTAGGGAGGAATTCGAAATTTGCGCCTATTTCTTCTTCTGTGTAATAAGTGGCAATGTCGCTGGTGGTAAAAAGTATAATACTATCATTGGCTCCTCCAACTTTCGACCAATTGGTAATATCCTGGTTAAAAATAGCTTTTACCTGCGTAGCATCAAGTTCCTGAACAGGGTTTTGCTTGCTTACAGTTATTACAAAGTTCTTTTCAAGTGGTGAACTCTGAAAAAGCCCTATCCCTTCGCGGAATAAGAAGACAATGATCAGGATAACTGTAAGGCTGGTAATGGTGCTGCTCGAAAAAAGCACCCCTTCAATAAACTTTTCAAATATTTTTCTAAATTTCTTCATGCAGATATTAATGGAATGGGCACTTTTGGTTTTTTATACCAGATTTCCTTTACTCAAAAGTAAGTTAAATCTATTTTGAATGAACAAAATGAGCTAAGAATGATTCGATTTCTATGCTAGTCAACATTTTTGCTAAAATGAAATCAAGTTAATTGAGTAAGTTGTTTGGTGATCCATATTTTTAAAAAAAAGAGAAGGTACACAATAAACATAGTGTCACCTTCCCTTTCAACCTCAATTCAACAACCAAAACCAAATTATTAGTTCAAAGGAACATAACCTTCATCCAGTACAATTTTCTGTCCTTCTGCTGAAAGTATGAACTTAACATACGGACTTATAGTCTTTTCTGTACTTGTAAGATAGTAGTAATATAACGGACGTGTTATAGGGTATGTTTTATTCTTTGCATTTGCAATACTTGGAGCAACATAAGTTTTACCTTTATCATAAGATACTTCAATCGCCTTAACAGTTTTTTCAATATAGGCTAAACCTACATATCCAATAGCACCTTTAGTCTGGCTTACTGATTGAACAATTGCACCTGTTGCCGGCATAAGCAGGGCGGAAGTAGCATAATTCTTTTTATTCATAACATGCTCTTTTACAAAATCGTATGTTCCTGAGCTGGTTTCACGAGAGTAGACTACTATTTTGTTATCATCACCGCCAACTTCTTTCCAATTGGTTATTTTGCCGGTAAAAATACCTTCGAGTTGCTCGCGGGTAAGCTTACTTACTTTATTTGCAGGATTTACAATAATGGCCAGGGCATCATAAGCAATTATAGTTTCCTTGAATGCTTTACCTGCATCATTGAGTTTCATTTTCTCATCCATCTTTAAGCTACGTGAGGATTGTGCGATATCGGTAGTGCCGCTTTGCAGAGCTGAAATACCTACACCTGAACCACCACCAGTTACCATAATGGAAGTGTTAGGGTTTTTCTTCATGTACACTTCAGCCTCTTTTTGGGTAAGAGGTAATACTGTATCGCTTCCTTTAATTTTGAAACCTACCTTTTGAGCTTGTGAGTAAGTTGCCATCATGGCTATTAATGCCATCAGAATTAGTTTTTTCATCTTTCTTATTTTTTACAAAGTACGTTTTATAATGTTATCTGTATTTTAAGCCAATGTTAAGTAATTGTTAACAGATTGATTAAAATTTATATTGAACTCTTAATGTTAACACGTTGTCCTTTAAGTCCTTGGTAGTATTTGTAGTTCCGTTTGTACCGACCGCAGACAAAGCTGTTGTTTCATTTTTAACAATTTCATAATATGCGGTGAACTTAACCTGTGAATTAAAACGGTAGTTCCAGCCAAAACCTATTGTAGTAAATTTAATATCACCAACACCAAGACCTGTATTTTTACCCGCAGCTGATTTTGACATAATGTCAGAACCTGAAACTTTTGTATTAGGATCATACCAGTCATATTTTACTACTAACTGGTTTTTAGTCTGACCTATACCCTGGATCAAATAAATATATCCACCATTGAAATTCCTTGTATATGTATCATAACTTGGTGCAGTCCCTGTTGATAAACTAACATTGCTGCTTTTCGCTCCAGGCTGTGTGCCAGTTAAATATTCGGCACGGATACTAGTAAAACCAATAGGAGATTGAACACTTACCTGGCCATCAAAGCCTAAATACTGACGTTTTGCAAATCCATTTTTATTGGACGCGGTTGAATCTACCAGGCCAGGCAGGGTAACATCGAGAACTGCACCAGGTGTATAAACATATTTATTTCCCTGGAATACTCCGCCATTATAGTATGAAACTCCTGCTCCATATTTTATAGTCTCACTCTTATTAGCTTTTGCAATGTATAAATGGCCAATAAAATCTTTCTTTTTATCAAATTCGGGGTTAATTCCATTTCCTGTGAAAAAGCCTGCATCTAATTTGATCCAGTCATACTTGGTGCCTTTTTTAGGCTGAAGTGTGATCATGGCACCCAGGTCGCGTTCCTGAGGGAAAAGAGTCTGGAAAATTCTGGCTCTTTCAGGTGTTTCACGTGCACTTGATGAATAGGTGATTTCGTAACCAAAAGGCCTGTTGAATACCCCGGCTGTAAGTGTTGCAAATTGTGCCCATGGATCTTTAACAGCCACATAAGCATCTTTTAAGGTCACACCTTTTTCGGTAGCATCTAGTTGCAATACAAAGGTTGACAATTCATTATCATACGTAAATTTTATTCGGCCACGTCGAACTGCAAAACGATTATCGGATGCGGCAGGAAAGGCTCCGCCAGAGAAAGGCGTAACTGCACCTGCCGTGTCAGCCAATTGCCATTGCGCCTGAATGTAACCGGTAACTTTAAGCCTTTTTAATAGCTCAACATCCGATTTCACATTTTCTATTTTACCATTTAATGTGTCCGCTGCTTCACTTGAAACGGAACTTTCCTGCGCAAGAACTTTATAGCTTGAGAAGGTTAATGTCATAGCAACTAATATTGCTATAAAAGGTAATTTTGAGTTCATTTTCATCTAATATTATGTTGGTTTAGGCTGCAAAGGACTTACATTCAAATAACCATATGATTAAGGCAATGTTAAGATATTGTTAAGGACAATGGATTGTTATATAAATGGTTGATATACAAATTAATATGGATTTATTGAAATTTATGGATTTAGTAATTGTTAATAAAATATCTCTTAAATAAGCAAAATGTGCCTGATGTTAAGATTACATTATTCAATTTGGGGCTAAATTAGAAACTTTGGAGTAGAAATATATTTATTAAATAACATTCGTTTTATGTTTTTACATATTTAATACAGGAAATCCATTAATCGTCTTTGTTTAGGTAACATATTGGTAACATATTGTTCATATTCACTTTATGTTTAGCTTGTATTTTTGCATTTTAACCACTTTGAAAAAGGCTTATACTTTTGAAGTTAATGATTAAGAACAGAATCCATCTGGATTGATGGTTATAAAAGTAAGTTGCACTATTTGAATAAATTGATGCTGCTTCTGACCTGATAAGCATACCATCTCTGGAATGCCACATAAAATAGACAACATGCAATTGAAAAAGTATTGGAGGAAATTTACTGACTATTTGACTTGGTTTAAGGATAAACTGAATATTAGCCAATTAAAATAATTTGTTTAAAATATACCTGCCTAAGGTTCTATTTTAAACTAAAACCAATCAACCCTGAGATATAAAGTTGTATATTATATTCCTGTTGATATTATATTCAAAAGTAGCCGGTAAATTGAAAATACTATTCTGAAAGAATCCTCAATCTTATTTTGTTTAATTTCCTTAAATAATGAACATGAAAAAAGCCGCGTTATTATCCGCACTCTTCTTAATTATGAATTGTGCTTACAGCCAGTCACTTGAATATACTAACGGATATTATTACAAAAATGGCATGTTATACACAGGAACATATACTGAATATTGGCCCAACAAGAATGTAAAACTTATTGAAAATATCAGCAATGGCCTCGAACATGGGGTTACAGAAATATATTTTGAAAATGGAAAATTGGAGGAGCAACGCTCTTACCTTGAAGGTCAGAAGAATGGTATGTGGTTTACTTATTATGATACAGGAGCAAAAATTGCTGAAGCAAATTACCGCCAAAATAAAAAGGATGGCATCTGGCGTATATGGGACGAAAAAGGAATGCTTCGCTACGAAATGTATTACAGCAACGGTGAAAAAACTGGTACCTGGCGTGTCTGGGATGAGGATGGAAAGTTGAACAGTGAACGCAATTATAGTACCAACTAGGTTACGGAGTTGGATTTGACAAGTTAACGTAAGTCAGATTTATACACTTAATCAGTTTAAAAATTCTGATAAATTCCACCGTGAGCCTGTTAAAATACCTGGAAGTTATTTATTAAAATATTATTTATAACAAAGTACTATTTCTATTTCAATTTAAAACTGTTTGCACCGAAATTCTAAAGTAATGCCGGCAGTAATGCGATCAGAATTTAATTATTCGGTTTCCTCTACATCCTTGATAAAGAGAATCACGCCATTCGAAAGGGCTTATAATCTATATCTTTATTTGACACAGGTTAAGAAATATTAGTATTATAGGTACGTCTCAATAAAAAAAGGCTGCACCATTATTTGGTACAGCCATGAAGATATACAGTTGATATAATTATTTTACAGAATCCAATTTAGTGTCAATATTTTTCTTTGAACTTGAATTGAGTTTAATGTTTTCAACCAAACTGCTTTTGTAGGAGATCAAAGACAAAACAAGGTTATAATTACCAGGTGTGATTCCATCTACCGTGAAAGAGCCATCCAGATCGGAATATACTTTTATGTTGGTGCCTTCAACCGAAATGGCAACACCTGCAAGCGATTCACCGGTTTTGATGTCTAAAACCTTTCCTGAGATACTTGCCTTTGCATTGGCAGGAACAACAACTTCATCTCCGCTTGCAAAGACATTGGTACCCGTTAACAGTAAGAGTCCGATTATTGCAATGCTTAATATTTTTTTCATATTTCTGCGGTTTTATTTACGATGCAAAAATAATAGCTGATAATTACCACAATGTTATGGGTATATTAATTTAATGTTAAAACAGCGATATAATTTCAGGCAAAGATAAATTGTATTGATAAGGACTTTATCAAATCTTCAGAGTACCCATATCTTTATAATGAAAGTTTGAGATATTGGTAATATGCTTATTCTCAAAAGATAAATTACAAATTTATTGATATTCAAATGATTTATGTGTCGCATTAACAAATTGATAATATTCTATTTATATTTATTTTAAATGAATGAAATACTTTTGGGAAACTCAAAATTATGATACCTGCTGATAAAAACCATATTCCTAAAGGGATGTCTGCTAATGGTCTCCAAGGTTACTCATTAAATATTCCTCTAATTCAAAGATTGCGTAATTTGAATCACAAGGCCGGCAATATATGGTCTACGCTTCTTGTAACGCTTTTTGTTGATTTCTATCCAACTCTGAAGCACTAAACATGAAGAAACAAAAAAGGAAGATTGATATTCTTGTAATCTCTGACATACACCTTGGAACTTACGGATGCCATGCTAAAGAATTGCTACACTACCTGAAAAGCGTTAAACCCAACTTGGTTGTTTTAAATGGCGACATTATTGATATATGGCAATTCAGTAAAACATACTGGCCCAATAGCCATATGAAGGTGATCAAACATCTGATCAACTGGATGGGTAAAGGGGTTAAAACTTATTATGTTACAGGAAATCACGATGAAATGCTCAGGAAGTTCGAAGGCCTTAAAATGGGCTCCCTTAGTATTGTAAATAAAGTTGTTTTGAAGCTTGATGATGGTAAAAAAGCCTGGATATTCCATGGCGATGTATTTGATGTTACCATGCAGCATTCGAAATGGCTGGCTAAACTGGGATCCGTTGGATATGATATTTTGATCCTTATAAATAGATTTTTCAACTTCATTTCCGAAAAGGTTTTTCATAAAGGAAAACTTTCATTATCGAAAAAGATCAAGGAAAGCGTAAAATCTGCGGTTTCATTTATTAATGATTTTGAGCAGACAACAGCGGATATCGGTATCAGCAATAAATTCGATTATGTTGTCTGCGGACATATCCATCATCCTGAAATAAGGGAAATCAGTAATTCCGAAGGCAAAATCACTTATCTGAACTCAGGAGATTGGGTCGAAAATTTATCTGCTCTTGAATATACGGATGGAGAATGGTCAATATATAAGTTTAATGAGGCTGATAAAGCTGAAATGATTAAGGAAATTGAAGAAGAAATATCGGAACTAACAAATAATCAGCTTTTTGACAATATGCTACAGGAATTTAATATGATGCGGCAATGAAATAGCCATGATTGTAAAAACGAATCCAATGACTTTATTAATCTTAATCATGGCGTATTCCATGCGACCCATAAAAATAAATAAGAACGCATGAATATATTATATGCAATCCAGGGTACAGGCAACGGGCATTTAAGCAGAGCCAGGGACATAATTCCTGTTTTAATGAAAAATCATCATGTCGATCTGGTAATAAGCGGAACCCAGGCTGATATTGAGTTGCCATATCCGGTGAAATACCGGTTTAATGGCTTAGGTTTTATTTTTGGTGCCAATGGCGGAATCGATCTGGTTGAAACGTACAAAAAAAATTATATAAAGCGCTTGTTTGCCGAAATAAACAGCCTTCCGGTTGAAGAGTATGACCTGGTAATCAATGATTTTGAACCTGTTTCGGCATGGGCATGTTACCTTAAAAATATTAAATGCATATCTGTTAGTCACCAGGCAGCAGTTTTAAATAAAAAAGCTCCTCAGCCGACAGATTCAGATATTATTGGGAAGGCAATTTTAAAGAATTATGCGCCTTCAGACGCAAAGTATGGATTTCATTTTAAATCCTACGCGGAGAATATTTTTACCCCGGTTGTACGCAATCAGGTCAGAGAACTGAACATTGAAAACAAGGGGCATTATACTGTTTACCTTCCAGCTTATGACGACAAGAGAATTTTAAAGGTTTTGAAACAATGCGGTGATACACGCTGGCAGGTTTTCTCAAAACACAACAAACAAATGATGGGATACCGGAATATTACTATTCAGCCAATTAATAATGAAGCTTTTATCGAAAGTATGGCTTCATCTGATGGTATATTATGTGGTGCCGGTTTCGAAACACCTGCAGAAGCGCTCTTTATGAAGAAAAAACTAATGGTTATTCCTATGAAAGGGCAGTACGAACAACATTGTAATGCTTCAGCCCTTAAAGAAATGGGTGTTCCTGTTTTAAAAAGTTTTAAGCTCGAAAATGTAGGTAAAATAATGAACTGGATTCAAAACGGATCACCTGTGGAGGTGGACTATCCGGACAATACGGAAGTAATAATCAACAACATACTTACAGAGCAGGAAGAAGCCGAAAAGATTGCCAAGTCGAAAGAAAAACAATACACAGTCAAAAAATTCAGAAATCTGATCCTGAAAAAGATAGTGGCGCAATTATAAGTTGAGGAGATGAATTATACAGGAAACGATTTTGGCCCCGATTTTAAATGGGGCGTATCGACTGCTGCTTATCAAACCGAAGGTGGATGGGATTCAGACGGGAAAGGCAAATCCATATGGGATGTTTTTTCGAATACAAAAGGGAAAACATTCCAGGGTGAAAACGGGAATATTGCCTGTGATTTTTACAGACGCTATACTCATGATATAATACTGATGGCTAAACTCGGGATAAAGAATTTCCGTTTTTCTTTGTCATGGAGTCGTATTATTCCAAATGGAACCGGCAATGTAAATCCGATAGGTATTGAGTTTTACAATAGGGTAATTGATTTTTGCCTTGAACTTGGCATTGAACCCTGGATTACATTATACCATTGGGATCTGCCACACGAGCTCGAAAAAAAAGGCGGATGGACCAACAGAGATATTATTGGCTGGTTTGGTGATTATGTGGAGTTATGCATCAGGTATTTTGGTGACAGAGTGAAAAACTGGATGATACTGAATGAGCCCATGGTATATACTGGTGCCGGCTACTTTTTGGGTGTTCATGCGCCGGGGCGCAAAGGATTGAATAGTTTTCTGGCGGCCGCTCATCATTCGGCTATGTGCCAGTCCGAAGGAGGAAGAATAGTTAGATCTTTGGCAAAAGGAGCAAATATAGGAACAACATTTTCATGTTCATATGTGGAACCTTTCGGGAAATCAATAAACGATGGAATGGCTGCTCACCGTGTAGATGCGCTGCTGAACCGCTTGTTTGTTGAGCCCCTAGCCGGACTTGGTTACCCGGTCAGGGATCTGAAATTACTCCAACGCCTGGAACCATTTATTAAGGATGGCGACGAAAGTAAACTTGCTTTTAATATGGATTTTATAGGTGTACAGAATTATACACGTGAAATGATTTCTCATTCTCATTTCACTCCCATGATAAAAGCCAAAGTGATCAGAGCGGATAGGCGAAATGTCGAAACAACCGTTATGAACTGGGAAGTATACCCGGAATCTATCTATAAGATGCTTGTAAAGTTCAGTAAATACAAAATATTTAAAGAGATTATCGTAACCGAGAGTGGGGCCGCTTTCCCGGATGAATTGGTGAATGGTAAAGTACATGATATTAAAAGGACTATTTTTCTGGAACAATATATTAGTGAGGTATTGAGGGCCAAACGTGAAGGAGTGAATGTGAACGGCTATTTTACGTGGAGCCTGACTGATAATTTCGAATGGGCCGAAGGCTACAAACCAAGGTTTGGCCTGGTATATGTTAATTTTGCAACACAGGATAGGATAATTAAAGATTCGGGATATTGGTATAGTAAGTTGATACAATCTGATTTTTAGAAATTAATCAGATGCAGTTTATACCGATGTTGACAGGCAGCTATAATATAGCGCACACGAATTATTGAAAAACGGTGTTTCTGACTTTGTGCACATATCAACGACAACTTCAGGGCATTATATTATGATTGAAGAGCCTGAACTGGTTATAACTACCTTAACTACCATGTTAAGTAAACTTCCATAACAGTTAACTTTATCTGAGATTGGAAATAGTGTGAATTATATTATTTTTTCAAGAAATTGTGTAAGTAATGCCTGAAATGGATTTGTAATATTGCGTAGCGGAGAAATCGATTATAACCTATATAAAACAATGAAAAAATTATTAATTATCAATGGGCATCCTGATGAAAAAAGTTTTTGTAACAGCCTGGCGCAGAGCTATAAAATTGGTGCTGATTCAGCCGGAGTTGAATGTAAGCTGGTAAATTTATATGATCTGAAATTTAACCCTATCCTGTATCACGGCTACAGGCTCATAACAGAACTTGAACCTGATTTGCTCGAAATTCAGCAGGATATTCTGAATGCCAACCATTTAGTTCTGGTTTATCCAAATTGGTGGGGAACCTATCCTGCATTGCTTAAAGGATTTATTGACAGGGTATTTCTTCCGGGGTTTGCTTTTAAATATCTTGAAAAATCTCCATTGCCCGCTAAATTATTAAAAGGGAAAACTGCACGGCTTATTGTAACTATGGACACACCCGCCTGGTATTATTTCATGGTTAACAGAAAACCAGGCCATAACTCAATGAAAATAGGGATTTTAGGATTCAGCGGAATAAAACCGGTAAAAATTTCATCATTTAGCCCGTTAAGATCTTCGGATGA
>CAIWMA010000306.1 GCA_903913645.1 uncultured Bacteroidales bacterium | reverse complement strand
TGCCGAGTAATCGTAATCTGAAATATCCTCCAATTGAACCTCTTCGGCAGTTTCTGCCTCCTCTTTATGATCCGTAAGGAATTTGGCAACAGCCAGTGGTGTCTTCAGCTTGAAAAGATCGCCATACTTGATGCTATATCCCAGATTGATGATCTGAATGATCGCCTTGATGGCAGACATGGATGAGCCTCCGATCTCAAAGAAATTGTCATGCGTGCCTACTTTATCGATTTTCAGTATGTTGGAATAAACGCCGCAAATACCTTCTTCAACCTCATTTGTTGGAGCAACATAATCGAAGGTGCTTCCTATCTCCGGCAGTGGAAGAGCTTTACGGTTGACTTTGCCGTTGTTAGTAAGCGGGAGTTTCTCCAATTGAATCATTGCTGCCGGCACCATAAACTCTGTAAGGCTTGTTCTGAGGAAATCTTTTAAAGCTTCGGTGTCGATTTGTGTTTTTGCCGTAAAATAACCGCACAGGTGCTGAACACCCCGAATCTCTTTCACATCAACAACCGCCGATGAAATTCCCCCGAAGCCTGACATGGCATTTTCAATCTCCCCGAGTTCGATTCTTAGTCCGCGCAGCTTTATCTGGTTATCGAGACGTGAAATATATTCAATTTCACCGGTTTCCGTGTACCTGGCATTGTCACCCGAACGATAGAGCCGCTGGCCTTTCCAGGTGATAAATTTCTCCCTGGTGAGATCATCGCGGTTCAGGTATCCACGGCTTACACCTTCGCCACCGATACATAACTCCCCAGCGACTCCTATGGGAAGAAGCTGCAGGTTTTGATCCAGGATGTAGTTCGAAACATTGCCGGTGGATTTCCCGATTATAGCACTGTTGTAGTCACTTTCGATATTATAGAAAGTGGAGCAGATTGTAATTTCGGTTGGGCCGTAAAGGTTATAAAAACGGTATAGAGGTTTTTTGGTTGGAGTAAGCCGCTCACCGCCGACACAAAGCAGCCGTAATGAATGGTTATCAATGTCCTCGGCGAATTGTTTACCTATCTGTGTTGTCAGCAGGGCGATAGTAAGACCGTTTTCCTCCATGTATTGGTTTAGCCTCATAATGTCCAGTCGTATTTCCGATGGAATGATATATACCGATGCACCGCTGGTTATCATCGGGTAGATGTCGATCATATGGGCATCGAATGCGAAATTTGCATAAGCAACACATCTGTCGTCAGGAGTTACATCCATTTCTTCAGCGTACCATTTGCAGAAACTTACCACATTCCGGTGTTCGAGCATACACCCTTTAGGCGTGCCTGTAGATCCTGAAGTGTAAAGCAGAACAAACATATCTTCGGGTGAAGGCTTTGGCAAAACAATTTCATCTCCTGTTTCCTGGACCTCAATTTCTTCCCTGTTAATTACAATTCCTTCAAAATCGGGAATAAAATCAGCAACCCTTGAACCTTCCGAAAGAATATGCTTGGCTCCTGCGTCCTTTACCATAAAGCTGAGGCGATCGGATGGCATTGAGAAATCCAGAGGCATATAGGCACCACCGGCTTTTAAAACAGCCAGCGGATAAATCACCATATATTCGCTTCTTTCGATCATTACTCCAACCACTTTTTCTCTTTCCACACCCAATAAGCGCAACTTTTTTGCGATTTTATCGGTAACCTCGTCCAACTCACAATATGTCAGCTTTTTGCTTCCGTAAACAACTGCGATGTTTTCGGGACTTTTCATGGCTTGCTCCGTGAAGATATCAACCAACGAAAGTGAGCGATCGTGAAAAAGACTTTTGCCTATTGACACTTTAATAACTTCAGCCTCCTGTTCAGGTGAAAGCAACATAATATCACTGCAAGCCTTGTTTTCGTCCGCCATCAGATGTATTACTACATTTTTAATGGCTGTGGCGAATGTTTTTATATATTGTTGATCATAAAGGCTGTCGTTGTATTCGCACCTGATTTCATAATCGTGTTGTGCCTGGTAAATATAAGCTGTCAGGCTTTCGTTGGTCGTAGCTGTACGCAGCAGACGGCAGCTTACATGACTGTTGTCCATTTCGAAATCCTCATTTAACCCTTTCTGAAAGGAATACATAACCTCCATCGAAACTCTGTATTTCTTCACCATCTCAGAGAATGAGAAATTCTGTTTACTCCATAACTCAGTAAGCCCGGTGCGGATACCTGCCAGGAAATCAGGCACTTTTTGCACCGCAGGCATTCTCATTACCACCGGCAAAGTACTTACAAACATCCCTATACTGTTAACCAATCGTTCGTCGCGACGGCCATGATATGCTGTACAAAAAGCTACATCCTGTTCCCGGGTGTAGCGGTTAAGGCAAATACCGAGTGCACCGGCAAACAGGTTGTTCGGTGAAATTTTATGTTTGGTGCAGAAATCATTCACTTCTCCCTGACCGATAAAATCAGAAGCAAGTTGCCTGTAACCGGCTTTGGTTTTTTTAGTTGTAACGGGCTGGATCCTGGTCATTGTGATGCCGTCCAGTTTTTTATCAAAATAGGCTTCGGCTTCAAGGTATTCGGCATCCCCTTTCCGGTTGTTTTCCAGTTCGGCATAATCGCATACTGTAAAGCTTTCTCCGGCCAGTTCTATGCCTTCATATGCACGGGAAATATCCCTGTTGAATATTCCAAATGAAGTGCCATCGAAGATCAGGTGATGAATATCCATTAGGACATGCAACCTCTTTTCGGTCTGGAAGAATTCAATCCGGTAAAGCGGTGATTCCATCAGATCAAAAGGACGAATAAAACCGGAAATAATTTCATTGATTTCCGATTCCTTGACTTTATTCAGACTGATCACAACAGGCTCATCTTCATTGTAATATTGAACCACTTCATCCCCGCTCATCCGGAGTTTCACTTTCATGACAGGATGGGCCTGAAAAACTTTTTCGAAAGCGGCTTTAATTTTGCCGGAGTCAGCCGCTTCCGAAAATTCGTAATGGCAAGCTATATTATACTGTGTGAGAGATTTATCTTTCTCCCATTCATAATAAATTCCTTTTTGGTTGTCAGATAACGGATAGGATTTCGTTTGCATTGTATTATATATTTTGATGAGTGCAAGATAAAATTGTCAGTTTGAAGTCAAATTGGGTTGGCTAAAGCAGAACTTAACCTTCCTGCCACTACTGGACATGGACTGCTCGTTAAAACAAGGTTATTTGGATTATTCCACGGCTGTTTGTGCACATCACATGGCAAAACTTCGAACAAGTAACAATTTCACATTTGTAAATTCATGACGATAAATAAGCCGGATTGATGATTAAGCATACAGATATTCCATACCATGATTGCAATGCCACCGTATTGCTGCACAATACAGAACTACCGTATTTACAGTAAAAATAGGATTAAACAGCAACTATATACCAAGTTTATCGATATATATCAGAAATTGGTGGAATAAAGTTCTCCGGCTTAGTTATTGGCTTTTATTCAATGAATTAAAATATTGATATTTAGCAGAGTGCGAATTCTTTATATCCATTTTAGTCGATATAGATGAATATGCTTCGACTGTAAAAAAATAATGCAGCAACTGTTCGGGATGTTCCGCGTTTCCTGTTCTATTCCTTTTTATTGGTGCTGCATACCGAGATGTAAAAATCCCCTGCCTGGTTGTAGATGCTTGAGATATGAAAACTTTCACCAGGGATCTCCGGGTAACCGGCCGGCAATATTTCGCGGGGATTGCAATTCAATCCTGTGCCGCGCCATTTTACAAAGCTTTCTTTCCTTGTCCAGAGCTCAGTGAATTTCTTTGCTTTGTGCGGATCTGTAAATCCGGAAATCCAGCGGTATTCATTTTCGTTGCAAATGGCAAGTGCCAGTTCATCGTCGTATTCACTAACTTTTTCAACATCTACGCCTACCTCCGCATCCGACAGAAGGCAAACAGCCACATCGCCGCAATGGCTTAAATTGAAATGAATTTCCGGATAATTTGTAAGGAAAGGCTTGCCGTCGGCATGATATCCGAATTCGGGCAAGGCGTTAAAAATCCCTTCTTTTTTCAGGGCGTGGATAAGCAAAAGGTATGCAATGGCGCATAGCTTCTGGTCGGCAGGAAAGCGGAAACTCCTCATTTGATCCAGTCGCCATTTGGGTAAAAAACAGTTGCAGGTACTTAAAAAATCGCCGGGTAATTGATCGGCTCCTGAAAATACATATAGCATTTCAACACTAAAGTTTTATGGTTGAGAATCAGCAGCAAAGTGCTACATGATAAACCGATCTGCAATATAGGTTAATGCTTCGCTGATATTCAGCGCATTGCTCGAAGGCCCTACACGGATAAACATTTCCTCATCAAAGCCTGCCTGCCTCAGGAATACAGGACGGTTCGCAGGCAGGCATGTAACTAAACAAACGGTTTTTTCATCCATTTTTTCCAGCCGGGTGCGGATATAAGGGGTAAATTCCCGTCCCAGGCTTAAGCGTATGAGTGTCCAGAGGTGAAGCAGGAATTTATCCTCATTCACAAATTTGTCGGTTTCAATCCCTTCCACCGATCCGTCGTCGCGCACCCCAACCAGCAGGGAGCCACCGGCGGAATTAAGAAAAGCAGAAATGGTTTTAAGACTCGAACGTTCGATCACCGCATTGGTTTTGCCTGCCCTGATATCCCAGCGAAGCGTGGATTTGAATTCGACGGAATCACTTTCACCTTCTTTTATCATCAGGGAAGCATTTATCCCCTGTACATTTTTCTGTATTAAAAGATTCATAAAAGCCAGTATTCCTGAAGCTTCTGATAGAATAACGGTGTAGGATTCAGCGGCTTGAAGCTGAAGTGCAATAAGCCCTTTGCTGTATTCAACTGGGCTTATCTCACCCGAAGCAAGAAGCACAGGCATTACTATTCCTGCATTATGCATACTGCCAAGTGCCTGTACAGCTGTTTTTTGACCGGCCGTTAATTGCGAATAATACAGTTTCAGAATGTCAGGAAACAGGGCAGTATCGGTATCTTCCAGGTTTATCTCACTCATCAGTCTGCCAATAAACTGATTTACCTGCCAGGTTAATCCTGTGAGTTCCAGGAAAGAGAATTCAAAAAGTGGTTCATCCGGTTTGAATGGCTGAGCATGTACTTTACTCCTGGTTTTGATAAGCACAAACGGGTCGGAATCGGAAAAACCTGCCCAGTTTTGAATCAATGGATCATCGCCGGCTTCTATAACGTCCTTCATATAGGAATAGAGCAAGGGTGATACCAATCGGCTTTGCCCGGAAACAGGCGCCAGCTGTATATCCGTAACTACCGTTCGTATAACACTTTCGGACGTATGAGTTATCGCATTTCCGCCGGGTGTAAACAGGGGCGCTGACCCTTCAAAAATGGCATAGCCAGTCTTATCAAAAGCATAATCCAGCATTCTGCTGTCACACTTCAGTATAAAAGAATCCGAGTAGTCCGAAAAATTGCTCATATGCGTTGTTTTATTTCGCCAGCCAAATTACAAACATTATTGTTTAGATTAAAAACTGGTTGTGATTTAGAAAAGAGATTGGGGCTGGTGCCGGGTGCCAATTGTAGAGTGCTGAGTGCTGTGCTATGTGTTTTGTGGTAAGCGTCATTTACGCTTGTTTTTTTTCAGGATAATTGTAATAATTATACCCTCTCAGCACTGTGCACTCAGCACTAACCACTTTCCACTAACCAAAACCACCCCGATCAATTCCCCATATTATCATTCATAATTTTCGTATACTCCTCACGGCTGAAGAAATAAAACCTGGCGGGGCTGTGCGCAACTCCGACTTCTTTTTCGTTAAGCGGTATCAGGTATTTCATGTTGGCAAACTTTTTCCTAAAATTCCGTTTATCGAAAGTTTTTTCAAGTATTACCTCATAAAGTTTCTGCATTTGCGAAAGCGTAAACTTCTCAGGCAGAAGGCCGAAAGCAACAGGATGGCTCAGGATCTCAACCCTGAGATGAGCAGGTGCGCCTTTCAGAATATCCATATGGTCCATCACCATGTAGCTAACTTCATTCACCGGGCAGAAGCGCACAGTATCGTTAATGCTGAATGCGGCGCTGCCTTGTTGCGTCATATCGATAAGCGAGTAATAGGCAATTGTAATTAAATGTTCTTTGGTACGGTCTTTCTGCTGCAGCCATTCCAGGTCGCGCTTTTTCTGCTTAAGGAGGTTGGGTGAGTCAAAACTCCCGAATTGTTTCAGTTCCAGGTTGCCCAGGCCTGTTTCCTCATTCAGGATCCGAATGGCAGCATCGTCGAGGTCCTCATTAATCCGTATTAAATCGCCCGGAAGCTTAAGGTCGTTGTAAACAATGCCTTTTATTGTAAATTTCCGCTCAATGAGCAGTACATCCAGATTTGTTAAGTCAAATCCGAACACCACACAATCGACCGAAACATTAGGTATCAGCCCTGGCTGCACAAAGTGGATTTTAATATGAATGTAAAAGTAACAATGATTTATAAATCCGGCTTAAAACTATAAAACGGCTGCTTAATATTTTGATATGTTGGATATAAAATCGAAATCCGTCAAGAGGATTGAAAAAATAATTTTGATTCTCATTCTATTCACCAGCAAAACAAAATAATATGTTGCCATTGTTCTGGATAATGATATATATTTGTTTCCTCTGTTTGTTGTATTTCTTATTCTTTTTTTATCGCTAGTTTGCTTATTTTGATAATAGTATTAAGTGTATAGAGCCAGAAAAAAGAAACCAGACTTCATCGCGATAAGAGTCTTGCAGCAGCTGGCTGGGATGGATAAATTTTGATATCTGGGATAAAGGGAGAGGGAGTTAAATATCCTGGAAGGAATAAGTAATAAATAGAGAATTCTATTTGCTAGTTGGTTGCAATATTGTAAAACTACAAACATGATAAAATATAGATACTTTGTATTAATGATTTTAATTGGTTTACTTGCTTGCAAAAAGTCGAACAAATCAATACAGAAAGATATTATTATCGATGACTATTCAGTTGAAATTACCTTTTCTTCATTCTGGGATTGTGGGGTTTTTAAAAAGTACGTTCTGAATAACTTGAGAGACCAAGATCCAAGTGAAAAACCGATTTATAAAGAGTTCAACTTGTATTCAATTATTATAAAGGGGAATTGTAAACCACCAATTCATTCAGACACTTTGATGACAAAACTTACAAAGATTCAATCTGATTCACTTTTCGATTTTTCTAATAGCGTTATAGACAATTTCAAACTCATTAATCGAGTAAAGCCATATCAACGAATTGAAATGGTTGAAGATGGAGCAGACGTTAAAATTGAAATTTGCTTAATGAATAAGTGTAAATCTGCGACTTATTATCACTACGGGGATCTGAAAGATATTTCACCCGAAATGGAAAGACTCATGAAATACATAAATGTGATAACAAAAAAATAAATCTGCACCTAATAAACACTATCACAAATGCATTTTTGCATGTCCATAGAAACATTTAAAATCTTTATATATATTTGTTCTGGCTTGAAAATGCATAGCAATTTAGTTCCGCACTCGCCATAAATATCCTTATTACCAGGAAACTCAGCCATTAGGCGTAATTATAAAACAATAACTCGGGTACAATACTCTAGCGCAACAAGACTAATTTTAAAGTTTTTATAACCTAAAAAAAACATGCCATGAATTCGGACTTTTCGAAAAGAATTAAATCAGGTATTTTGATTTTATTACTTATACTGCCATTTATGTCATTTTGTCGTGCGGGTAACCATGATTGTTTAATTACCAATGTAAATATAGTTGATGTTAATACCGGGAAAATAGTAAAAAATAAAACGATAGCTATCGACAATAATAGAATCACTGCCATTTATGATAAAGAAATTGCCGGTTCAGATTCAACTATTGTTATTGATGGAAAGGGCAAATATCTTATCCCCGGACTTTGGGATATGCATGCTCACTATACATGGAGCCATGTTGATCTGGATCCTTTACTTATTGCCAATGGTATTACAGGAGTAAGAGAAATGTGGGGTAATATGCCAGCCTATGTAGAAATACCAAAAAGAGCGCGACAGGAAGGGTTGGTATCACCGGATGTTTACCTGTCAGCTGATTATATTGATGGAAATCCACCGGCTTTCCCCGGCTCTGGAACTATAGTAGTTACAACACCGGATGAGGCTGTTGCTGCTGTAAATAATCAAATTGCCAAAAACGTTGATTTTATAAAAGTTTACAGTATGTTATCCGAAGAATGTTTTCTGGCAATTGCTAAAGAAGCCAGGAAAAGGAACATCACATTTGCCGGTCATATACCCAACAGAGTTTCAATCTACACAGCCATTGAATCAGGAATGGTCAGCTCGGAACATTTACATGGATTTCTGGAAGGCTGCATATCGCTGAATAACCAAAATCCTCCCAAAACAATGGAAGAATTTATAAGTATGTTTTCTGAAAAGAGGTTTGATTCTCTATGCTCTTTGTTGGCTAAGAGTAGCATGTGGATATGCCCTACTTTAACAGTTAACAGGGCAAATGGATATTTAAATGATTCCATATTTATAAATGATAAAAGAATAGCCTATCTCCCTGCATATGTTCTTGAGATATGGAATCAAAAAATGAACCCTTATACTAAAAGCCAGGTAGATGATTTTGCGAATAGTTCCAGAGTAAGGTACCTTTTTGAGCTAAGCCTAATGGGCAAAATGAATGAAAAAGGAGTAAAATTTCTTGCAGGAACCGATTTCCCGAATCCTTACGTTTTTCCCGGATTTTCGTTACACGATGAATTGTCGCTTATGGTAAAGGGTGGTATGCCGGCACTCGATGCATTAAGGTCGGCAACCATCAATCCGGCAATATTTATGAACAAGAGAGCTGATTTTGGTTCTGTTGAGGCAGGCAAACTGGCCAGCCTGGTTCTGCTTAATAAAAATCCATTAGAAAATATTGAAAACACAAAAACTATTGAAACCGTTATCATACAAGGGAAAGTTTATAACAGGAGAGCTTTGGATTTAATGTTGGAACAAGCAAAATCCAATGCCAGATGAAATGCCCACTAATCTGAATGCACTATAGCTAACAAAGTATTAACAAATAAAGGATTTTGGAGTATACCTGAAGCTTCATAGCGTGCAATACCTGTACCGTTTTGCATTGAGCCCGGGCCGCAGGCGTAATTTTGAGAATTCAATAATTTTAAATATATATTTAATCAAAACAAAATGAAACACTTATTTGTACTGATCTTTATTGCTCTTGAAATTCTGACTTGTTACGGGCAAACAAACGCCTATAATATTGGTTTTGAAGGAGGATTTAATTTTTGCTCTGCAAGAGGTTATTCCGGAATAGACAATTCTTACAACCAAGGCATTAAATGTACTGCAGGCTTATTTTTTCATTATAACCTAAATGGAATTATTTCTTTTCGAACGGGTACTTACTATGAACAAAAGGGTGCATCTATCAAATTCAATGCTGTCGACAATAATGGAATCCCGATAGGAACATTTCACACGAATGAGAAATTTAACTTTTTAACTATCCCGCTGCTGGTCCGGGCAAACTTTGGAAATTCTATAAACTACTTTATAAATGCAGGACCCTACTTTGGGTTAATACTGAAACAGACAGAAAATATCGAAGCAATATCAAGTTATCCTTCCCGGGAAAATGATGTAACTCAAGCTGCCGGGAGGAATGAATTTGGCTTATCTCTCGGCTTGGGTCTTTCATATAAACTATTGAAGAAAATTGCATTTTCATTCGAGGCAAGAGACAACTTCGGACTTTCAAAATCAGGATTAATCCCAATAGCTGATTTTAGGCCGGTTAAAACCAATTCTTTGAATCTGCTTTTAGGGATTTCCTATATTCTATAAAAACCAGGCAAACCGCCTTTAGCACAATAGTTGCGTATTTCAGGAGCATCTTCTGTACAACCCATTTTAAAAAAAACAACTATATGACAAAAAGTGATGTCAGGAAACTTGTAAAGCAAAAAATTAAAGAGGGCAAAACACAACTGCAAACATTCGACGAAATAATAGAATTGTCGGACATGCCAGCCGAAGAAATTGCAAATATGGTTAAAGTAATTCCTACACTTGCATCCAGGCAGAAAAACAAAACACTTAATGTTATTCTTATCGTATTTCTCTCTCTGACAGTACTCACCAAGATTTTATCAGGCATTCCAATTATCCTTCAAAACGGAATAAAATGGATTCCTGTACTTTTTCTGCTTCCTGCTATTAATGTACTCTTACTCTGGGGTGTCGCAACATACAGAGCAAATTTTCACAGGGTAGTAGCAGTCTTTACAATTCTTGGACTATTTAATTCATTAATTAAAAGTATTGGAGTGCCTTTCAATTATTTGCTTTTATCTGATTTTGCATTTTACGCAGTATTAATAATACTGGGGTTTTATTGTCAGAGCAAACTAACTCCAGGCTACGACAAAATGAAAGAACGGTACATCAGCAGCGAAGGAGAAACTATGATAAGGGACAAATTTGTATTTGATGATATTAGAAAAAACGATGCCTAATAAAGACGTAACAAATAGCAGGCTGGAAAACAAATTTTAAGCTTCATTGCCGTCGTGAACCTGGGATTGGTTTACGTTTGAACCTGCTTTCAGCAGATAAATACCAGGCGAACTGCTGATAGAAATAAATATTCCGTGTAAAGGGAGCATTAGCTTCTGCAGCCAGTTTTAATGGCTGATGCTTTGGCAGGGAGAAGGTTTAAGTAATAAAAAACTATTACTTTAGCTTCTGGATATGAAATTAAACAAGAAATTAAATTATAAGAAATGAAGTTGTTCCGGATTAACTTAGGTGTAGCGTTGATTTTTGGCATTTGCCTGGTAAGCAAAGCACAAACTTACCAGAAAACCGAATATGGAATAAAAGCAATAATCAATTCTGTTGAAATTGAACTTCAGTTCTATAGTCCATCAACAGTAAGAGTGCTCAAGCATCCTGAGGGCAAAGCATTTGCCAAACAAAGCCTTTCGGTTGTTCAAACGCCTCAGAAAACAACATTTCAAATTAGTCAGCAAAAAAATGAACTTTCATTTAAGAGTGAAAAACTTCAGGTTTTTCTTAATCTTAAAAGTGGAAAGGTATCATTTTCGGATCAATCAGTGCAGTTAATGGCTGAAAAGGAATCAGGTACTGCTTTCGTTGAATTTAACGATGCCGGGGAGAAAACGTATACTGTTTCTCAGTCGTTCGTACTTGATAAAGCGGAAGCTATTTATGGCCTGGGGCAACAACAGCAAGGAAAGATGTCAAAGCGAAACCTAAAGCTCAATATGATCCAGGGAAATACGGATGATTATATTCCATTTTTCTTATCATCAAAAGGATATGGTTTGTTCTGGGACAATTACTCACCTACTGTTTTTGAAGACAATGCAGATAGCACATATTTTAAATCGGATGTAGGAGATGGTATTGATTACTATTTTATGAATGGAGGTAATTCTGATGCCGTAATAGCATGTATGCGAAACCTTACCGGGCAGGCTCCAATGTTTCCTTTGTGGACGTATGGTTTCTGGCAAAGCCGCGAACGTTACAAGAGCCAGGACGAATTGGTTAATGTGGTAAAAAAATTCCGCGAATTAAATGTTCCTCTTGATGGCATTATTCAGGATTGGCAATACTGGGGCAATAATTATCTCTGGAATGCCATGGAATTTCTTAATCCGGGATTTTACGATCCTCAAAAGATGGTAACCGATGTGCATAGTTTGAATGCTCACATGATTATTTCAATATGGAATTCATTTGGCCCAATGACGAAGCAATACAGCGAACTTGATAAAATAAACGCGCTTTTCAGTTTTGATACCTGGCCACAATCAGGTTCCGAAAAATGGCCTCCAAGGCTCGACTACCCATCCGGGGTGAGAGTTTATGATCCATACAATCCGGCTGCCCGCGATATATATTGGAATTACCTGAATAAGGGCATCTTTTCGTTGGGAATGGATGGCTGGTGGATGGATTCATCAGAACCCGATCATTTTAATCCCAAGCCAGCTGATTTTGATACCAAGACACACCTCGGTTCATTCCGAAAAGTACGCAATGCCTTTCCGCTGATGACTGTGGGAGGTGTTTCTCAACATCAGCGTTCGCAATCTTCCGATAAACGGGTGTTTATTCTTACCCGTTCGGCTTTTGCAGGGCAGCAGCGCTATGGGGTAAATACATGGTCGGGCGATGTGGTGGCATCATGGGATGCCTTACGTAACCAGATTTCTGCCGGTTTGAACTTTTCGCTTTGTGGAATTCCTTACTGGAATAGTGATTTGGGCGGTTTCTTTTTGTGGAATTTTAAAGATCCACTCGAAAATGCCGATTATCGCGAACTTCATGTCCGCTGGATTGAATTCGGTACTTTTTGCCCGATGATGCGTTCGCACGGCGAGGGTGTACCACGTGAACTTTACCAGTTTGGCAAAAAAGGAAATCCAACTTACGATGCCATTGAAAAATATATAAATCTTCGCTATTCCCTGCTGCCATATATATATTCTGCCTCATGGAATGTAACAGCTAACCAGTCGAGCATGATGCGTGCGCTAGTAATGGACTTCGCAGCCGATAAACAGGTATTGGATATCAACGATGAGTTTATGTTTGGCAATTCGTTGTTGGTAAACCCTGTTACTCAGTCTATGTATTGGAAAAATCAGGCTAAGGGAGCTGATACTGTAAAAGTTGAAGATTATAGTTTAGTAAAGACAAAAGACGTTTATCTGCCCAAAGGAATCGATTGGTACGACTTCTGGACAGGCTGGAAATATAATGGTGGCCAAACGATTAGAAAGGAAGTTCCTTTAGACATTATTCCTTTGTATGTGAAAGCAGGTTCTATATTGCCAGTTGGGCCAAAGGTTCAATTTGCAACAGAAAAAAAATGGGACAACCTTGAAATCCGTGTTTATGAAGGCGCAAATGGAGAATTTACATTGTATGAAGATGAAAACGATAATTATAACTACGAAAAAGGAAATTATTCCACCATTACATTTATTTGGAACGATAAGCAACATACCCTGACTATTGATGATTGCAAAGGGACTTTCCCCGGAATGCTTACAGATCGCACCTTTAATATCGTTTTTGTTGGCAAGAATAAAGGAACAGGTGCCGGATTAACTGAAAAGTTCGACAAAGTGGTGACTTATTCGGGAAAGAAGGAGACAATTAGTAAAAATTGAGAAAGCGAGGAAATGAAGTTTTAGTATATGATTTGAGGGAAATATTTAAATATTCAGGCTATAATAAAGGCTGAAACAAATGGTCGGTTGAAACATAATTGTTGCTCCGCCACCCGTATTATTTGTCCCCCGTTTGAGGGAAGAGACGCAATTTTCCAGCTTCTTTTCATACTTTTACCGATTATTCAGAATTGATGCCCATAACCAGACGAAATCTCATAAAATCAGCCCTTTTAATTTTACCAGGTATAGTATTGGCTGATGCATTCTGGTTTGAGAAAGATTTCGTGGAACTGAATGAATTTTATATTGGCTCAGCAACAAAAGATACGGAAAACATAAAGGTTGTTCAAATTTCGGACCTTCATCTTCATGATATTAATCGTCATTTGATTCAGCTGGCAAATGAGATAAACAAATTGCATCCCGATCTTATCCTGATTACAGGAGATGCATTCGACAGTGCAAAAGACTTAACACTACTCAACGACTTCCTCCTTCTGCTTGATAAAAACATAAAGAAAACTTCTATTTTAGGGAATTGGGAATATTTTTCAAGGGTTGATCTCTCCGAATTGGAAAGGGTTTACAATGAACATAACTGCACGTTGCTGATTAATGAGAGTATTCAATATTCATTCCGGAACAGGACCATTTCAATCACCGGCGTCGACGACTTTTTGCGTGGTAACCCCGACATCGAAACTGCTATGAAAGAATATGTGAGCAGCGATCATCATATTATTCTAGTTCATTGCCCGGAATACAGCGACTACATTTCGGAACGGTTAAATAAAGATATCAACGTAGATTTTATGCTTTCAGGGCACACCCATGGGGGACAGGTTAATATTTTTGGATATGCGCCCGTATTACCAAAAGGCAGTGGCAGATATACGAAAGGTTGGTACCATGAAAACAATCCGAAACTTTATGTTTCAAAGGGAGTAGGCACAAATATATTTGCTCCTTTCAGGCTTGGGGCAAGAGCTGAAATAGCAGTATTCAACCTGGCGACTTAACATTCAGGTATAGAAAAGGGTTTATAATCAGCATTTGAACTGGCTGGTTTTCCTCTTAACCAAATAGTGAAAATATTTTAAAAAAAATATGACTGCCAAGTTCCAAAAATAAGCAAGCCCCAATTTGATAGTCTCCCGAAATTAATGTGGATTATCATGCGCATATCAATTCCTTCGCATACCAAAGAAACTTTGTCTACATATTTTGTGAGAACAGAAATGATAGCGGGAACCTTCAAAAAACATGAACTACTGTCATTCCTTACCAGAAGGAATGGGTGCAGTAATTGGTTCATCAAAGAAATTTCATTGGATTGATAGTGATACCATTCATATCATTCCTGCAATTGTGCACTATGCTTTTCATAAACAAGTTTTGCAGCAAACAGGTCCAATAAGGCAAAACCTACCGTTTTAAATAGACGGGTGCTATCAGGCGTTGGAACAATATCACCAGCGAGCAGAGTTCCGATCGAAAATATCTCGTTTTCAGCAATCCAGTTATTTTTAACAGGAGCTATCAGGTCACCGCTTTCTTTTTTACCGTCAAGCGTATCTACGAAAATATGGCTGACCTGGCGGAATAACCATTCTGGGAATTCCCGGCAATCAGGTTTATACGAACCAATCCCGATAAATGTTTTACCGGTAAAAAGTTCTTTTTCATCAGGGAAAACAGGATATTGAGAATTTGTTGCAGAAATAATAATGTCGGAATTCATAGCTACTTCCGAAGAATCAGCTGCACGTATAACCTTTATCAGCGGATATTTGCTCTTCATCTTTTCAGAAAAATGCTTAAGATTTTCTGCGTTCTGATCGAAGGCCCATATCTCATTTATATCTCGCTCGGAGCATGCAAAAAGTGCCTGCCATATACCTTGTGTGCCGGTTCCAATTATTCCCAGCGAATGGCTTCCGGATGGAGAAAGATGCCTGATACCTACGGCAGTGACTGCGCCGGTACGCATGGCAGTAATGGAACTTCCATCCATAACGGCGAGAGGCTCACCGGTTTTTGTATCATTTAAAACGACTGTACCATATATAGATGGACGGCCCAATGATTTGTTACCCGGGGAGAATGAAACTAGCTTGGTAACCCAGTATTCGTCTGTTATGCAGGGCATCAGCAGGAATGAATCATCACCATAATCCAGGTGCATCCTTTTTGGCATAACGTATCCACCTGGTTCAATGCTATACCGTAATGCCTTTTCCATCATAGCTACCCACTCATGAAGGCTGGCAATATTTTCTATTGTCTGGCTGTCAAAATAGTTCATACGTCAGTGTTTTAATTTTTTATGGAGCCTGATAGCTGTCGGGGTAATGGATAAGCCACCACAACCGGTACAGCATAAGGAAGATGGCATTGAATCCCCGACCGATTTCATGGCATCGATTACTTCATCCAGGGGAATTACCGGGTCGAAACCGGCAATACTCATATTGGCGGAGTTAAGCGCATTGGAAGCTCCCATAATATTCTTCCCAAGACAGGGAACCTCAACCCTATCGGCTACCGGATCGCAAACCAGCCCGAGAATATTCTGCAAAGCCATTGATGAAGCATTGATTGCCTGCCAGGCTGTTCCGCCAATGAGTTGAACAAGTCCGGCAGCAGCCATGCCCGAAGCAGCGCCGCATTCAACCTGGCATCCACCTTCCTCCGCTGCAAAGGTGTATTTACCGGCAATAAATACGCCGACCAAACCTGCTGCCAGGAATGCTTTTGCAATGCGATCAATATCTTCGGTGAGTCCTTCGGCAGCCCCGAAGATAGCACCTCCAAGCAAACCTGATGAGCCTGCTGTAGGAGCAGCCACAATAATTCCCATTGAACTTTTAACTTCCATTAATGCAGTAACATAGGCTATCATAGTATTCATCGGGGTACGGAAAATACGGTTTGTCTTTTCTGCCTCCATCATCAGGTGACTTTGTTGCCCCAGTATCCTGTCTTTATATATCGTCCCGTTCAAGCCTTCCCGTATAGAGTTTTTTATAGTTAAAACCATGTCGCGCATAAGCGAAATCACCTTCTGCGAATCAATGCCGGCACGTTCACTTTCATAAAGGATAGCAAGTTCAGCCAGGTCCATATCATTTTGCTCTGCCAGTGCCAACATTTCATCAACTGATGCGAAAGGCAGGGGCTTATTTACTCCCGAAAGTATCGGCATAACGGGATCAATCTGCCGTATCCATTTCACATCATAACCGGTGACTAGTTCATTCACTTTATCCAGTAAAGGTTTCCTTGATTTGATATTAACCAGGTAATTATCTACACCCTGCTGATAAAGGTATATTTCCGAATGTATTGTCTGATCTTTAAGAATCTGAAAAAGAGTCTGAATTTTATCATCTGTCGGAGAATCACAATATACCAGTGTTTCAAAATAATCACCACATATATCAACTTCAAAACCATTAAAATTATTTATCTCTATCATTCCACCCCCAGTTGAAACAGCAAGGAAACGGAGCTCCTGATCTTCGTTTTCAACCTGGATTTTATAGGTGTTGGGATGGGGGGCCTCAAAATCCGTAACCATGAATTTTATATCGAGTCCCCGTTCTTTTGCCAGTTCGTTGTATCTCACTATAGAGGGATCAACTATACTCAGGCCAAGCAATCCGCTGATTAATCCCATGGCTGAACCCTGACCTTCGTAGGTGGTAGCCAGGGATCCTTTCCGGTCAAATTCAACCAGCACATTCCCTATATCCGGCAAACAAACTTGTCGGATGATAGCTCCGATACGGTGGGCTGCAGCAGTATGAGAACTTGAAGGCCCCCTCATCACCGGACCAATGACATCATTAAAAATGCTTGGGTTCATAAAATGATTTTGCTAGGTTTTATTTAATATCTTCATAAATTTGGTTCTACCACGAATTTAATGGAATTATGCTTTTTAAGGTCAAAAGTCGGAAGTCGGAAGACCGAAGTAAATACCAACATACTTGTAAATTCAACCATCGAAACACAAGTTTCATAATATTAAGAGCAGTTCAATGTTTAACCTGTAATAGATTTTAAAGTTTTTGGGGAATCCTCCGTCTTCGGACTTCTGTCTTCTGACTTCCGACGATTTGATTTTACCCATTAAATTAACAGTTGATCCCTAAACTCCAAAACCGGGAAATGCAGTTTATTTTCCTCCTGCCTGCAAATTTAATTTCCAGAATTTCTCCATGGTTTCCCTCAGATGATAGGAAGTATTTTCCCTTTCATAAATTCCGTGCGAACGCATGGGGTACGACATCATGCTGAACATCTTGTTGTTCCTGATCAGCTCATTGACGAGCATTTCAAAACTCTGGTAATGTACATTATCATCGGCAGTACCGTGAATTATCATCAGGTTCCCTTTCAGGTTTTTAGCAAAATTAATCGGCGAACCATCCCTGTAGCCATCTTTGTTGTCGTCGGGCAAGCCCATGTACCTCTCCTGGTAAATATTATCATAAAGCTTCTGGTCCGAAACAAACGAAACAGCGAGTCCGGTATTATATATTTCGGGATAGCGGAAGAGGCAGTTAAGAGTCATCTGGCCACCCCCGCTCCATCCCCAGATTCCAATCCTTTCAGTATCAACAAAGCTGAACATCGAAGATATTTTTTTCGCGGCTTTCGATTGATCGGACGAAGCAAGAATTCCTATCTGGCGATAGATACATTTCCTGAATTCCGATCCCCGGGGCACATTTGTACCCCTGTTATCAATACTTATCACAATATATCCCTGCTGAGCCAGGTATTGGTGCCACAGATCGCCTCCTCCCCACGAATCCTGCACCGTACTGCCAGCAGGTTCACCGTAAACATAAAATATAACAGGGTATTTCTTCGACTTGTCGAAACCAACAGGTTTAATCATCCATGCATCAAGTACTGCGTCCCCTATATCCACCTTAAAGAACTCTTTGGGATTTAGGTGAAGCTGATCGAATCTTTGCTTTGAGGCGGCATTATCTTCAAAAATCCGCACTTCCTTATGCGAGGGCAAACTAACGAGAGAAATCCGGGGTGGTGTTACAGCATTATTAAACGTATGAATCGCCCACTTGGCATCGGGGGAAACCTGGTACGAATTCTGACCGACCAAATCAGCAGGAGTCACACGTTCGGCATTGCCATTACCATCAATGCGGCTCCGATACAGATAACGTTGAGTAAAGTTCTCAGGTGAAGCGATGTAATAAACATAACCCCCTGTTCCGTCAATACAACTGATGCTTACTACATCGAAATTTTCTTTTACAATGGGTTGTATGCTTTTCCCGTCTCTCGAAACCAGGTATAAACGAAGCCACCCGTCTTTCTCACTGGTCCAGGTAAAATACTTCTCATGGTCGAGCCATTGAATATTATCATGTATATCGAGGAAATATTTATCGGTATCGGTCAGAATATTGGTTAATGCCATGGTAGCCGTATTTCCGATCCATACCTTGTTGGTATTCTGAAGCCGGTTAAGTTGCTGAATCATCACATCGCCTGAGTTCGGAATAAAATCCATACGCGGCAGGTAATTATTACGCGGGTCGCCGGGTACATCAAACCATTTGGTAGCACCACCTTCTGCAGAAACTATGCCGACCTTCACTGCGGAGTTAGCCGTTCCTACTTTCGGATACGGAATCGGAATAAGTGTCGGATAAATTGAATCCACATTATCTATCATATAGAAAGTCCCAATTCCCTTAGTATCCGACTGCCAATAAGCAATATTTTTACCATCGGGGCTCCATCTGAATCCGTCCCTGCAGTCAAGTTCTTCTTCGTAAACCCAGTCGAATGTTCCGTTTATTATTTCCCCTCCGCCATCGGTAGTTACCTGCTTTACCTTACCCGATTCAATTTCTTCGACATAAATGTTCAGCTTGCTCACATAGGCTACCCGTGATCCATCAGGGGAAAATTTTGCAAACATCATGGTAGCCTTTTCAACCGATTTACCCAGTTGACGAAGTTTGCCCGATTTCAGATCAAGCACCCAATAATCGCCCTTTGTGTGATACCGCCATACCCTGCGTGTATTAGTAAAAATAAGCAACCGGGTGTTATCGGGCGACCATACATAATCAGATACAGACAAAGGCATGGTTTGCCCTTCAGGAATAAATGATTTTGCAGAACAAACTATCGAACGTACCCCTGTTGTGGCATCGTACATTACAATTTCCTTTCCGTTCACTTCCCTGCTGGCTTCAAAAGCCAGGTAGCCTTTACTGTCTTTGCTCCACCGAACCGGTCCATAGCCCTTGTCGTGGTATACCTCATTTTTATAAATATCTTCCAGGGTTAAAACCGTGGCATTTTTCTGCGCATTAGCCGAAATCGATATAACCGAACATAAAAACAAGAGTAACAGAAACGCTGACAATTTATACTTCATCGCATAGGATATTAGGGAGTTAATTTATCAAGTGATTTTGTCAGGCTAAAAGAGAGTAGCAGAACAAATTTACAATTGATTTTCACTATTGCAACTAAACCACTATGGAATATAAATCCATAGGTTTTGGGAAAAATGAAATTTTTATTCTTTTTAACCGCAAAGGACGCTATGATTGCGCAGAGCCACGCTAAGAACAAATATAATTTCGTTGCGGCTCTTTGCGACTACCTGCAGTAAAAATTTTTAGAAACTAAAGTTGCTGCAATAAATTGCAGAGTTTTAACCAATTTTTAAGATAATAAACGAATTTCATCCTATTGTGCAAGGCAAACTTTTGCAATAATAACTTTAGAGTTAAGCAATGATATTGCAGCAGTACAAAAGCTTATAGGACATACAAAAATAGAAACTACGCAATAATATGCGTAATTCCCGTATAATCTGAATAAGTTGCCAGTGAAAATTGGAAGTAAGCCTGAATTAAAAATGTTCTCATAAAAAAAATCAGAGAATTTCCAGCAAACTCATTATAAATACAGGGCTTATTCCAAAGGCATTCCAATCATGTATGCTTTATTCATTTGGATTACCTACAATCAGTTTTTTAAAGATCCTTTCGTTGGAATTAAGTACTTCAATGAAATACAGGCCCTTTTTTAAGTTAGAAACGTCCAGCGAAAAGTCATTTTCTCCCTCCAGCAGGTCATATTGTTTAGTTAGCCACTGATGGCCCAACATGTCAACCAGGCGAACCGCCACCTGTGTATTCGTACCAGCGTTTAATTGCAGGTGTACGTTGTCGCTGGCAGGATTCGGATATATCAAAACGGATAAGGCTTCTTTACTAATATCCGCTGCTACTTCAAGGCTTTTGAAATTTACATTACTGAGCGAAGCGTTGAAGGTATAGCATGTAGCTGAATAACCACTCCAGGGGAAAACTTTGATATAATAACTTCCCACTACAGTTGTGTTATAAAGAATCGTTTCCGGGGAGGTTCCGGTATTCGTTGATGATCCTATCTGAGTCCCCGAAGCATTGTATAATTTAAGATCATAATCAGTACCAGTTGGAATGTTGGTAACGGTTACTTTTATTTTAGTTGTTGCGGTGGTATTGCTGAATTTAAACCAGTCAATGTCACTGCTACTGGAAATAGTAGCTGTATTATCTGCATTTACTGTAATTGCTTTGGAAACTGCTTGTGTTGCATTTGGTTCAAAAATGTCGATACATCCGGCGCTGAGTGTAGTGAAAGTAAGATCGCTCCCATAAGTGGTGCCCGCGGTATTGGCCGCCACAACCCTAAAGTGATAGAGCGTATTTGCAGTCAGACCGCTAAGGGCTGAAGTAACAGCAGTTGAGGCTGAACCTGTCGCAGTTCCTGGAGTGGCGGAAACTGTTTTGCCATAGCTTGTTGAAGTGCCATAATTAAAAGTTACCGTAGTCGAAAGACTACCGGCATTAACCGCTCCGTTTAGAACTGCTTCTGTGCTTGTTATTGAAGTTGCTGCAGCCGAAGTAGCAGTAGGAATTCCGCTTATTGTTGTAAAAGTAAGATCGCTTCCATAAGTAGTACCTGCGGTATTGGTTGCTACTACCCTGTAGTGATAGAGAGTATTTGCAGTCAGACCACTAAGGGTTGAAGTAACAGCGGTTGAGGTTGAACCTGTCACAGTAGCTGGAGTTGCGGAAACTGTAGTGCCATAGCTTGTTGAGGTGCCATAATTAAAAGTTACCGTGGTCGAAAGACTACCGGCATTAACTGTTCCGTTTAGCGCTGCTCCTGTTAATGTAACTGAAGTAGCCGCATTGGTAGTTGCAGTAGGAATACCGCTTAGTGTAGTGAAGGTAAGATCGCTTCCGTAAGTGGTGCCCAAAGTATTAGTGGCAGCCACCCTGTAATGATATAGAGTATTTGCAGTAAGACCGCTAAGCGTTGAGGTAACAGCAGTTGAGGTTGTACCTGACACAGCAGCTGGAGTGGCGGAAACCGTATTGCCATAGCTTGTTGTTGTGCCATAATTAAAAGTTACCGTGCTCGAGAGGTTGTTGGCTAAAACTGTACCATTAAGTAAAGCTCCCGTAGTTGTTATTGAAGTTGCTGCCACTGAAGTAGCCGTTGGAGCGGATGGAGTTGTTGAACCCGAAGCCAACCATATCGACGCATTCATAATTAATCTTTCGTGATTGCCCGCTGCATCAGTAGTCCAGCCATTGTATAGTGCATCTCCCGAATCGCCGGTCCCGTCATCACAGGGAGAACTGTCGCCTATTGCCACAACTCTTCCATTCCCATAAGTAGCATAAGCAACCATAACACTTGTTGTGCCAAAAGCAGAGCCGGTCATATATACCACCCCTTTAACCGAAGCATTTGCCGCAGTGCTAAGGCTCATGGATGTTCCGTTACTCCACATGGCTTGCGTTACGTTTCCCATAATTCCGTGTAGCAAGGGGTCAGTAGGAAGACTAGGAATATTAGATGTGGTTTGGGAGAAGTTGGCATAATCGAAAGTGATCCCGAAAGGATTAGCCTGGATGCCATTGTTACTCAAAAGGTCATTCCAGATGTGCGGAGAATCATAGGTATCGTTGTTCCTATCTGAAACATCATGATCGGAAACCATGAAAAGTCCGCCTCCTGCCTGCACAAATTTAATTATTGCTGTTTTTTCGGCTGCTGTATAAAGTATATTGGGTTCACAATCAATAAATACCTTGTATTTAGATAGATCTTGCGGATTAGTAGCGTCACCGAAAGTAATTTTTCCATTGTATGGCAGAGTTTCTACACCATACCCTTTTTTCACAAGGTCTATTCCCCAGGCTGAAAGAGCGCCGTTCCAATAGGTTTCTGACGTAGTAGCGGTAACAGTTGATTGTAAAGGCGTTGGGGCTATCTGTGGGTTCGATTCAGAACCTCCTGCCACTACAGCAGGTCCGGTGCTATAACCCAGATTATGAAGGTCGGCATCTATAACCCAATCGGCATTGCCTGCACTTTCGGCTTTGTTTGCATTAAATAGTATCTTAACTGTTTGTGCTTGTGTGAAGTTTGAAATAAACAGAGCAAGTAGTAAAATTTTAAAGACTTTCATGCGGTAGAATTTATTCAGGGTTGTTTAATAAAAAATAAGAGCTAATATCCATTATTATGGACATTAATTCATCATGAACTCATATTACAAAACAAAAATATAACATATTTAAATAGTATGCAAAAAATACATAGAGGCTGTGAATATCAGGTCGTAGGTAACAAACAGCATGTTAAAGAAGCCGCAAAAGCGGGAGCAAAATTATTTTATAGATTGTACTGTTGCATGTGTAAAACAAAAAAAATGCTCATAACAAATTGTTTTACAAACGCTTAAAACCGACTGTGTCTTCCGGACAGTTACATGGAGGTGTGATTCAGTGTTATTAAGTTGAAAATTATATTTTACGAACTTGATTAATTTTCTATACGTTAGATCATTTCTATTTTAAATCCTCCTCCCCTATTATCAACTCAATTTTACCAAGCTATATCTGATTTTAGAGACAATTCGTAGACTATTTTTAAAACATCTGCATTCATATTTCTGGACTGGGAATATTAGCTTTATATCATTTCCAGTAAGTCCTTCGGATTATTTAGCAAAACTTTTGCTCCATTTGATAATAGTTCCTCTTTTGCCCGGAAACCCCATAACGCCCCTACTGCATACATTCCGGCATTATTCGCGGTTTGCATATCAACACCAGAATCACCTACATAGAGTACTTCTTCAGGCTTAAGTCCAAATTTTTCACTTATCTGCAAAGCAACAAAAGGATTTGGCTTTTTATATTCTTCAATACTAAGCCCAATTATAGCTTCAAAATTCCATTCCGGGAGCAAAGTCAGTACAATTTTCCTTGTAAATTCATCAGCCTTATTCGAAAAAACAGCCAATTTCATTTTTCGGGAAACCAACTCATCAAGTAACCCGCTAATCCCGTTATAAGGTTTCGTCTTAGTAACAAGGTTATTACGATAAACATCAATCATTAAATTGTAACATGTATCAATAAGTGCTTCGGTTCTGTTTGCTTCGGGCAGCGCTTTAAACACCAGATTCCGGATTCCGTTACCAATTAATTGCTTATAGTCTGAAATGGAATGAGTAGGAAAAGTATGGCTTTGCAGAATAATATTCATTGAATCGGCTAAATCTTCGAGAGAATTAACCAGCGTTCCGTCTAAATCAAATATTACTCCTTTAAAAATCATACGATTGGTCTTTTATGCTGATGTTATTCTATAGTAACGTTTGAAACAATTAATTGGCACAGTTGGCATATTCCTTTCTTGAAAACAAACACGGCCAGTCCCGATTTATTGTAAAAGGAATCCGGGTATAACCTACATAGGCTAAACAAACAATAACCCTGGTAGCAATCGGGATCAAAGTTATGTATTTCATCCGCCCTTTTAAAGCATAAGTAAAAATCAGCCCCTAATTTATCCTTTCTTCATTTCAGGCGTAAAATCATGCAACCTTTTATTCCATTTGCCTTTAGGGTTTTCAACTTCTAGCTAATCAACAGCTCAAAAATCAGCAGCATTAAGCTTTCCTTTGTCAATATGGCATTAATTATAAGGAGAAGTTGAATTGGTATAAAGAACAATATCCTTGTCAGGCAAACTTCTATCTCCTTTAGAATTAGGATTCTTTTCATCAATCATCCTGGGAAATTCCATCTCAAAATACCACCCTGACATTCCGAAAAAGGTATTCAAATTCTGGACATCGAATTTAATTTGTCTAATAGCTTGCATCCCGTTCTTAGTGATCAGACGTTCAAAGTGACCATTCATTTCAGTAAATAGTTTCTCCTTATCACAATTAGATAGAAATTCAAATAATTCGGATATATTTCCCATGAATATTATATATCGGAGAAAATGGGTAAAAGATCTTCCAAAAATTATTCTAAAGGTTAACTTACTTTTCGTGCTGGTTATTAAATAAAATCTAGTATGATACAACTGACTTTAAATTAAGTGAATCCAACTGATTTATAACTCCGTCTTAACCCAATTCAACTGAATAAAACTGGGTATAACTGGACACGATAAGAGACAATTCGGAGACAAAAAAAAAGAACCACCTGTTATCTTATTGATATTCAGGTGGTTTTTGATTTATTCAGTCTCCCGGACAGGATTCGAACCTGTGACCCATTGATTAAGAGTCAATTGCTCTACCAG
>CAIWMA010000305.1 GCA_903913645.1 uncultured Bacteroidales bacterium | reverse complement strand
TCAAGCCGGGCTTACGATCGCAGTGAAGTGCATAATCGATAGCAGCAAGTCCCATTGGACCTACACCTGCCAGGATAGCCAAATTGCCTCCTGCTTTAATACCCATTTCATGAACATAGGATCCTGAACGTGTATGGTAATTAGCATGGAAAGCCCCGATTACACACGACATAGGTTCGGCCAGCGAAGCCAGGAAAAACTCTTTCCCGTTAAAAGGCAAAAGGCATTCCATCTCCATAACCGAACCAGGGATTAGCACATTGGTTGCATCGCCCCCGATCCAACGGAATGAATAGCCCGGAGCATCAAGGCTTCCTTTGTAATTCATTGCCGGCTGAATCGAAAATTTATCACCGGCTTTAAACTGATGCTGCCATTTTGTTCCTACTGATTTTATAATCCCACTGAATTCATGCCCGATAATAGTAGGATTAATATGTATATCGTCAGGAATACGCTTGTGGTCGGAGCCTTGCTTTGTTGCTTTGTACGATGACATGCAGATGCTGTCGGAGATAACCTCCGCATATATCTCATCATCTTTCATCTCAGGCAGGTCAAATTCCTCTAACCTGAGGTCGTCTTTCCCATATATTCTAACTGCTTTGGTTTTCATGTTGCTAAATTTAAATTTTGAATTGTTCAGGCTCTCCTAAAACGTAGTAAGAAACTTTCTGTTTTAAAATAACTGAAACTTAATGTTAGAATGGAAAGAACCTGCAACCGCAGGCCTTTAATTCCCTATTTCACAGGATACCTGAACGTATAATTTCCTGATCCGATATTTAATGAAACACCTTTTTCGGATTGCTTTAAGCTTTCTTTTGCTGAAGCTGAAAGTAGTTGTGTGTTCATTGTCAGCAACTCGCTTTTTGCACCAGGTAAAGTCACAGTGGCAGTTGTATTTGCTGGAACTGTAACTTCATAAACGAAATCTTTACCATCTATTTTCCATGCCGACTTTATTTTCCCGTAGAGAGAAAGGAATTCGGCATTGGCATTGGTTAAGCCTCCGCCTTGATGAGGTGCCAGTAAAATATGTTTGTAACCAGGATTTTCAGGGTCGATATCCATACCAGCCACATAATGATACAACCATTCGCCAATTGATCCATAGGCATAATGGTTAAAGCTGTTCATTCCTACATCCTGAAATGAACCGTCAGGTTTCTGACCGTCCCAGCGCTCCCAGATGGTTGTAGCACCCTGGGTAACCGGATAAAGCCATGACGGATATTCCTTACGGTTGAGAAGCATAAAAGCTAACTCATCGTATCCATTAGCTGAAAGAGTTTTGCATAACAGCGGAGTTCCGACGAAACCAGTAGTTAGATGACCAAATTTTTTCACATCTTCAGCCAGAAATGCGGCAGCTTTAGGAATCAAATTTTCAGGCAGAAGATTAAATGCCAAGGCCAGCGAATAGGCAGTTTGGGTATGCGAAACCAGGCGTCCTGAAGGTGTAACATATGCATTTATAAAAGCCTTTTTAACCTCGTCTGACAATTGAGCGTATTTTTTAGCATCCTCTGTTTTCCCAATTATTGCAGCTGTCTTGCTTAGTAATCGTGAAGAGTAAGAAAAGTAAGCTGTGGCTATCAGGTCTTTTTCGGTAGTTGCACCCGGATAATCGGAGTTGTTTGTAGCAAATGCCAGCCAATCACCAAAATGCTGATCCCCGGTCCAGAGTAGGTCCTCCCCAGCCCTGCCTTTCATGTATTCAACCCATGCTTTCATGCTCGGATACTGAACCTCCAATATTCGCTGATCGCCGTATACCTGGTACATGGTCCATGGAACAACAACCGAAACATCAGCCCATGCAGTTGATCCTCCAGCACCATGCAGAACATCAGGAATAACGTGAGGAACCAGCCCGTTCGGCAATTGGTCGGCTGCAACATCCCCAAGCCATTTGGTGTAGAAAGGTGCTACATCAAAATTGTAAGCGGCTGTCATACTGAAAACCTCCGCATCACCGGTCCAGCCCAATCGCTCGTCACGCTGCGGACAATCGGTAGGAACATCCAGGAAATTACCTTTCTGCCCCCATTGAATATTATGCTGAAGCTGATTAATAAAAGGATCAGAACAGCTAAATGTCCCGGTAGGTTTCATATCAGAATGGATAACAACGCCTGTGATCTGATCCAGCGATGGAGCCGTTGAGAGTCCTTCAATCTGCACAAAGCGGAACCCGTGAAAAGTGAAATGGGGTTCGTAAATTTCCTCGCCATCGCCTTTCAGGATATAAACATCAGTGCATTTTGCTCTACGCAGGTTGTCGGTGTAAAAATTCCCTTCATGGGTAAGCACTTCGGCAAATTTCAAAGTTATCTTATCTCCTTTTTTACCCCGTACTTTCAATCGTACCCAGCCTACCATATTCTGACCCAGGTCAAGAACGGTTTCACCTTTTGGAGTAGTAATCAGTTTAACTGGTTTTATTTCTTCAATGGCTTTCACCACTGCACCCTGGGGAGCTACCAATATTTTTTTTGAATGATCTGCAATTGCTACTTTTTCCCATTTACTATCGTCGAAACCGGTATTTGCCCAGCCCGGCATTTCTTTGCGTGCATCATAGGTTTCGCCATTGTAAATATCTGATTCAATTATAGGCCCATTCGAAACTTTCCAACTTTGGTCGGTCCCTATCGTTTCGGAAGTGCCATCGGTATAACTGATCTGAAGCTGAGCCAACAAAGCTAATTTAGAGCCATAGTAATCTTCAATAGCATCCCAGGTAATGAATCCTCTATACCAGCCGTCGCCAAGAATAGCGCCGATGGTATTTTTTGCCTGGATCTGCGATGTTACATCATAAGTTTGATATTGAATACGGTTTTTATAACTCGTCCAGCCAGGTGTAAACAGATCGGTACTTACTTTCTTCCCATTCAGGTACAACTGATAAAGGCCAAGCGAAGTAACATAGACCCGGGCAGATTTAATTTTTTTGCCGGTTGAAAAATCTTTCCTGAAATACTGGGCTGGTTTTGATCCTTTTGCCTCTGATTCTGATTTAAATTCTATCCAGGAAGCTTTCCATGATGCGGGTTCCAGGATTCCCATTTCCCAGTATGAAGGAGCACTCCATTCGGTGACTTTATTCTTATTATCCCAGATGCGGACCTGCCAATAAACACGTTGCATCGATTTTAATGTTGGTCCGTCGTAAGCTACGTTTACCGATTTATCGGAGCTTACTTTTCCCGAAGTCCAGATTTGTTTTCCTTTTGCTGCCTGGTCGGTCACCTTAATTTCGTAAGCTGTTTGAAGAATATTCTCTTCGGCGGAGCTGATCTGCCAGCTTAACCTGGGTTTTTGAATATCAATACCCAACGGGTTGGTTTTGTATTCGCAAACCAGTTCTTTAACCTCAGTTTTGGCGCCGGCAATGGCATTAAAACTGTTGAATAATAAAATGATCAGCGATAATTTAAAAATCCGCATTACTTGTTTCATGTTTATATCAGTTTAAAATCGGAATTTGAAAGTTGACTTGTTATTGCATACATCAGTAAAAGGACCCAGAATTCTGGTCCAATTGGCAACATATAAAGTAATTCCGGTCGCTGAACATAACGGTCTGCGAGAATTAACCTTCTACCTGCAAATATCCGATTAAACTGCAACTTTCAGTGTACAGGTTAAATTGGTGCAGTAAACAGTTATAAGTATAAACAGGTATCATAACCTGATTTGAAATACTACGCTCCGGAACAAGCTTTTCAACACCTGTTCAATTATTCCATATAAAATACTTCTTCCAGAGGTATTGAAACGGGAGAATTATCCGGATTTGTTTTCATAATGTCGGCCATAAATGCCCACCATTTCTTAACGATTTCAGTTTGCCCCAAATCCTGGGAACCACCTTCACCACTAACTTTCTGAAAGGCGAACAGCAGGCTTGTTTCTTCGTCCAGAAAAATGGAATATTCACTAACGCCGGCATCTTTCAGGAGTTTGTGTAATTCGGGCCACAATGCATTATGCCTTTTTCTATATTCTTCTTTTTGACCTTCGTTGAGGTACATTTTAAAAGCAAGTCGTTCCATGATATTAATTTATAGGTATCAGAATGAGAATTATTTATTGTAATTACATCAGGTTGGGGACGATAAGTGAGATTATAAGAATGAGCATTCCCAATGCAAGGACAGCAACAGTCTTAGATCCGGCACCTTTCCATTCCTTTAAAAGTATCCCCCATACATTGCTAAAGGTCACATTTAACGACATGAGTATACTCCACGAAAATGCCATCATTACGCTTCCTTCGGTCAAAAAACTTTTCCCTAAAGTTAATCCGAAAAACTGCGAATACCAAAGGATACCTGCCAGGGCGCAAAACAGGACATTATTGATCAACACATTTTTAGGTACACTGAAATAATCTTTGCCTGTTTTATTTTTTGCATTCTGATACAGGCAATAAATGGCATTAGTAATGAAACCACCGGTTGTTATCAACAGAATTGCAGGCAATCCGGCAAACAAAGGCTTCGAGCCCAAACTGATTGCAGCAGCTTTAATAGGTTCAGCAGCTTCGAGCCCAAGGCTGAAACATGCACTCATTACACCGGCAAGTAATGCTACCAGTAATCCTTTACCTAAAGCAAAATCTTTAACTGCGGCTTTCTTTTGTTCTTCGGTCATATTCTTTGCACGTAAACTTCCGGCATAACCGATAACCGCAATTCCGGCAATTGCAATACTTACACCAACCAGCAAAACAAGACCTTTACCCGAAAACAAATCAGTGCCAAGCATTATAGCCGGTATTAAAGTACCAAATGCGGAACATGTTCCTAAAGCAATCGACTGTCCTAAAGCAACGCCCAGGTAACGCATACTTAATCCAAATGTAAGTCCACCGATTCCCCAAAGTACTCCATAAAACATTGCAGGTAATGCAGCTCCGTTACCTGATGAAATGATTTCCATTAATGAATGTCCTGCCGGAACAGCAAGCAATGCTCCCAGGTAAGGAAATACAATCCAGGCAAACAGGCCCTGAACCAACCAGAAACTCTCCCATGCCCAATCTTTAACCTTATTAATAGGAACATAAGAACTGGATTGGCCAAAACTTCCGATGGCAATAATTAAAAGTCCGAGTATTGTATACATGCTTTTTAAAGTTTTAGGTATAATGATTAATTATTGATTGTTTGTAAAGCAGATGAGTTATAAACGATAGGTGTATCAACTCACCATCTATAACTCATCTTCTGTATTAAAATTAACGTTTGCTGGTTACATCCTTTTCGTATTGCTGGATAACAGCAATGAAAGCTTCACCGGCTACAACGCCTTTTTTCATACAATAGTAATCGAATACGGCAGCCCATGGCAACGATTTAGCTTCTTCGAGTAAAGCCAAACGCTCAAAGTTGTGTCCTTTTGCTTCGTAAGCACGAAGTTGAGCAATCGGCTCGAGTAATGCCTGCAACAAGGCTTTCTGAGTTGCCCGAACACCTATAACATAAGCACCGATCCTGTTAATGGAAGCATCAAAATAATCCAGGCCGATATGTACTTTATCAACTGCATTGGCACGAACAATTTCCTGTGCAATGGCTTGCAGTTCGTCGCTCAGAATGACCACGTGATCGCTATCCCAACGTACGCCGCGGCTAACGTGCAGCATAACTTCGGGAAGGAAAAGCAATAAAGAGGAAATTTTGTCGGAAATAACTTCGGTTGGATGGAAGTGACCTGAGTCGAGCGTTACAACTACATTATTGCGAACGCCATAACCCATATAAAATTCGTGTGAACCAACCGTATAACTTTCGCCACCAATACCGAACAACTTGCTTTCGATACAGTCTTTCATGTATACATCATTGGTTTTATATTCAAAGATTGCATCCAGTGAATCTTTCAGGTTCTGACGATATTGAAAACGATCTACAGTCAAATCTTTCGACGAGTCTGGAATCCAGATGTTGTGCATACATTTTGAATCCAGCTGACGGCCCATTTCTTCAGCAATTTTACGACAACGAATTACGTGGTCGATCCAGAATTCACGGATAGCAGGATCGGGGTGCGATAATGTGAATCCGTCAGCCGACTTTTCGTGTGAGAAACAGGTACAGTTGAAGTCGAGTTTATAATTTTTTGCTTTAGCCCAATCGATCCAGCTCTGGAAATGTTTAGGCTCAATCTGATTACGATCAACGGTTTCACCTCCAAAATCGCCATAAAAAGCGTGGAGATTTACGCGGTGTTCTCCCGGAATTAACGACATTGCTTTTTCGATATCTGCACGAAGTTCAGCCATCGACCTGGCTTTGCCCGGATAATTGCCGGTTGCCTGTATACCACCTGTGAGTTCACCATCTCCATTTTCAAAACCTGTAACATCATCTGCCTGCCAGCAATGCAGCGAGATTGGAAGTTTATCCAAATGTTTTATTGCTGTTTCTACATCGATGCCTAAGTCAGCATAACGTGCTTTTGCATATTCAAATGCCTGATTGATTTGTACGTCTTTCATTTTAGTTGTCAATTAATTTATTGGTAAAACAATTTAGTTATCTATTTATATTCAGCTTATTCCGCTTGATCAATATAATTCTTGCTTTTCTGATCTCTTCCTCTTTTCAGCATCCGTTGACTGAAAACCAGAACCAGTCGATACTATTTTCCATGGCCAATTCCAGAAATTTACAACCGTAAAGATACTTTGTAAAAAAAATGAATCAATATGTGAAATGATTCTTATTTTGCACAAAATGACACAATATAAGTTCCAGATGACCGAACTAAAAATCTATTATTGCCAGCCCTTAAAATATTGATTTGGCGTAGCTGACTGTTTCCGGAAATACTTAGCAACCCTCTGATTTTCCAGCCTTTATCTCTTTAAAATTAATGTCCTTGTTTGTTGAGCATGATCAGTGCTTTGTCGGCAAATATAGATACCATCCGGAACCTGTTTCCCTGAATCGTCCGTCCCATTCCAGGTGAAGTCAAAGGAGCCCGGATTAAAAGACCGGTCTGCCAGATTTTTAATGGATTTCCCCGAAATATCCAAAATCACAAGTCTCATATTTTCAGTTTTTTCAAGCTTAACAGAAATTGTGGTTGAAGTGCCAAATGGATTTGGATAATTTTGCTTCAGTCCGAGGTTATTGTTCGCGTATGAGTTGACGCCAGTGGTCAATGAATTTAAACCAATCTGATCAATGGCAGCTTTCCCAATCCAGTTACTTACACTTGTATATGTGCCACTATAAGCAATTCCAATCCAAATACGGCTGATGTTCGTGGCAGAAGGCCACTTGCTGGCATTGAAAGAAAAGTATGTCCAATTATCGCTGCCAATGTATTGTGTAGCCGATGTAGTATCGCTGTCGGTTTGCCCCCACACTTTTACTTTAAGTGAAAAACCGGTTGGGTCAGCCGATAAACCACCCCAGGTTCTGACTGCGCCAACGAGTTCATTATTTGATAAATCTAAATTTGCTGTTGAAACCTGCGTTGCACGATAGTCGGTCGGATGGTTTGTCGCATTTGTTTCGAGCCACAAATAATTACCGGAGAAAGGCGGAATGGCCTGTCCGCCGGAACTTGAAAATACAGTATCGATATTAGCTCCTCCTTTAAGCCATGCCTGAGAATCTTTTTCAAAATCATAAAGAATGGTATTATCGGTAAGATTGCCTCCATCATTTTGAGTACCTGTTATGGTGAGCCTGGGATTGGTATTTTCAGGTGCCGGAAACCTTGCCTTGATTGATAAATAGTATTTTACGACTCCTTCAACCGATTCGTCACCACCGATAAAAGGAGCAATATAATCGTAACTGGCTGCCACAAGGAAAATCCTGTCATCCGAAAAATCAATACCTTCATTAATTAATAAATCAATATACCCTTTCATGTATGAAGTATAGTTGAGGTAGCCAGGGCTGAGGAAATAAAAATTCTTGTTTTTGGCCAAACATGCTGTAATTAAGTCTTTAACTCTTAAGCTATCCAGGTAAAGTGGTGACCTGTTTGGGTAACATTCAAGAACAACTCCTGAGACCATTGGATTATTCAGCGCCGCATCAACAGCAGCTGACCATCCATCATTTTCGTACGACCGCGCCAGTACAATAACACTTCCGCCATGGGTAGCTGATTGTTGCTGTATATCCGACCCTGAAAGAATTGTCCCTCCTATTCCCTGAGTAGCGCCAACAATTGGCGGAACAAAAGTTTCGTTGTAACACATTGCAGCATTAACATACCCTGCAACTGTTTTAATGCGGTCATAATCAGAATGACTTCCGGGATTATCTTCCGATACATTCCAACCCGTTCCCAGAGTTTTGTAAACACCCGTCCACTCGTTGTTGGATAAATCGCTGTTGACAAGTATTGCCCAAACGCCATCGCATTTGAGTGTTGAAACAGAATTGATGTTGGTTTTTTTAAAGGTATTCAGGTCAACCAATACTTTGCATGCAAAGATATTGAGTGTAAAAAAGAATGAAGAAAGGATAAAAACTCCCGCTTGAATAAAATGTTTCGCTTTCATAATAAAGTTAAATTTAAAATTGATTTGTTTCTCATTTACGATTTTATAATCTATTTCCCCGGCATAAAACTATTAATGAATAATGATTTTTTTATGACTTATTTCGTGCTCTGAATCAAATTGAATAAAATAGATTCCGCATGGAAACCTGCTAATGTCAATGTTAGTGTTACCTTCAAATTTTTCATTACTTATAAAAACTATTTTTCCGGCTTCGTCAGTAATCTGTATTTTATTAACTATTAACTGGCCGCTGAAAATAGTGATCCGGTTGGTTGCCGGATTTGGAAATATCTTAATTACTTCGTCCCTGATCTTTTTTTTTTCAGTATCCGTTGTCAGCAAAAAGCTAAGCTTGTTAATGTTTAATTTACCAGAGGAATTGACAATGTACAAGCGCAGAGTATGAGATCCGGCAATCAGGTATAATCTTTTAGTAATGGTTGTCCAATTTTGTTCCCCGCCAGTGTTATTGAATGAAAGCAGCCCGGATTTGTTACTTCCGTCGACTTCAATCTGAAATTTGTTATTGTCTGTTATTGCTGATACCCGAATATTAGCGTAGACAAAACCTGTATTTAAAACCTCAACAGTGTATTCGAGCCAATCGCCGGTGGTAAGCCCTTTTACTTCAAATCCTCCGTCAATATCCTCTGTGGTATCAATGTTCACCAGAGTATTCCGATAATTACCTCCGTTGCTAGTCAGCCCGGTGAAGTAATACGCATCGCCGGGACAGCCTGAATCAAAGTCTTCGGCTTCAATTGTCCCGGGTATCTCATTCTTTTTGAAAGGCATTTGAATATCCGTACATGTTGGTACTGCAAAAAGGGCAGGACAAAATGGGTATGATTGCAGGTTCTTTTGGGTATAATGTATCACAAGCTTATCTGGGTTGTTACCATTAGCAACAAATTCAGCACGATCAACCGAAGTGCAACGTATTGAATTATCAGACTGATGGTAAACAACGAACATTTGTTTTCCGTCAGGAGAATAGGTGAAGCTGCAATGGCCAGGGCCGGTTTTACCATCCCATAAAATCGGGTTTCCTGGGTTTATTGTCCAGGGTCCGGTTGGGGAGGGAGCGGTTGCATAACCAAGACCATAATTGACACCTGTTCCATTTCCTGAATAAACCAAATAATAAGTACCCTTTTGCTTAAGCATTTGCGGGGCTTCTCTTACACATTCGGTTATCCATGCTTCAGGTTTATTGCCATTGCCAAAGCAATGTTGCGGATTGATTATGCTTTTCAAATCACTTGCCAGTTCGCAGACCCAAATACCGGCAGTGCCGTCACATCCACCTTCACCCCAATAGAGGTATTCTTTACCATCATCATCCTGAAAGTAGTGCGGATCAAGCGACCACCTGTTAAGGAGAGGGCCTGCATAATAGTCGAATGATCCTCCCGGTGAAGACGATCGGGCAATGTATAAACGGGTATCCTGAGTATAAACCATATACAATAATCCATCAGCTTTCCTTTTAAACACTTCCGGTGCCCAGGTTTTTTCCGGATCGCCTGGTGCTGCCAGTATATTTGCCAAAGGTTCCCAGTTGACCAGGTCTTTTGACCGTGAAGTTTGGCGGTTGGTATTATAAACGTAGTAATATCCATCTTCCTGATGGAAATAAATACCGGGATCAGCCGAATTGCTCCGAATGACAGGATTTGTATAGCTAAGGTGACGCGAACAAGCATCATTAACACTATCCGGGCAAGCACTCGGATCTCCTGAGGCAACCGGAATTCCAAAAACAGGATAATCATCCACAAAGGTAAACTCCTGCATCCGGGCATCTCTGGGAGTATTTGGTGAATTTTTAATGGATTCGTTTTTGGCATGATAAACCAACCACCATTCTCCTTTTGGAGTTTGCACGCACGAATGATGTCCGACAGCATAAACATTGTTGGCAGGAAATTTCTGAAAAACAGGCTGTGTACTTTTGCTCCAGGATGCCGGATCCATGTAGTTGACTCCGATTTCGGCAGTCAGCATTCCAAGACAATAATTTTCGTAATGGCACTGACTGGCTGAAAATACAATGTGTAACTTACTGCCATGCACAAGAAAAGCAGGGCCTTCGTTTACGTTTCCTGACTGTTTTTCCCAACTGTACATAGGATACGATAAGCGTACCGGACTACCTTCCAGCGTATACGGATTACTCATTTTGCTCATCCAAATCTCCTGACCGGCAATGCCATCCATTTTCGAATAAACCAGATAAATCTGTTTGTCGGCAGGATCTTGCCAAACGCTGGCATCAATAGTATTGCTTAATGCTGAAAGTTGTGATTTAAGGGTGTAACTTCCAAGCGGATCTTGCGAATTGCCTTCGAGGACAATAGTATTCATCCAATAACTTCCGGTATTATAGCAGGTATAAATATACCATTTCCCATTCAGGTAATGAAATTCTGGTGCCCATATATCTGGTTTTCCGCCCCAAACGCTTTGCGATGCTCCATTAAATATATTTTGAAGCGTGGCCGATTTATAGATTCTGACATCTCCGCCGGTTGTGTGACAGCCATAATAGAAACCATCTTTATACATGACATACGGATCCGGAGAATCACCAGCTGCTATTGGATTAGCATAAGTGCATTGCCCGGACGTTTGTCTGGCACAAAACATACTAATTATAAAAATCAAAAGATATACTGGTTTCATAATCAGATATTTAAAATTTATTTATTTTTAAAGAGCAATTGAACCTGGTAACCCGTTTCTTTTTTAACCTCTGGATTTAAAAGATGATAAACCGGGATAAAATGCAGGGTATCATTTTTTAGTCCAAATGTTTTGTTCCCCTTCAATTCGAATTCTGCTTTCTGTGAAAGTTGGATTTCTTCTTTTCCCTTATGTCCAAGAATGAGCGGGCCATAAAAATATTTATGATATCCGGTCAAGCTATTGGGGTTTTCAAGTTTTTCTGCTCCTGATTTTAACTCAAAACGGTAGCTGATCTGATCACCTTTATTTAGTTTTTCCGTAAAACAGATCAATCCATTTTCTAAATTTGTTTGTATTTTTTTCCCGTTGATGAACACTTCAGGATTCTGAATCCATTCAGGAGCAAGGAGTTTAATTCCTGGAGCGAAACTTAAATTCGTTTCTTTGACACTGAAAATTACTTCATTTCCGAAAGGGTAGTCCGTGGTTTCATCCAATAAAATGGAGGCATTTTCAAATTTAATGTTTACAGAGGCATTTTCGAAAGATGGAATATAAATCGATTGATTGCCCTTGAAAAACAAGTTTTGGGCAATGTAGGCCAGCCCTTTGCCGCCACGCATGGTACAACACCAGTAAGCCTCATACGTATCAGGGTGTAAAAACACAGAGTTTGCTCCCGAACAGTTATCAGTACCAAAACCTCCGTTTGCACGTTGCCCAAAGCCGAGAGCATTGTAATAAATCAGCTGGGCATCTTCGGCATATTCAGGTTTTCCGGTGATTTGCCAAAGCTGTGACGATAACATATAGGAATCAACAACTGCACAAGGCTCTGTCCACTCGGGGCGGCCAAACCAGTTGTAATTTGCATAGTTTTCGGTGCGGGCTAATTTCCGGTAAAGATCAAAGTCTTTTTCAACGGTTTTTATGAGTGAACTGTCGCCGGTTACCTGGTAGTAGCGCACCAAAGCCCTGAGCCCGGTAAGCGTGGCATGTGTCTGAGCTTTAATTTGAACCAGGTCTGTCTTTCTGAAAACCTCAATCATTTCATCGATCAGCGGTATCATTTCTTTTCGTTTTGTAACCTGGTATGCCTGAACTACACCATCCATGAAAATGAAATCACAGCCAATATCTGTTGAGAGAATCCAGTTTCCTACTTTTTTATTGATCCGGTTCCCGCTTTCGTGACCACCGTGTTCTCTTTTGGTTGGATCAATCGGGTAGTTTTGGTGATAGCCTTTTGTTGGGAGCACCAGATTGTCAATTATACGGTTGATGTAACCAAGCACTGCCGGGTCTTTTTTCCAAATGTAGTATTCACAAAGTCCTCTGAGCACCCAGCCGTGCGATGAAAGTTGCTGTTCATCGATTACACCCTCAGGATACATAGTTCCAAAATATCCCTTTTCATTTACTTTTTCGGGAAACATTTTTAATATGGCATCAAGGTATTTGGGTGTTCTTCCGGTAGCCTGGGCAAGTTTGGTCAGAGCCAGAATTGTCCTTCCTTCTTTGTCACCCGGCCACCAACTGCTGGCTTCCTCTGTCATAAAAACATTACCCGGCTGATAAATTTCTTCTTCCAACCGGTCGAAATTTTTCATTAAGCGGGTATTTAATTCTCCCCGAACCTGAACCTCGGATGGGTTGATAAGCTGAATGGTATCAGTCTCTCTTTCTTGTTGTTTTTGAGTTGTACAACCAAAGCCACCAATTAAAAGGATTAAAAAAGCCCACAATGTATTTTTCACTTCCATACAATGTTACATATTTGCTTGAAAAGAGTAATTCCCGGAACCACAGTTAAAAATGGCTTTCCCGCTTTTTACTCCTATATATTGAATATCAGATGCTTTTTCGACAGGAATTCCCGATTCAGTAATACCGGATCCGGATTGAGATGGAAGATAAATGGTTGCTGTGGTATTTGCAGGGATAGTAACATTCAGTGTTAATTTCCCTTTCTCTCGTTTCCAGCTGCTTTTAATCCGGCCATACATACAATCGTGCCAGGCATCTACAAAAGTTAAATCTCCAACTATTGAAGGATTGATAATGAAAT
>CAIWMA010000304.1 GCA_903913645.1 uncultured Bacteroidales bacterium | reverse complement strand
ATATCTGAGTCTTTGGGGGCTACTTTATAAATACTGCTACCTTATATTTTCCACCACCTATGATGGTGAAATCTTCTTCGGGCGTGAAAACCTTCAGAAGTTTCAGGTTATTATTTTTTACAAGCGTATCGAATGGTAGAAGGCCCTCGAACCCGGCAAACTGGGCATCCCAGACCAGCAATTCGCCTGGTTTAAGCAGAGATGACGGATCGGTATTCTGGTAATTATAAATTTTAAAACATTTTAGCTGATCGAACGGATCGATGTCCATATAGTGTGGGAACATTGGATCGGTGTAAATAACCCTGCATTCGTGGTAAGGAGAAGTTTTGAGCCAGTTCGCAAGTTTTTCCATAACTGCAAAATTCCTGGCGATTTTTGTCGGAAGAATCCCATACCTAAAAGGCTGGTATACCACCAGTGAAAGTATAAGAATCCCCGAAAGAACATGAAGTGTTCTATTGGCTGTAAATTTTGCCATCACCCATTCGAAACCCGTTAAAGCAATGATCGCACTTAAAGGCAATATGCAAGCCATAAATCGGGTGGACGCTAATACACCCATTAGTCCCCGCCACCACATAAAGCTTTGGACAAGAATAAATGCGAAGAAACAAGGAATTATCAGGAAATAAAGTGTTATATATTTAATATCGCGAAGGTTGTTCAATCCTTTTTTTATGTTCGCCACGATAAAAATAAGTCCTGTAATTGAAAGCAGTAAAAGTGGGTATTTCAGGATGTAATCCATCTTTCGGAAATAATACCAGAACGAACCGCTTCCATATAATTCTGATCCACTGCTGCTGTATGGCATTTTTGTGAAAAACCAAAGCAGGTCGTGATACAGCGGCCATCCGGCAATGCTGAAAACTATAAATCCTGTGAGCAGGAAAGGCAGGGATTTATATTGCTTCATCCAGGCAAAGGCAGGGATAAACAAAATGATGTACATCATACCCTCAGTCCGTGCAAACGGAATCAGCGAAATTATAATCGCTGACCAGATAAAACGCTTGCTTATAAACAAATAGATCGCCGAAATCAGCACCAGGCTGAAAAGGATTTCTGTCAGGCTGGAAAACATAATAAACAGGTAAACCGGCGTAAAAATGGTAAAAACAATGGCAACCCAGGCATATCGGTGTTCCATGCGTTTAGCTATCAGGTACGCAAACCATGCGCTCAGCAAACCACATATCAGGTTAAATGCTACAGAACCGGTATATCCAAACTGCGCAAGTGGCGAAGAAAGAATAGTGAATAAAGGTTTTCCCCAGTGATTTAGAAAGTACTCAGGATGCTTAAACGCATACCTTGCCATCTGGTAATGAGTAACGGAATCTGTTTCGCCACTGATGCCGGTTGATAACCATTGGAGTACAATAAGCAGAATAGCTATAATGAGCAGAACTGTAGGTGCAATATATTTATTTAAGGATTTCATGCCCGAAAATTGCCGTTAGATAAGTTGCATATTTAAGACTAGTATTTGGCGAAGCTATTAAATATTTCAGGCTGTTGTAAGTTATTCGGGATGTCATCGGAGTGATTACCTTGAGAATATGTTGTATTTCAGTACACAATAAAGCGCCCAGAATCCATCTTTCCACTTGATCTTTTTACCTTCGGCATACGTACGGCCATAATAGGATATGCCGACCTCATAAATCCGTATATTCTTAATCCGGCTGATTTTTGCTGTAACTTCCGGTTCAAAACCGAAGCGGCTTTCTTTAAGTTTAACACCTTTTATAACTTCCGCTCTGAATAGTTTGTAACAGGATTCCATATCGGTAAGGTTGATATTTGTAAACAGGTTCGACAGAAAAGTAAGCATCCTGTTACCAATAGAGTGAAGGAAAAACAAGACGCGGTGAGGTTTTCCCCCAACAAACCTGCTTCCGTACACTACATCAGCAAATCCATCCAGTACAGGTTTTAACAGCAAATTGAATTCATTCGGATCATACTCAAGGTCAGCATCCTGAATAACTATAAAATCTCCGGAAGCCACCTGAATGCCTGTTCGGAGAGCTGCGCCTTTTCCAAGGTTTCTGTCATGCTTCTGAGAGTAGATCTGAATTTTCGGGTTTTCGCTCCGGAAGCGCAATATTTCTGATTCTGTATTGTCATTTGAACAATCATTAACTACAATCACCTCTTTTTCAATTTCTTGTATCAGTTCGACATGGCTGACCCGTTGAAGAATATTGAAGATAGTGGACCCCTCGTTATATGCTGGAATAAGTATTGAAAGTTTCATATCTGTAGGTTGGGTCTTGATTCAGCGATAGCGAAATGGGAAATTTGTTGATTTTAGCTTTATCTCTTGTTTTTGTATTAATATGTAAAAGTGATTTTCAGGTCGTCAATGTAAACATTCTTTTTACTCTGGTTCCATGCATAAAGCCATATTTCATGCTCAGGTTTTAAAGGTTTATCCTCAAAGTAAAAAGTTGCAGAAAACTCTACCCATTTTCCGGTTATTGAAAGTTCTTTATCCAAAGGATAAGCTTTCCAATCATACGGAGACCCTTTTTCATCGGTTGAACAAATGATGGCGAAATTTGGATTTGAAACTGTAGTATAAACCCATCCACTGAAAGTAGCCACCCTTGGAACTTTGCCGTTAATATTTTTCAGTATTTCCCTGTATGTATAACTGTATTCGGTTGTATCGTTTGATATACAGGCAAAAGTCCCCGAATGAGCCGGCGGTTCACTCATGTTGATTACATGGTTTTCATTTAGCCATGATGGAACCATTCCTCTTGCATTTTCCAGGTCGTTTGTGATTACAATTTCCTTTGGCTTGCTACTGCTGCCTGGATTCGAATCACTGCCGGCGTTTAAGCAGGCTGACAGTAATATCCCTGTTGCTACAAAAAGGAAAAGCTTTTTCATCTGCAATTAAGGGGTGCAAGTTTTAAATCCGGCAAGTTTGATAATTCTTATCAACTTCATTCAGTTTCACCTTTTAAATTCGCTGTGTTTTTGTATCATTATTCCTGAAAATAAACCCGTTTTACCCGTTGCGAAATACCTGTTAAGATTTCGTATGGTATTGAACCCATTTCGTCAGCTAAACGGGTAATTGGCAAGTCCTTGCCGAAAATTATTACTTCGTCTCCCTCATGTGCTTTAATACAGGTAATATCTATCATTGTCATATCCATACAGATACTGCCAACAATAGGCGCAAATTTTCCTCCTACTTTCAAATGGCCTATGCCATTGCTCAAAGCCCTGCTTAGTCCATCGGCATATCCAATAGGTACAATTGCAATAATTGTTTCAACTTTAGCTTTGTAGCGGCGGTTATATCCTACTGTTTCGCCAGGCGAAATATGTTTAATCTGGGAAATAACTGAGCGGAGCGTACTTACGTTTTCAAGTTTATCCTGCTCTTCGGGGTTAGGTGCAATTCCGTACAGCCCTATTCCAAGGCGTACCATGTCAAAACATGCTTCAGGAAACCGCGTAATAGCTGCAGTATTTGCTATATGCCTTAGGATGGGATAGTCGAATTCAATACTTATCCGTTCAGAAATCATTCGGAAAAGACTAATCTGGTGACGTGTAAAGTCATCATTAGTTTCAGAATCGGATCCTGCCAGATGCGAAAATACAGATTTAACCGTGATGGGTACCCGTCCTTTAATCTGGTTAATCAGTTCATCAACTTCAGTTGGATCGAATCCGAGGCGGTGCATACCTGTGTCGATTTTAATATGAACGCCTACCGGTTGAGAGTTTGTTGTCATCCTCAAAATCGCCGCTTCCAACATCTTCAAAACCCTGAAACTATATATTTCGGGTTCCAGCTGATATTTTATTATGGCATCAAAACTCTCCTCATCCGGATTCATGACCATAATAGGTAACTTTATGCCGGCCTTGCGAAGTTCAACGCCTTCGTCGGCATAAGCTACAGTAAGGTAATCAACCTGGTGAAACTGAAGTATATTTGCTATCTCATAACTGCCGCTTCCATACGAAAAAGCTTTAACCATGGCCATTACCTTCACTCCGGGATTTAACATGGAACGGTAATAGTTAAGGTTGTGAACCAGTGCGTTGAGATTGATTTCAAGCACAGTTTCATGTGTTTTCTGTTGCAATGATTCGGTAATTCGCTCGAAGCCAAAAACCCGGGCGCCTTTGAGTAAAATGCTTTCGTTTGCAAATGCGTTGACTGAGTAGGAATCAAGAAATTCCTCGGTAGTAGTGAAGAATTCTTTATCCATTTTGAAAAGCGTCGAATGCCTGCTAATTCCTTTTCCAATCCCGATTAAACGGTCAACCTGTTTCAGGTTCAGCAATTCACTAACTTCATTATACAAATGGCTGTCGCTTCGGCCGCTTTGAAGGATGTCCGAAAGAATAACTGTTTTCCGCCGGTGTTGTTTCTGCTGATTCAGAAAATCGAGTGCTATCGAAAGTGAATCTATATCGTTGCTATAACTGTCGTTGATAAGTGTGCAGTTGTTTATTCCTGCTTTCATTTCGAGGCGCATAGCCAAGGGTTGCAAGGTGCGCATTCGTTTGGTTATCAGCGTATTGTTGTAACCCAGCAAAAGCATGGTAGCCCAGCAATGAATGGCGTTTTCAATTGAAGCTTCATCCGTAAAAGGAATCCCAATGCTGATTTCATTTTCTTTATAAATAGCAGTGAGTTCAGTAAAATGCAAATCCGGGTGAACCGAGGTTATCTGGAGATCAGCCGTTGCTTTGCGGCTCCATGTAAAGGTTTCAATATTTTTGAGCAAGCCTGTCTTAATGATACCTTCCTGAAGTTCTTTCTGGTCAATGCAATACACCAGTTTTTTTACTTTTGTAAACAACTTGAGTTTTTCGCCGGCTTTCTGTGTACGGTTTATGAAATTCTCATCATGTGCATGACCGATATTGGTAAATATTCCGATAGTCGGTTGAACAATAGGCTGCAGATGATCCATTTCGTCCTGTTCTGAAATACCAGCTTCGAAAATTGCAAGATCATGATCCTCACGCATTTGCCATACCGACAAGGGCACACCTATTTGAGAATTAAAGCTCTTTGGGCTGCGAACAATGTTGTGGCTCTCATTCAGGAGCTGATAAAGCCATTCCTTTACAATGGTTTTCCCATTACTGCCAGTGATACCTATTACGGGGATGATAAATTGCTTGCGGTGAGCAGCAGCTAAAACCTGTAAAGCAGCTAAGGTGCTTTTAACTTTAATTATATTTGTATTATAAAGTAAAAGCAGGTTTGATGGTTCATTTTCGACGACAAAATTCCGGACGCCCTTTTCGTAAAGCTCCTCAATATATTTATGTCCGTCGTTCCGTTTACTAGTCAATGCGAAAAACAAACTCACTTCAGGTACAATTAACCTGCGGCTGTCTATTGCCAATTCGCTGATCATGGTATTCGTATCACTTGCAAGGATCAATTCCCCCTTAACAATCCGGGTTATTTCACTGATCGAATATTCAGATTTACTCATTATTCAAAATACTATGTTGCGCAAAATTATTTTAATGAAACTATTAATGTTGTTGGAAGCCAGGAGACAAAAGTCATGCAGCATCCGAAATAAAACTTACCTGATATTTTGATAGATAATTAGAAGCCAATCTTTGATTTTAATGATCTTTCAAATAGCTTTATTTGCGATTTAGTTAGGATATATTGTTATCAGAATTTTTGCTTTCGTTGTAATCCCTAACCCCTAAACCCAAACTCCCAATCCCTTTTTTAATACTCTTTTTCTTTTTTACTGAACCCTAAAGGATTTTTGTTGAGGTCAGCCCATTCCATTCGGTTTTTAAATATTTCGCAGGCAAGATAAGTTGCAGCTCTCATTGAATCTGATGAAGCCTGGTCTTTACCGGCAATATCAAAAGCAGTTCCGTGAGCGGGTGAGGTACGCACATAGGGAAGTCCGGCGGTGAAATTAACCCCGTCTTCAAAGTTCAGGGTTTTGAATGGAATCAGCCCTTGATCATGGTACATGGCTAATACAGCATCAAATTGCTTATACCCTGATGAAGCAAAAAATCCATCGGCAGGGTATGGGCCATAAACAAGCTGGCCTTTTTGCTGGGCAGCCTGAATAGCAGGTGTGATAATTTCCAGTTCCTCTTTCCCAATAAGACCGTTATCACCAGCATGTGGATTTAGTCCCAGTAATGCTATCCGGGGCTTACGAATATTAAAATCCTTGCGCAACGACTCCTCAAGGATATTGATTTTGTCGGTGATAAGTGCAGTGGTAATCGTTTTTGCTACCTGATCAAGTGGTATATGTTCTGTAACAACACCAATCCGGAGATTTTCGCCAACCATAAGCATAAGGTAGGAAGTAACTCCAAACTTTTCAGCTAAATATCCTGTATGACCGGTAAAAGGTTGTTGGGCAGCATCCTGAACATTGTGTTTGTTAACCGGGGCTGTAACCAAAACATCAATTAATCCTTTTTTCAGATCTTCAACCGCGGCATTTATTGAGAGTAAAGCCATTTCTCCTGCGACAGTGGTTGATTCGCCAAGGTCAATTTTAACTTCTTTATCCGATAGATTTATCAGGTTCGCTTTTTTCTGTGAAGCCTGATCGGCAGAACGGATAATATTGAAACTGAAATCGGGAATGTTCAGCATCTTGCGATGATACGAGGCAGCTTTGGACGTCCCGTAAACAATTGGAATAAAAAGCTCTGTAATGCGCTGATCGAGGCACGCCTTGATTATTACCTCGTAGCTTATGCTGTTAATATCGCCATGAGTAATGCCGACAACAATGCGGTTTTCATTTTCAGAAGTTCGGATCATGCTTTGCCTTATTATTTCCTTAGCTGCAAAGATAAGCTTTTGACTGCATTTTGCATTTTTAAGTATCAAATTGTTACTTTTGTTTTAAAGAAATATGGCAATAACTTTTGATTCGCTTCTTTTAGGCCTCAATAAGTTATTAAAATATGTGTTTTATTACACATTTTCCTCTTTTTTTAGTTCACTCACCTTGTAGCCCTTCACCTTGCCGCCCCTCACTTTTTCATCCTGTCAACCCATCCTATACCTAAACTGCTAAAATGAACACCTGCTTTTTCGTCAGCGATTTACATGGCAAAATGAGCCGATACGAAGCCCTCCTGAAAATAATAAAAAAGGAGAAGCCGGATTTCGTTTTTATAGGAGGTGATTTATTCCCTCAAAGAAGTTTTCAGACGGGCCAAATAAAAGATGGCGAAGGTGATTTTGTTAAAGATTTTATGCTCAGGAAGTTCAACGAATTAAAAGAAAAACTAGAATGTGCTTATCCCGATATATTCCTGATTCCGGGGAACGACGATCAAAAAATAGTATTTGATAAACTTGTCGAAGGCGAGAAAGAGGATCTTTGGCGAAACCTCCACAACAAGTGTGTTATAATTGGCAAATACCGTTTTTACGGATATGGCTGTGTACCGCCAACGCCTTTCAGGATAAAAGACTGGGATAGATTTGATATTTCGAAAGAGATTGAGGTGGGCTGTATTGCGCCGGCTGATGGGTATTATTCAGTTCCACCCGAACATGATCCGGGAAATGATACTATTCTGGATGATTTGCAACTCCTGACTAATGATGACAGCATGCATTTCAGTGTGTTCCTGTTCCATTCGCCTCCATTTCAGACAATGCTTGATTGTGCCGAATTGCAAAACAATTCATCTGAAAAGACGTCTGGTTTGTTGAACGTCGGGAGCAAGGCTATCCGAAACCTTATTGACGAAAAGCAACCATATATCACCATGCATGGACATATTCACGAGTCGGCACGAATTTCAGGTGAATGGAAGCAAAATATAAACCGGACGTTGTCCCTCAATGCTGCTCATGACGGGCCTGAGCTTGCAGTGATTAAATTTGAATTAAATGATCCATCTGGCGTAACACGCAGGCTGATAAAGGCTTAAAATTTCGGATGTTGGATGTATGATTTCGGGTTGAACAAATTAATGCTGAACGCCGCAAGCATTTGAACTCTGATTTTTTAATCCCCAGCCCCTAAATTCTAACCCCCAAATTCTTTCACAAAATCAAACAGTAGCCTTACTCCAACGCCTGTTCCTCCTACAGTACGGTAACTGTCGCGTTTATCAAGAAAGGCTGGTCCTGCAATATCGAGGTGAATCCAGGGGAAATCGGTAAAATGCTGTAAAAACTTACCGGCAGTAATTGCCCCGGCAAACTTACCGCCTATGTTTTTCAGGTCAGCAATTTCCGATTTCAACAACTCTTCATAATCATCCCAGAAAGGAAACTCTGCAATGCGCTCACATACATTGAAACTTGATTTTACCAGTTGCGGAAAATATTTTTCAGCATTATTATGCATTCCTGCAATGCCAATCCGTCCTAAAGCAGCTTCTGCCGCTCCGGTTAGCGTAGCGATATCTATTACTAATAAAGGATCATATTTTTTTGCATAGGTAAGTGCGTCAGCCAGAATCAGGCGGCCTTCGGCGTCTGTGTTTAATACTTCGACTGTTGTTCCATCCATCATCGTAATTATATCGCCCGGAACGTAAGCATTACCATCAGGCCTATTGTCGGTTGCGGGAACAAGTGCAACCACATAAACCGGTAATTTAGCAAGTGCAATAGCGGATATTGCGGAAGCAACCGCAGCCGCACCCGACATATCACATTTCATGGTATCCATGGATGAAGTGGGCTTCAGGCTCAGTCCACCGGTATCATAAACCACCCCTTTGCCTACAAATACAATAGGTTTCGAATTAACAGCATTTTCAGGTTTGTATTCCATAATGCTGAAAGTCGGAGGATCAATACTTCCAAAGTTTACAGCAAGCAATCCGCCCATTTTCAGTGCTTCAATTTTCTGCTTGTTCAGGATTTCAATTTTTATACCGGCTGTGTGCGCTATAACTTCAAAATCCAGTGCCAGTTTCTCCGCATTGAGCGCCGAAACCGGTTCGTTTACCAGTGAACGACAAGTATAAACTGCTTTACAAAGAATATTGAGTTCTGAAATATCTTTTTCCGTGATGTGAATGCTGGCAATTTCTACCTTTTTTAGCGTCGACTCTTTTTCTTCACGGTCTTTACGATACTTTAAAAACTGGTAGTTGCCTAATGCCATTCCTTCAGCAAAAGCCAAAGTTTCGCTCATCAACTGGCTTGAATCAACAATACAAACCATTTCGGTTTTATGCTCACTAAGAACACTTAACAGGCTATCGCCTGATTTCCGGTATTTTTCGAGTGACTTTTCTTTCGTGCTTTCCTCTTTTGATTTCAGCTGACAAACAACCGTAATATGCCCGAGTTTATTCAGTATGACTGTATCCTGATTTTTTTCGAGAATTCTTTTGGAAATATATTTGGTTTCCTTTTCGTCAAAAACATTTTTGGGAAGATGCGTTATCTCAGAAACCAGGTAGATGTTGGTATTGTCTTTATTGAATTTTGACGCTTTTATGAGTTCAGGTAGCATTTATAAATGAAATTTTAAGTTAAACGGATGAGGAAATGAAATAAATCTATTCTGATATTCTTTGAAAGCAAATGTGAACTAGTCAACATTTGAACAATTGAATGAGCGAATAGTTGAGTCGTTGAACATTGAAATAGGAACCTGTATTATCCGCCCCACGTTTCCCTGTCGAGGCTACGATAATGAATCGCCTCAGCTAAATGCTCGGTTTTAATATCAGGACTATTATCAAGGTCTGCAATAGTACGCGAAACTTTCAGTATGCGGTCGTAAGCCCTGGCCGATAAGCTCAGTTTTTCCATCGCTGTCTTAAGCAGGTTATGGCCTTCTTCGGTGATTATGCAAATCTGCCGCAGCATCTTGCTGCTCATCTGGGCATTGCAATGAATATTTTTGCTTTCCTTGTATCGTTCTTCCTGCACAAGCCTCGCACGGGTAACCCTTTCTCGGATGGAAGTGCTTTTCTCCGATTGCCGCAAGCTGGTTAGTTCCCTGAAAGGAACCGGAACTACTTCCACATGAATATCTATGCGGTCCAGTAATGGGCCTGAAATTTTGTTCAGGTATTTCTGAACTATACCCGGACCACAAACACAATCTTTTTCCGGATGATTGTAATACCCACAGGGACAGGGGTTCATGGCTGCAATTAACATAAATGACGCTGGGTAAGTGACCGAGAATTTTGCTCTCGATATAGTAATAACCCTGTCTTCTAACGGCTGCCGAAGCACTTCCAGTACGGTGCGTTTAAATTCGGGCAATTCATCGAGGAATAATACACCATTATTTGCCAGCGAAATTTCTCCCGGTTGCGGATTTCCGCCTCCACCGACCAGGGCAACGTCAGAAATGGTGTGGTGAGGACTTCTGAATGGCCTGATACTAATAAGGGCAGTTTCTCGTTCCATTTTGCCTGCAACGGAATGTATTTTAGTGGTTTCGAGCGCTTCGCGTAGGTTAAGCGGAGGTAAAATGGATGGAAGGCGTTTGGCAAGCATGGTTTTACCGGAACCGGGTGGACCGATAAGAATTACGTTATGCCCGCCTGCAGCTGCAATTTCCAGTGATCGTTTTATATTTTCTTGTCCTTTTACATCGCTGAAGTCGAATTCGTAATTGTCAAGGTGTGCGTAAAATTCTTCACGGGTATTTACAATTGTGGGGTCAAGATGAAGGCTGCCTTCAAGAAATTGAATAACGTCATTCAGCGTTTCTATGCCATGCACTTCCAGGTCATTAACTATGGCGGCTTCACGGGCATTCGCCGAAGGAAGAATAAATCCCTTATATCCATTATCGCGGGCTTCGATGGCAATTGGTAAAGCCCCTTTTATAGGTTGAAGGCTGCCATCGAGCGAAAGTTCGCCCATTATAATATACTTGTCCAGTACCTCTGAAACCAGTTGTTCTGAGGCTGCCAGTAATCCAATGGCTATTGGCAGATCATAGGAAGAGCCTTCTTTTCGGATATCGGCCGGAGCCATGTTAATGATTATCTTTTTCCTGGGGAACTTGTATCCGATATTCAGCAAAGCGGCTTCGATGCGCTGATGGCTTTCCTTAACTGCATTATCGGGTAAACCAACCATGGAGAACTGAATTCCCTGGTCCACATTTACTTCAATGGTAATAACCGTAGCCGTGATACCCTGAATAGCACAACCAAATGTTTTAACCAGCATAGATAGTATTTTATTAGCAGGTTAAAAGTACGTTATTTTCAGGTTGAAGTAAAAAGGAATACATCAATAGTGTAAAAATATTTGATTACTTTGTGCCAATTAAGATTCAATATGAACTTTTTACAAAATGAATCGTTCTACTTCGTAAAATGCAGGATATGCTTCATACTCACGAGGAAACCAACAACCAGGTAAAATCGCCTTGCCGTGGAGTTTGCACGCTTGACCATAAAGGAAAATGCGTAGGCTGTTTCCGTAAACTCGACGAAATTGCAAACTGGAGTGTCTATAACGATTTCCAACGCGCTGAAATTTTGAAAATGACAACGTTACGTATGCAGCTTCCTGATATTTTTGATAGTTAAAATTTTATATTTCTTCTTTCTGTGTTTGCCCTTTTTCTTTCCAAATTACTATTAACTATTTCCCCTTAACGCGTTAAACGTCCTTCCTGGCTGACGGTTTAAGTATAAGCCGTAGCGACTGATCGTAGGTGACATAATTCCAGAACCAGTTAATAAATACGAGCAAACGGTTTTTAACGCCAACAATCGCCATCAGGTGAACAAACATCCATGTGAGCCAGGCAAGAAATCCATAAAACCGCATAAAGGGCAATTCTACAACAGCAAGGTTACGGCCTATGGTTGCCATTGATCCTTTGTTGAAATAATGATAAGGTTTCATCGACTCATTTTTTACCTGGCGTTTAAGGTTAAGTGCAAGAAGTTTTGCCTGTTGAATAGCTGGTTGTGCCATCTGTGGGTGCCCGTTAGCATATTTTCCTTCAGCCATATACGCATTATCACCGATGGCATAAATATCATCAAATCCTTCTACCTGGTTAAAAGAGTTTACTCTGATGCGGTTGCTACCGGTATACAATTCCGGGTTCAGCCCTTGAGTTTGGTTGCCGGAAACACCTGCCGCCCATACAAGAGTTTTGGCGGGTATCTTAATATTATTCTTAATGCTGACCATTTCGCCATCGTAATCGCTCACATGGGCATCACAGAGTACATTTACTCCCAGTTTCTGAAGGTAGCCTTCGGCATGGCTTGCCGATTTTTCAGTCATTCCTGCCAAAATGCGGCTTCCTGCTTCAACCATGTATATTTTCATCTGGCTGAAATCAATTTCCGGATAGTCTTTCGGGAGTATGAATTTCTTCATTTCAGCCAGTGTGCCTGAAACTTCAACGCCTGTGGGCCCTCCGCCAACAACCACAATATTGAGTAGCGCTTTTATTTTCTCAGCATCCGGTTCAACAAGCGCATCTTCGAAATTCTGCAATATTTTATTTCTCAGGCTCAAGGCTTCAGCAACCGATTTCATAGGAATGGCATACCGGGCAATATGTTTCATTCCGAAGAAATTCGTATCAACACCCAGCGCCAATATTAGAATATCATAGTTAATTGTGCCCAGTGTGGTAATAACTTCTTTGTTTGTAGAATTCATACCAGTAATTTCAGCCACGCGGATAAATACGTTCTTCGAGTTCTGGAATATTTTACGCAATGGAAATGAAATGGCACTTGGCTCGAGGCCGGCGGTTGCTACCTGGTAAAAGAGAGGCTGAAACTGGTGGAAATTATTTTTGTCGATAAGTACGACCTGGAAATTACTGTTGGCTAGTTTGGTTGCTAATTTCAGACCGGCAAATCCGCCTCCTGCTATCAGGACACGTTTTTGGAGGGAATCGGGAATGTTGAGTTGCATTTCTTAGTTTAAAATGAGTTTAATGATTTTCATGAATAGTTAAACAAATTTCAACCGATAAGGTTTTTAGAAATCCTTCTAATTTAATTAAATAACCGATATGCAATATGTTAGATTTTATTTTGCCGGAAAATGATAATTCTGAGAAATATGTCAAAAAAAAATCCTGCAGGAGCAGGATTTCGGTAATATGAGTAAATGTGTGTTTCAGCTATCCTCCGTTAACATTAAAATCTGAATCCCACTGAAAGGCTGTACGCATTCGTTTGTATCTGATTCTTTGAAACCGGTGCGGTATTGTACAGGTAATAATTGGCTTCAGATTTGCTGTGGTTATAGGAAAAATCCACAAAATATCCTTTGTCTCTTACCCCAATCCCAAACGAATAACCGTTACGATCTCCGGTAGTTCCTGAGTCCCTGAAGGGTGTTCCATAGAAACTGTAACCTCCCCGGAAAGCTACGATCCCTGCTTTTATTTCGGCTCCAAGCCTCAGATTATTGGCAGTGGTATACTGCGAGCGAATGGCATTGTTTTCAGAAGAAAAACTGTAATCAGGAGCCCGTAAAATGGCACTTGAATAATCAATGTATTCGTAATCAGCACTTATTAATCCGTATTTCCCCAGTATTACAGCTATGTTTGCCATAGCCCTGAATGGTGTTTTTAATTCGTACTCGAAATAACCATCAGGTGATTTATCGGAGTATTGTTCACCTGTAAAAGATGAACTCATTGTTGTATGATAACTGTCGCTCATATTGTAAAAATTGGTAGGTGTATGTATTGCCCCTCCAATTCTGAGAAATTCAACCGGCATGTATATAAAACCGGCTTTAAAATTAAATCCGGAACCCCTTGTGCTCAGGTATTCATAACGGTTGAATGAATTAAAATAGCTGTTTAAGTCGGTCTTGTCTTTTTCAGAATAATTGGCTGTTTCTTCATACCTGATATAGGGGAAAGCGAATGTTATTCCCAGAAATAACTTGTCCGAAATATTGGCTCCTGCACTTAATACTGTTTCATTGGTACTGCCTCGTGTTTCAACAGTTTTTGTCTGTTCAAGTCCGCCATTTTCCATATCTGCTGCCCATCGCATATTTGTTGAATCATAGAAAATCAGGTTAACTTTATAGGCAAGACCAGCGCCGAAGGCGTCCAGATCTTTTGAAAAAGCACCTGTTGTATTGTTTGCTTCGTCAACATAAGTATTCAGCAAAGAATTGCTGTTATTAAATCCGGAAACAGTCATGTAGTTGCTGAACCTTGCCAGCTGATTAATCCCAAAGCCAAACTGAAGCTGCATAAGTGGTCCGGCCTGGCCTTTCAGATTTTGTGAATATACATACCCCACATTTCCAAGGTATGCAGTAGTCCGTGCATTATTATTCGATTGATTCAGGTAATTGGAAGTAGTGTTATTGGCAGAAAGTACAGGAGTAATTGTGAATTCCGATTTGCGGTAAAGTGCTATTCCTGCGGGATTCTGGCTGAGGCTTGTGAAATCAGCACCTACTGCGCCATATGCCCCCGACAAACCGGCAAAACGAGCTGTGCCTCCATAATTTATAAGGGAGTATCGAAGTGCATCATTCTCATTTTGAGCACATAGTGCCAAAGAGAAGAATGTTGAGATTAATATTACAAAAGTCTTTTTCATGGCTGTTTAATTTTTATTTAGACATAATAAAGCCTGCCACCTTTAAGGAGTCACAGAAAACTATCAGGAATTGCAGGCGTTAAGAAAATTCAACAAATTAGCAAAGCGCAGCAATTACCTGCGGTGGCCGGATCCTGATGATGAGCCACTACTTGAACCTGAAGATGAACTTCCACTTGAGCCTGAGGAAGAACTGCGTGATGGAGAACTGCTTCCACTGGAACCTGATGATGAACTGCGCGAAGGCGAGTAGCTTTCGCTCGATCGTGAAGGAGCTGGTGAGCTGCTGCGTTGAGGAGCGGAATACGTATTTGAACGGGAAGGTTGTGAGTTGTTGCTATTTCGCGGCACTTGTATACTTTCATTTGCCTGTGATCGGGTTGGCCGGTTATTATTAGGTTGAGTATAGGTGCGGTTGTTGTTGCCAGGCTGAGAATAATTATTGGACGGGGGTGCTATCCTCGTATTATTATTCGGCTCATTTCCTGATGGTTGTGAGTTTCTGTATTTTGGTGAAGTGTATTCCTGGCCCGATCGTGGACGGTTGTATTCCGGGGAAGTATAAGTCTGGGTACCTCGTTCACTGTTAGCGTTTGTGCGGTATTGGGAGTTGGTATTCTGATTGGTCCGGTTCGGTGAAGAGTACTGATACTGGCGTTGAGGTTGTGCATTGCTATTAGCTGGACGCTGGTAGGTTGTACCTGTAGAACCGCTGCGGTCTGCATTAGTACTTGTGTTCTGCACCCGTGTAGCTGAGCCAGTATTGGTGGAGGATCCGCTTCTGGCGTCCTGAGGTGTGGTGGAAGTTCTTGATAAAGAAGAACTTGATTGATTGCCGGTTCTTTCATTATTCATTTGAGTAGCCGAAACACTCCGCAATCCGGTTGTTGTAACTGAACTGTTCCGGATTGCTGATGAACTCGAATTTGTTCCGTTTGGTGAAACGCGGGCTTCATATTTTTCGCCAAAAGATTTTGTGTCTGAACGAATTATACTTCCAGCGCTGGCAACGGAACCGCGATGTCCATAATAGGCTGAATTGTGATCATAACTGTTGTAATAATTGTCATAGTAACCGCAGCCATATCCGTAATAAGGATAGCCATATCCATAACTAGGATACCCAAATCCATACCCGAATCCATAACTGTAATAAGGATATCCGAATCCAAATGAGAACGAAGGTCCCCACCAGTCGTAACCCATATAAATACTTACCCCGTAGTTCCATGGATTAGGGTCATACCAGTAAGAATTGGTGTAATAATCGTTGTAGTAGCTGTTATATGCATATGGATTGTAGAACCTGCGTATACGGGCCGAATAGGCATAATCGTAATAATCATCCTGATTATAATTGTTGTTATATGAGTTATTATCCGTTGTATATTGCTGCTCCTGAGCATAATATGTCGTGTCCGGATTTGTGTTTGCTTCAGCTGGAGCCTGCTCATTCTGGCTATATGCATTTGCATTCGTTTCCGACGATTTTAAAACCATTGTATGTTTGGTTGCGGGAGGTTGGTTTCTGGATGAATAATAAACATCATCTTCATTGGATGCCATGTATTGTGTAGTGCAAGCCGACATCACCAACATGATAGCTGCAAGGATTAAAGTGTATTTCATGATTACCTCCTTAGGTTTAAAGCGTTATTCAAAGCTTATTTTTGTGATCAAGAGCTATATTTTTTGTAGTTTTGTAGCTTATTAGTACATTAAAACACACAATTATCATACCACAATTTACAAAATGGCAAAAGATTTTACGACACGCGAAGACAATTATTCCCAATGGTATAACGAACTGGTAATTAAGGCTGAACTGGCTGATAATTCTGCTGTTAGGGGCTGTATGGTTATTAAACCTTATGGCTATGCTATCTGGGAGAAAATTCAGCGGGTTCTTGATGATATGTTTAAAGAAACAGGACATCAGAATGCTTATTTCCCGCTTTTTATTCCAAAATCTTTTTTTAGTAAAGAAGCTTCGCATGTTGAAGGTTTTGCCAAAGAGTGTGCCGTTGTTACTCATTACAGGCTAAAAATGTCGCCGGATGGAAAAGGAGTTGTTGTTGATCCTGATGCAAAACTTGAAGAAGAGCTTATAGTTCGCCCAACATCTGAAACTATTATCTGGGATACGTATCGCACCTGGATCCAATCGTACCGCGATTTGCCGATTCTAGTAAATCAATGGGCTAATGTTGTACGCTGGGAAATGCGTACCCGTTTGTTTTTGCGTACTACTGAGTTTTTGTGGCAGGAAGGCCATACTGCCCATGCCACCGAAGCCGAAGCTATTGAGGAAACGGAGAAAATGATAAACGTTTATGCTGAATTTGCCGAAAAATGGATGGCAATGCCTGTGCTAAAAGGAGTAAAATCCCCAAACGAACGTTTTGCCGGCGCTGTTGAAACATATTGTATAGAAGGTCTAATGCAGGATGGCAAAGCATTGCAGGCCGGAACTTCACATTTCCTCGGACAGAATTTTGCGAAAGCATTCGATGTTCAATTCCTGAGCAAAGAGAATAAACTTGATTATGTATGGGCGACATCCTGGGGTGTTTCGACCCGCTTGATGGGAGCACTTATTATGACCCATTCCGATGATCACGGACTGGTTCTTCCTCCAAAACTTGCTCCTATACAGGTAGTTATAATCCCAATTTTTAGAAATGAAGAGCAACTTGCTCAAATTTCGGAAACGGCTAGTAGTATAGTCAAAAAACTGAAAGCTCTCGGCATCAGTGTTAAATATGACGATCGTGATACGCAGAAGCCAGGCTGGAAATTCAATGAGTACGAATTTAAAGGTGTTCCTGTTCGCCTGGCCATAGGCCCTCGCGACCTCGAAAATGGTACGGTTGAAGTTGCCCGTCGTGATACCCTCGAGAAGGCGGTATATCAAATCACAGATATTGAACATAAAATCAACCATTTACTCGAGAGTATACAGGAAAATCTTTATCAAAAAGCGTTTGATTTTCGTGAAGAAAATACGAATACAGTCGACACCTGGGAAGAATTCGTAGCTCTGCTGGACGGTAAAGGCGGGTTTGTTTCAGCTCACTGGGATGGAACCACTGAAACTGAACAACGCATTAAAGATGAAACCAAAGCTACGATCCGACTCATTCCAATCAATGGTAAACTAGAGGAAGGCAAATGCATCTTCACCGGTAAGCCTTCGAAGCAACGTGTGATTTTTGCACGGTCCTATTAAATATTAAATTTAATTATCTTATTTCTTATGGCAATAAGTACTTTAGGCGTTATTCCTGCCCGATATGCTTCCAGCCGGTTTCCAGGTAAACCGCTGGTGATGATTGATGGAAAAAGCATGATCATGCGTGTGTATGAACAGACGCTAAAAACTACAGTATTAGACCGGGTAATCGTATCTACAGATGATGAGCGGATTTTTAATCATGTGAAAGATTGTGGCGGCGAAGTAATGATGACTTCCGGTTCGCATATGTCGGGAACTTCACGTATTGGTGAAGTTGTCGAAAACCTTTCATTCATGAATCATTGTCCTTATGATGTAATTGTAAACATTCAGGGAGATGAGCCATTTATAGATCCTTCTCAAATCGATCTTATTGTTTCGCTTTTCAATAATCCGGAGGTAAAAATCGGCACGCTGATCCGGAAAATCGGGGATAGCGAGGACCTGTTTAATCCCAACGTTGT
>CAIWMA010000303.1 GCA_903913645.1 uncultured Bacteroidales bacterium | reverse complement strand
ATCGATAGCGCGGAAGTTGCCAAGGCCGGCGTGTAAAGTTACTTCGGCAAAATTAACACCTTGAAGTTCAAGGCGTTTCATTAGTTCGCGGCTGAAATGCAGCCCAGCAGATGGAACAGCAACTGCGCCTTCATTTTTCGCATAAATGGTCTGGTAGCGCTCTTTATCGTCAGGGACAATATCACGAAGACGCTGTAGTTCTTCAGGAAGCGGAGTGCGGCCTAAGGATTCGATAGTACGTTTAAATTCGCTGTAAGGGCCATCAAATAAAAAACGGAGTGTGCGTCCACGTGATGTGGTATTGTCTATTACTTCAGCAACTAGTGAATCATCATCACCAAAATAAAGTTTGTTGCCGATACGTATTTTACGTGCCGGATCAACCAATACATCCCATAAACGGGCTTCGCTATTGAGTTCGCGGAGAAGAAAAACGGTGATTTTAGCGCCTGTTTTTTCTTTTTCGCCTAATAAAAGTGCAGGAAAAACTTTGGTATTATTCAGAACAAAAACATCTCCTTCTCCAAAATAATTAAGTATATCCTTGAAGGTTTTGTGTTCAATGGTTTGCGTTTTACGGTCGAGTACCATCAAACGCGATTCATCACGATTTTCAACGGGGTGAAGAGCAATCAGATCATTTGGCAAATGATACCTGAATTGTGAGAGTTTCATAAAGTATGTATTTCAAATTGTTTTTAAGAAAAGTGTGCAAAGGTAATGAATTTAAGTGCTGAAATCAAGTGTTTTAGCAAAAACATCTGCTGGTTTTAACGCTTTTTGTGAAAATGTTGTTAAATAATTTTTCAATTTATTATGACGAATAGACTTTTCAGTAACAAATCTTAAAAAATGGTGCCCTTGGCTTCACACGGGCACCGGGATACAAGGTGGTCGGGCGGAGTCGTGACATCACTTCCATCACTTCCACAATTTTCCCGTTTAAAAAATTCCTACTTTTGCAGCCTTTATTAAATCAAAGTACTATGCTTCGTACACATACCTGTGGAGAACTGAATATGGCCCATGTGGGCAAGAATGTTGTATTGACCGGCTGGATTCAGCGTTCGCGCGACCTGGGAGGAATGACTTTTGTCGATCTGCGCGACCGCTACGGCATTACACAGCTGGTTTTCAATATGGAAACCCACGCCATTTTGTGCGATCAGGCACGCAAACTTGGACGCGAATTTGTAATCCTTGTTGAAGGAAAAGTATCGGAACGCAGCAATAAGAATGCTAAAATGGCAACCGGTGATATAGAAATTACAGTTGAAAAACTGGATATTCTGAATGAGTCGAAAACGCCTCCTTTTACGATTGAAGATAATACCGACGGAGGCGATGAACTCCGCATGAAATACCGTTACCTCGACCTTCGCCGCAATTCGGTGAAACGCAATATGGAGCTGCGCCACCGCCTTGCCTTTCAGACGCGGAATTACATGGACAGTCTCAACTTTATTGAGGTTGAAACGCCTGTTCTGATAAAAAGTACTCCTGAAGGTGCACGTGATTATGTAGTTCCTTCACGCGTAAACCCAGGCGAATTTTATGCCTTGCCGCAGTCGCCACAAACTTTTAAACAATTGCTGATGGTTGCCGGTTTCGACCGCTATTTCCAGATCGTGAAATGTTTCCGCGACGAAGACCTGCGTGCGGACCGCCAACCGGAATTCACCCAGATCGACTGCGAAATGTCGTTCGTTACACAAGAAGATATTTTCGACACATTTGAAGGTCTCGTCGTGCATCTCTTCAAAACAGTTAAAAACGTTGATGTTGTAAAATTGCCACGAATGACCTGGGCTGATGCTATGAAATACTATGGCAGTGACAAGCCTGATACCCGATTCGGAATGAAATTCACGGAACTTTCGGATATAGTTAAAGGCAAAGACTTTAAAGTTTTCGACGATGCCGAACTGGTTGTTGGTATCAATGCCGAAGGATGCGCCGAATATACACGCAAGCAATTAGATGAACTTACCGATTTCGTAAAGAAACCACAGGTGGGAGCCGGTGGATTGATATATCTCCGCTATGCTGCTGATGGAACGTTGAAATCGTCGGTCGATAAATTTTACACACCTGAAGAACTTAAAAAATGGGCCGAAGCATTTGATGCAAAACCTGGTGACCTCATATTAGTGTTGGCCGGAAAAGCACACAAAACTCGCAAAGCGCTAAATGATCTTCGCCTCGAAATGGGCACACGTCTGGGCTTACGAAATCCTGAAACGTTTTCACCACTATGGGTTTATGATTTTCCTTTGCTCGAGTGGGACGAAGACAGCCAGCGTTTCTATGCCATGCATCACCCGTTCACTTCACCAAAACCAGAAGATATCGCATTGTTGGATACCGATCCAGGAGCCGTTCGTGCCAATGCGTATGATATGGTTATCAACGGCGTGGAAGTGGGTGGCGGATCCATCCGTATTCACAACAAACCATTGCAGCATAAGATGTTACAACTGCTTGGTTTCAGCGAGGAAGATGCGCAGGCTCAGTTTGGTTTCCTGATGAATGCTTTCGAATTCGGTGCACCGCCACACGGAGGAATTGCTTTCGGTTTCGACCGTTTATGCTCCCTTTTTGGAGGTAGCGAATCCATACGCGATTATATTGCTTTCCCTAAAAATAACGCTGCCCGTGATGTGATGATCGATTCTCCTTCGCACATTTCTGATGATCAGCTGAAAGAATTGAGTTTAAAGGTTTCTATATAGTTTTATTCGGTTTTCGATATAATTTTGAATTCCGGATTGAACCAAAGTCATGATTTCACCATGTGAAGTCCTGACTTTTATATGGGGGGAGAATCCAAGTCACTCCGTGAATCTGATAACTCCTTATGTTTTCTCATAAAATTCGTTAACAACAAATTGTTGATATTATCTTTAGATATATTTGATTCATATTTCATCATATGCAGCGATACCTATATTTAGTATTAGTCATTATTAGTTTCAACACTACCCTTTTCGGACAAGTTCTGAAAGGTTCAATAAAGGACTCAGACAGGAAGCCGATACCCTTCTCAACTATTTATATTAAAGAAGTTTCATACGGTACTTCAGCCAATATGGAAGGTGAATTCGAATTGAAACTTCCTGCCGGGAAATATACCTGCACATTCCAATGCATGGGTTACAAACCGGTAATTCAGAATATCATTATTGATAAAAACACCCTAAACTTAGATATTGTTTTACCCGCAATGGCTTACGATCTCAATGAGGTTGTTATAACTTCGAACGGTGAAGACCCTGCCTATAAAATTATGCGGAATGTGATAAGCAAGGCACCTGACAATGCATCCATAACAAAGTCGTACAATGCAGATGTTTATATCAGGGGAAGCATGGAAATACTGAAACTTTCGGCTATGGTTAAGTGGATGGCACGCGATCAGTTGAAAGAACAGCAAATTAAAGAAGGGGATACTTATCTGGAGGAATCTGTGAATGAAATCGATTTTGAATCACCCAATATTATCAATCAGAAAGTTAAATCTCTTCATAGTACTTTCCCGGGAAATAATCAAAGCAGTTCATCGGGAGCCATTGGGTTTATTACGCAAAATACGTATCAACCTAAATCGTTCGGCAATGCTGTGTCACCTATTACTGCCGGCGCTTTTGAATATTACAGGTATCACTATGAGGGAACAAATCAGTACGGGAATGTGTCGGTTGATAAAATAAAAGTTATTCCCAAAGGTGATGGATCACAGTATGTTAGTGGCTATTTATATGTGATTAAAGGACTTTGGTGCATTTACAGTATGGATTTAACGATCAACTCGCAACTGGGAGCAACTATAAAAATCAGCCAGACATTTGCCGAAGTGAATGAAGGAGTATGGTTAGCGGTAAACAACCGATATAATCTCGATATAGAAATAATGGACAATAAATCTGTAATTAACTACTATACTTCAATCAAATACAACAAATTGAAAGTAAACCAACCGATCATTGAAGCAAATAAAAAGATCCTGGAGCAATTGCTCCGTCAAAAGGAAATCTTATCCGATAAAACCAAATCGCGTGTAAATAAAATAGATGAACAACTGCTGAAGCTTTCATCCATCAATAATCCGACTACCACTCAGGCGAATAGAACTTCGAAACTTTTACTTCATAAAAATGAAATTATCCGAAGGGATACACTGAAAAATGACCACAGATTTATCGAAACATATAAAACACAAATTGACAGCGCTGCCCGGACCCGTGACACTTTGTACTGGAACAAGGTGCGACCGATACCACTTTCATCCGTCGAAAAGATCAGCACAAAGGCCTATGATTCAATTCAGATAGAAAATGCAAAACATGGAAATGACTCAACCCGGGCAGACAGGGCTAAAAACAAAAAGTTTCTCAAAGTTCTATTAATGGGAGGCCTTTATGAACCTGATACCATCAAATATTTTAAGAGTAAGGGACTACTTTTTCCTTTCGGACTGAATTTTAATGCTGTGGATGGTTTGGTTTATAAAACGAATTTTGAGCTGTTCAGAAAAGTAAAGAAACAGGGATTATATTCAATCTCTCTTTCGCCAGGATATGCTTTTTCAAGAAATGCTTTGGTATGGGATGCCGGGATCAATTTTACCGGTTCCGGAAAGTTAAAACAGATTATCAATCTGAAAGTCGGTTCCGGAAGCACCGATTTTAATCCGAAAGGGGCAATGGCATTGGAAAACTTGGTATCATCACTTATACTTCACGACAATATTTCCCGCTTCTATCTGAGGGACTATATCACTTTGAACCATTGTATCCGTATTTCGCACGAACTAAATCTTCAGTCGTCTTTGACTGCTGAAAATAACAAAATTCAGGAAAATAATACCGATTTTTCCATTTTTTACAGTAAAAGCAGAACTTATAGACCAAATATTCCAGATGCAGCTTCGTACACAATGGCTGATCATCACAATCTGCAGTTAGACTTGACTTTATTCTACAAACCGGCCCCCTATTATTATATAAAGGATGGTGTTAAAATTCCCCGCTCTGGTTTAAATAACACACCGACTATATTTATTGGTTACAAAAAGGGAATTCCGGCTCCCGGTTTTGAAACCGATTTTGATCTCATAAAAATTGGTATTGATCAGAAGTTAAAATCCGGTTTACGCTCAACAATACAGTACAACTTCGAAGCCGGTTATTTCGTAAATAAAAGAAGTATATATTTCAACGAATTTAACCATTTTGCAGCTTCACCCTATGAGGTAGGCCTTAAAAATATTTATCCTGTTTTTCAGATGATGGATTATTATTCGAACAGTACTGATAAAGGGTATATTGAAAGTCATGTAATGTATAAAACCCCAATGCTGTTGCTCAAACGCCTGCCAATTGTACGTAACAGGTTATGGAACGAGAGCCTTTCGGCAAATTATTTATTTGTTCCCGAAAACGGCTATCACCTTGAACTGGGTTATGGCATCGGAAATGAACTTTATAACTTTGGAGTTTACAGTGGGTTTAATAATTCGGGATTTCAGGCTGTAGGGTTTAGATTGTCGCTTTCTATTTTCAGCAGCAAACAGGTTGAAATTTCGTTTTAGGTCAACATGAAAAAAGCCATCTAAGTTGGTGCGGATTTTTAATCCGCACCCCCGGAGTTCAGGATTTTAAATCCTGTTTATATTTCATAGGCCAATAAAATTGTTCGATTTGGCCTTTTATTGCTTCGTTAAATACCGAAAATAGCCCCGTCGCCCGTCAGCATAGCATCGGGACGTCCCGAAAGCTCCCCACCGGATGATGGCAGTCTTTCGGGGGTTCCCGATTGGTTGCCAGTAAGAGATGGCAGTGTTTCGGGGTTACCCGAAAGGATGCCGTCAAGTTATGGAGGTGCCAGGGTATTGTTTCTAGCATGTGAAGATTTAGAATCTTTAGTTGGTGTGGATTTTTAATCCACACCCCCAGAGTATGGGATTTGCAATCCTGTTTAAACGATTTATATAAATAAGCCTTTACTCTACTTTCACCCTTATCCCTTCCGAATGTGACGAAAACTCTGGCGCATACATGCATTGTACGGAAGTAACCCCATTCGAAAAATCACCTTTTTGCGTCGCAACCAGTTTGTATTCGAATACATAAGTTCCCTTCGGTAAATACGAGATAAAGAAGTTTGTCGATGCATCACTTGTAGATTCATAATACCCAAGTCCATCCTGGTAGCGGTATCCTGAAAGAACATTCAAAGGTTCGAAAGCCGATGCCCGCATATCCTTTAAATGGATATACTCCATATCGCGGTCGGCACGAAGCTCAACACGAACAACAATTTTGTCACCAACTTTTACTGGTGTGTTCTCTGTGATCGGTTCAATTACGGGACCGGTTGGCGTATTCACTTCGCGGAATAGCTTTTTACTCAGGCTGAGCGGAGTTTTAGCAGGTGTGATTTTATCTAGCTGTTCGAAATACTGCCAGTATAAAGAACCCCACGCAACTGTTGAATTCGGATTGGTAACGGTAATTTTTCCCATTTCAGGTTTTATCGCCGATGCGTCCCAGCTGGTTTTGAAATAACCTGTTCCTGCTTCCGGTTTTGATCCATCCTGTTTGTAAGGATCAACTTTTTCATTTCCTAAAGTGATTTCAACCTGCTTGTCGGATGCCAGAAGTGAAGTGCCTCGTAACAACAATGCATAAACAGCTTCCGACGTAGCTTTGGTGGTTTTCCAGTCCTGGGTTTGTTTCTGTTTCAACAACCACATTTTCATCTCTTCCACAGAATTCTGATCATTGCTGACCTCATCGAAGGCTTCAATCAAAAGAGCCTGTGTTTCAACCGGAGCCTGGTACCAGTTCCATCCGCGTTGCTCACTGCGCCAGTACATTCCCATTTCTTCGTTATGCAGGGCGGTTTCCTTCAGCGAACGCATAATCAGTGAGGCTGTATTTTCATCGCCAATCCGGTTGAGGTATAAAGCGATCATTGCTTTCATATAATTGTTCTGCGACTTCCAGTATTTTTTAGATTGGATTTTAAAATATTCCAGTACTTCTGTGTTATCCTTTCCGATAGGGAAATCAGCCAGGAAATAAGTACGGGCATACAAATACTGTATTTCTTCGTATCCCAGGTGATTGTTTTTAAGGTAGTCTTTATCGTTCTTTTTGAGCTTCTCAAAATCGGTTTTAACAGTTTCGTCGAGGAATCCTACAGCTTTCTGAAGCATATCGTGTATCTCAGAATTCCCGACCGGATCCAGAACTTCCAGTAAGTAAAGGTGTCCAAGCCCGGAAACGATAAGCTGTGTGATGTAGCGGCTTTCGGGCATTCCCTGGAACCATGGCCATCCACCATTTGGATTCTGCATATCGCGCAGTTTTTTCATCGCCGAAGTTTGTTCCGAAGCCATACGGTTCAGATCAAAAAGCAAGGCAATGCGTTGTTTGCGCTCACTTTCGTTCGTTGCTTCCCGTACCCAGGGACTTTCCTGTAGTAATACCGATTTCAGTTCCTCATTCTTTTCGAGATTCGATTTCAGCGCGTCAGGTGTAATGTTCTTCCAGCTTTCGAAAATGCGTTTAATTTTTGGATCGCTGTTGGCAATATGCGTTGCCAGGCTGTTGGCATAATACCGGCTGAAAAGCTGTTCGGCACATTCGTACGGGTATTCCATCAGGTATGGCAGAGCCTGAACTGCATACCATGCCGGGTTCGAAGTATATTCAAGTGTTAGCCTGTAATTCCGAGTCGTTGAGCCGGGCTTTCCAGAATTTATCAGTTTATCGAAAGTAAATTTCTTCTGTTGCATTCCGTTTACAGGCAATGGCATGGATTCGGTCACCAGCATACGATTGGTGAGAACAGGCATGGCAGCTTCTTCCCCATCACTGAAAGATCCTGCCGTAGCAGTAATGCGATAAGTAACAGCCTGCAGGGCTTCGGGAATGCTGATCTTCCAGCTTACAGGGGAACTAACACCT
>CAIWMA010000302.1 GCA_903913645.1 uncultured Bacteroidales bacterium | reverse complement strand
TCTTTCAAGAACCTTCCAGTCGAGGGACATGACCTCGGTTCGTCCGCCAAACGAACAGATCAAAGACATCTTATACAAAATGGGCAAATACAGCCAGCAGGACCACCTGAATTGTGGTGCATGCGGTTACGATTCGTGCGAGGAACATGCTATTGCCATAATAAATGGGTTGGCCGAAACTGAAATGTGCCTGCCGTATTCCATCGAAAAACTTCATAAATACATTCGTGAACTCAATATCTCGAAAGAAAAACTGGCAAATGTGCAGGAAGCGCTACGCCATTCGGAAAAACTTGCAGGCATGGGACAACTTTCGGCAGGCATTGCCCACGAACTCAATAATCCATTGGGTGTAATTACCATGTATAGCAATATTCTGAAAGAGGAATTGCCATCCGATAGCCCGATGCTTCAGGATATTGATCTTATTGTTGAACAGGCTGACCGTTGCCGTAAAATCGTTGGCGGACTGCTGAATTTTGCTCGTAAAAACCAGGTTAATATTACCGCAACAGATGTTGTAAAACTCGCCAGGCACAGCATTGATTCTGTTATTATCCCTGAAGGAATAAAAGTAAAATTGAATATCAAAATCACTGATCCTGTTGCTAATCTAGACTATGACCAGATGACCCAGGTTTTGACCAACCTACTTAAAAATGCTGTCGAAGCCATGCCTGAGCATGGTGAAATTGCTTTCGATTTAGTAGATACCAGTGATCAGCTAACCATGAACATAACCGATAACGGTACAGGAATACAGCCTGAAAATATGGATAAACTGTTCACTCCATTCTTTACTACCAAGGGTCTTGGAAAAGGAACCGGCCTGGGATTACCGATTATTTACGGGATTGTTAAAATGCATAAAGGAGATGTTACCGTAAAATCGAACATTGATCAGGCCTCAGGGCCAACGGGAACGACATTTACTATTACCATTCCGAGGAACCGGCTTGTTTAGAAGATTGAAATGTGAAAAGTTAAAGTCTTAGGATCGTGTTGATTTTGACTTCTTACTAAAATAAAAATAAATTGATTGTAATTTGAGGTAATAATTCAAGGTACAAATGAAAAAGAAAATACTCATTGTTGACGATGACATGGATTATTTATTCCAGATGCGTTTGAAGGTGGAGCAAATGGGTTTCGAAACAATTACTGCTGAAAGCCAGGCTGAAGCGGAAAAAATAATTCTCGAAATCAAACCGGATCTTTGTATTCTTGACCTGATGATGGAAAGCGACGACAGCGGATTTATCCTGAGTTATAAAATCAAGCGGAAATATCCTGATGTGCCCGTTATTATTGCAACTGCTGTTACCGCCGAAACCGGTATGACGTTCGATGTACATGCCGACGAAAGCACGCAGTGGATCAATGCAGATCTTTTTCTTGATAAAGGAATCCGCGTCGATCAGCTACAGCGTGAAATCAAAAAACTTCTGAAACTTTAACCGATGGCTACTTATAAAATCCTGATCATTGATGACGAACCGGGTATCCGGGAAGGCACAAAACGTATCCTGCAGAATTTCAAGGTCGATTATCCTTTTATGGATGAGCAGATCGATTTCCAGGTACTGGAGGCCGGAACCGGGAAGGCAGGAATCGAAATTATTGACAGTGAGCTGCCGGAAATTTTGTTGCTCGATAATAAATTGCCTGACATACAAGGTGTTGAAGTGCTGGAGTATGTGAAAAGCAAACATTATGACATTATTGTGGTAATGATAACTTCGTACGCTTCGCTTGAGTTAGCTGTAAAAGCTACCCGCGACGGTGCCTTCGACTTTATTCCCAAACCATTTACTCCCCAGGAAATAAGAGCTTCGGTCGAAAATATCACAAAGCAGATTTTCCTGAAACGAATGACGCAAACCCTTAATAATACCGGAAAGCAGATCAGGTTCCAGTTTCTTTCGGTTTTGTCGCATGAGCTTAAAGCGCCGCTTAATGCTATTGACGGATACATGAAAATGATCAAGGAAAGGCAGTTTGGGAACAGTGTGGATGCTTACGACGAAATGCTCGACCGGTCCATAGAACGTATTAAAGGAATGCGTCAGCTCATTCTCGATTTGCTTGACCTTACTAAGATAGAAACCGGTAAGCCAACACAGAAACTGGAAATTGTTGATGTTCGGAAAATTGTTCAGATGGCTGTTGATACCATTCGTCCGTATGCGATTCAGAAAGACGTGGATGTATATATCAATTCCCGCGAAAGCTTTGAAATGAAAGCTGACCCGGGTGAAATAGAAATTATCATGAACAACCTCATTTCCAATGCGGTGAAATACAACAAAACCGGCGGACGTGTAGATATTTTTCTCGAAAAAAAGGTTGACAAAATCAAAATCACAGTTTCTGATACTGGCATCGGTCTGAAAACAGAGGATAAAGAGAAAATATTTGATGATTTTGTTCGCATAAAGAGCAGCCAGACACGCGAAGTTACCGGAAGCGGATTAGGATTATCCATTGTTAAAAAAATAGTTGATATGTACCAGGGATCTATCGATGTACAAAGTGAGCCCGATAAAGGAACCTCTTTTATCATAACACTAATTGAACCTGAGAAATGACATACTTAACTCAAAAAGCTTAAATTTACATCGCTTATAAACTCATTCAATCATAATGGCAGCAAAAAAACTTCCGGATAAAACCGTTGAACGCCTCAGTCAATACAGACGGGCCTTGTTGATTGCGAACTCAACAGGGAAGCATCATATTTTTTCGCACGAACTGGCCGCTTTACTTCATATTACTTCAGTACAGGTACGGCGTGACATAATGCTGATCGGATACTCAGGAACACTCAGGCAGGGATATGATGTAAAAGAACTAATCGAAATCATCGGTAAGATTATCGATAGTAAGGAAGGTCAGAAGGTAGCGGTGATCGGAATTGGTAACCTCGGACGTGCTATTATCGGCTATTTCAGTGGCAAACGTACCAAACTTACTGTAGTTGCCGGATTTGATTTAAATCCCGAAAAAGTGGATAAAGCATACGCCGGTGTCTGGTGTTATCCTTTTGACAAACTGACGGAAATAATTAAAAAAGAAAATATCACCATAGCCGTGTTAACAGTTCCAGCCAGCGAAGCAGCCACTGTTGCCGAGTTGCTTGTAATGGCCGGCATTAAAGGGATACTCAACTTTACGCCTAAACCGATTAACGTACCTTCCAATGTGCATCTTGAAGAGTATGACATCATTACATCGCTTGAAAAGTTGGCTTACTTTGTCAAGAAGGTTTAAATCATAAGTGATTTTAAATCTTTTTTTGAAAACAAGGCTCTGATAACTGGTCAACAAGTACAAGTGTAATGGGAATGCGGATTTTTTACGATTTTGATCATCTGGCAGCTATTCCAAATCCTGTAGTTACTACCGGGAGTTTTGATGGTGTGCATATAGGTCATAAAGCGATCATAAACCGTATCAACAAAATAGCACGCGATATAGATGGAGAAAGTGTGTTGATCACCTTCAACCCGCACCCGCGTAAAGTATTGTTTCCCGAAACGGCAGGCAAAGACCTTTTCCTGATTAACTCACAACGTGAAAAAATTGAACTTCTTCGTAAAACCGGGCTTCAAAACCTAATTATTGTAACATTCACTCTTGAGTTTGCGCGTATTTCATCCATCGATTTCATTCGTAATATACTGGTTGCAAAATTGCATGCCCGAAAAATTGTCATCGGATTCAATCATCAGTTTGGATATAACCGGGAAGGCAACTTCGATTTTCTCCGTGAACTTGGTACATATTACAATTTCGATGTTGAAGAAATTCCGGAACAGGATATTCATAACGAAACAGTAAGTTCAACGCTTATCCGTAAATCGTTGCAGGAAGGCCGGATTCAACGCGCCAACGCCTACCTCGATCACCATTATATGATTATGGGTAAACTCAAAGAGGGGAGTAGCGAACTGATTAAAAGGAACCTTAACACTCTGTATATAAATATAGAAGAAGATTGTAAATTGGTTCCGCCAGATGGTGTTTATGCCGTGCGTATCGATGTTAATCACAATACATCCAAAGGCATACTGAATATTAAAAACAGCCGCTACGGTGAAGACCGTTGTAAAGAAGAAATCACAATCGAAATTTTCCCGTTCGATGCCAAAGAATCGCTTGATGGAAAAGATGCAACTGTTTACTTCGCAAAATACATAAGGCAGGAACTTGAATTTAAAGAAACTGACGAACTGAAAAACCAGCTGGAGAAAGATAAATTACAGGTGGAAGAACTGATTTATTAAGTCCCAAATTCCAAATCCCAAGCCTCCAGTCTCAAAATAGAACTTATAACTTATATCTCATAACTCCCCTTCCGTGCCTGACGAAAATTCTAAAATGAAAATTACCTTCCTTGGAACAGGTACATCAACCGGTGTTCCGGTTGTGGCCTGTAACTGTGAAGTATGCACCAGTGAGGATTTTCGTGATAAACGTTATCGTTCATCCATAATGCTTACCCGTGGCAGCTCAAATATCGTGATCGATTGCGGACCGGATTTCAGGATACAAATGCTTAAACATAAAGTAGAAGATATTGATGCTGTTGTGTTTACGCATGCTCACCGCGATCATATTGCAGGGCTCGACGATATAAGGGCGTTCAATTATATTTTACATAAATCGATCGATATTTACGGTTCAAAGGTTACACTCGAAGAAATTAAGGAGCAGTTTCCATATATTTTTATGCCGGGACGGTATTTGGGCGCTCCTAAGCTTATCCTGCACCCTATAACGGAAGCGCCTTTTACTATCGGGGAATTCGATTTTGTTCCTGTGCAGGTTATGCACCAGGATATGAAAGTTTTCGGTTACCGTGTTGGAGACTTTACTTATATCACCGATGCCAACTATATTTCCCCGGCTGAACTCGATAAAGTGCGGGGATCAAAAGTGGTAGTTATTAATGCGCTGCGCAATTCACGGCATGTTTCACATTTCTCGCTGAGTGAAGCACTTGAGATTCTCGATGATCTGAAACCTGAGGTCGCTTATCTCACTCATATCAGCCATTTTTTAGGAAAATTAGAGACTGTTGAACCTAAATTGCCCTTGGGAGTGCATCTTGCCTACGACGGACTTCAGATCGAAGTGTAATAAATCGTTAATTATTAGATATATAATATATCTGTTTCCCCTTCCTTCCAGGCTAAAAGTTTATTGTTAATTATTTCACAAAGATTAGGTATTGATTTGCTTAAATAGGCTGAAAAATCGTAATTTTGCTTTCATAATTGAACTAAGAAAATTGGAATGAAATTTCAACCTGAAACATGCAGGATTCCCGATCAACGGATGAAACCTTTTATTGATGCTGACGAAATCTGGGATCACATTAAAAATGCCAAACCAACTATAGAAGACGTGAGGGCAGTGATTGAAAAATCACTAAGCAAGCAACGCCTTACCCTTGCCGAAACAGCCATTCTTATCAGTGCCGACACCCCCGAGTTGATTGAAGAAATTAAGGATGGCGCCCGCAGGTTGAAAGAAATGGTTTACGGAAACCGCATTGTACTTTTTGCTCCTTTGTATATTGGAAATAAATGTGTTAACAACTGTTCGTATTGTGGTTTCCGCTCAACAAATAAGGATGCCATCCGCAGCACACTTGAGGATAAGGAACTGGTAAAAGAAGTGGAAGCGTTGGAAGATAATGGTCAAAAACGGCTTATTCTTGTTTATGGCGAGCATCCCGATTACGGACCTGAATATATCGCTCATACGGTTAAAGTTGTTTACGGCGTTAGAAAAGGAAACGGGGAAATCCGTCGTGTAAATGTAAATGCCGCGCCTCTCGAAATTGAAGGTTTCCGGATTGTAAAAGATTCAGGAATTGGCACCTACCAGATATTCCAGGAAACGTATCATCCGGAAGTTTATAAGCATTATCATCTTGGAGGTAAGAAACGTAATTATGAATACCGTCTTACGTCACTCGACCGTGCCCAGGAAGCCGGTATCGACGATGTTGGAATAGGAGCATTGTTCGGTTTGTACGACTGGCGTTTCGAAGTATTGTCGCTGGTACGGCATACGAATCACTTGGAAGCCTGCTACAACGTTGGTCCGCATACTATTTCGTTTCCACGTATTCAGGAAGCTTCGGCAATGAATTTTGATGGCAAATACAAAGTCTCGGATGAAGAATTTACCAGGCTTGTAGCTATTCTCAGACTGGCAGTTCCTTATACCGGACTTATTTTGACTGCCCGCGAAAATGCAGCTGTTCGCGATGAAGTAATGCGTTTCGGCGTTTCGCAGATTGACGGAGGAACCAAACTCGAACTTGGCAGCTATTCGGAAAACAAGAACGAAGAACAGGATCTGAACCGCGAACAGTTTCATATTAACGATTCACGTTCGCTGAACGAAATTATTGATGAACTGCTTTCGAGCGATTATCTGCCTTCTTTCTGTACCGCCTGTTACAGGTTGGGAAGGACGGGAGAGCATTTTATGGAATTCTCGGTTCCCGGGTTTATTAAGAGGTTTTGCTCGCCAAATGCCATTCTTACACTTACCGAATATCTCGAAGATTATGCCCCAGGCGCAACAAAGGAAAAAGGATATAAAGTAATTGAAGAGAACCTGCTTGAGCTTGAAAAAGCGCATGAAAAAGTGAACGTTCCAGAAATTAGACAACGGATTGAAAAGATAAAAGGAGGGGAAAGGGATTTGTATTTTTGATGTCGGATGTTGGATGTCGGATTGCGCATTGCATATTTCGGATTGCTGATTGCGTATGTTGAAACCAGTCTCTAATTACCAGTCACCAATCACCATTAACCATTAACCAAATTCCCCATGACTGAAACAAGAATCCTTGGTTTGCTCATCTCCGACAGGATAAAGGAAGCAGGCCGCACGCAGTTAACGTTAAGCAAATATTCGAGACTGATCCGGACACGGCTTGGGTTTCACGAACTGAATGATAATATTTGCAGCCGATCGGGAATAATTGTTTTGCATCTTACCGGAAATCCGGAGGAATGGTCTGTTTTCGAGAAGGAGCTAGGCAAAATCGGTGGGCTGGAAGTTCAGAATATGTCATTTACTTATTAATTCCTGCAGCGATGAAAGAAGTCAGAATATTGGGCGTCATGATCAATGATCCATCGAAAGGCGCTGATAAAATTCAGAATATCCTTACAAAATACGGTTGTAGTATTCGTACCAGGCTCGGAATGCATGATATGGACGAGGAATATTCGACCGAAACCGGCCTGATGCTTCTCGAACTTGTTGGCGATATGCAGGAATGTCTGAGGCTTGAAAATGAATTGCTTGCGCTCGATGGGGTAGATGTTCAGAAAATGGTTTTCAGAAAGTAATCGGTAGTGTAAACAAAAGTTCCTGATCTGGATTATTGCGAAATCCCGCTTCCCAATATCGTGATAGATCCTTTGAATTTTTCTGTTTTATAGAAACCTATAGTCTTTAGAACATAATAATACGAACCATCCGGCACTCCTTTTGCTATCCAGTCGCTTTTATAATTAGAGCTTTCATATATTTTTCGCCCCCAGCGGTCGAAAATTACAAGTTCCATACTTTGAAACTCATTGGTGACCTTAATGTCCTCGCCTGAACCGATTCTATTTAAATCCTGTATAATAAATGTATCATTTTTACCATCCGCATTGGGTGTAATTACGCCCGGTATTTTGAGTTTAGCCTCTTTAATCGGTATCCTGACTTCGATAATTGAATCGCAGCCGTTTTCGTTATAGATATGAAGCTTCAGGTCATAATACCCATCCAGGTTAGTGTTGGCTCTTTCGTAAACGTGCGTAGGATTGAATGAAACTGCAGTATCACCATCTCCGAATTCCCATAAAGGTGCTTCAACAACATGAGTAGGGGAGATTTCATCGAACGAAAATGTGAGTACAGGATTCTGAAGGTAAATGGTTGTGTCCTCGTTGCCTTCAATAATGAGTTTAACATTGGCGCCGGGTAATCCTTTGATTGTATATGTACTATCCAGTTTACAGCCCCAGCCATCAGTAACTGACATATTGTTTTTGCCTGAACACAAATATTTCTGAATAAAATCGTATTGAGAGACCTTCCCATTCCAAAGGTATTTGTAAGGTGGAGTTCCACCCGAAGCCTGGGCCTGGTAGTTAGCGTCACATGTCTTTGCACAGGTCGGGCTAAGTTCAGTTAGAATAACATTTATTTTCGGATCTACTACAGCTTTTCCATCAATAAATACGGTTTGCAAATTTCCGGTTGTAGAATGATAGTAGCTGCCTGGTGTATTCCAATGTAGTACAGTTGTACCTACTAATCCTTTGAACCTCAGACAACAAAGTGTATCGTTGGTCAAAGTGATGCTGCTGTTTCGTGACCAGCTGATTAAGATTGAGTCGTTCTCGTTGGTAACTTTAAACTTTGGCCC
>CAIWMA010000301.1 GCA_903913645.1 uncultured Bacteroidales bacterium | reverse complement strand
TACCCGGAGAAAATTTCGCCCGAAATGGTTCCAAGTATGAGTATATTGTCCTTGGAATAAAGGGATTGCATAAATGGATCCACCTGGCCGGTATCCCGTTTGGAATAACCATCCTGGAATTTATGTAATTGCATAAGTACCGCCTTACGGGTACTATCGGTTGCATTCCCTTTTGAAAAAACAGCCGCTGATGAGGCTCCGTAATTCCGCTCGTCTGCTTTTTTATATGTGCGGGTAACCAGGAAAAGAATCACCAGGATAAGTACTATCCGGACCAGGATTTTTACAATTTTCATCTTGAAATATGAGTTTTATTTGAGGGTCGGCTTTAAAGATATTTTACAATTAGCACCTAACTATACAAATTGAGTTCGATCATTGAAACGGATTGGTAACCTGCTTAACCCTTTGCCTCCAGAATTCGTTGAAACTGGAATGCGGTTTTGTACAAAGCCATACTCCGGTAGCATATTCCCTGGCAAGCGGGTTCTCTATCTTTCCTATTAAACGGCAGTCGGCAAACAGATTGCTTACATCTTCACCAAGTTCACTGTTGATATAAATAAAATTCGTGATCTCATGTTTTGGATTCCTTGGGAACCAATAGAAAAAGCTTTCTGAAAAGCAGACAGGTTCGGGCAAATTGTATTTTTTCCCAAGTACCATAACAGCGCCGGCTTCCCCGTAATTCTCGGCATAAATCATCGTGGCCTGCTTATCCGGAACCTGATCGTAAGCTTTTGTAGTAATGGCAGCCAGTTCGTCCCAGCCCAGCATATCTGCGTAGTCCTGAGGAAGACTGTGAATTTTCCCGGTTTCCCATCGAAGGGCCATATCAAACCCATATTTATCTTTCACCCTGGCAAAGTATCCTGCAAGTTTCTCCGCTTTATATATTGGTATTGCCATTGGAAGTATTGGCACAGTTATCAGGAGCATCAATGTCGGTAACAGAATTTTAGTGAATTTCCTTTTTAATTTGCATTCCCAATAAACACCTCCGGCTGCAATCCAAAGCGGGAATAAACCAAATGTATAATAGCTCTTCCCTTTAAGGATTGCAAGAATCAATAAAACCAAAACACTTGCAATTGCCAGTGGGCGGTATTTTTTCATGCTTTTACTGAAACACAGGTAAATGATTCCGGGAATGAACAGGATAACTACCATTATGCCCATGAAAATCTGATCGGTGAAAAAAGTCAGGCGGTTTACATGCACCAATTGAGAGTCTTTCAAAGCCTGCATGTGGATTAGCACAGGTAAATGATTTTTTATCTGCCAGACCATATTTGGCAGGAAGACAACAAACGCAATGAGAATTGCCAGGTAAAATATTCTCCTCGTAAATATAATGCGATAAGTTGAAAATAAGAATGCTGCCAGAAGAGCAAAAATTTCAAGCGCGATAAGGTATTTGTTAAGCATACCCAGCCCGGCAGCGAGTCCGAGAAGAAGGAGATATTTGTTCGATTTCGTGTTGATCCATTTCAGGGAAAACCAGAAAATGAGGGTCCAGAAAAAAATATCAAAACAAACAGGCTGAAAAAGGGTAAAGCCACGAAGGTTAAACGGCGTAATGCAAATGGCGATAGCTGTTAAAACCTGGGCATACTGTTTGCCTTTAAGTTCTTTTGTAATTGCTGCTCCAAGAAAAATAAGAACTCCGCTTAACATCATTGGGATTATCCTTGCCGACAAAAGCGAATACCCTGAGATATGAATCATCAGCCAGGCTATAAAACCGATAAAAGGCGGCACCGACGCATATCCTGCCGACAAGTGCTGACCAAGGGAAAAGTACAGCAATTCATCCCTATGAAATCCCAGTGTATTATAAAAAGCCAGGTGTAAAAACACATTCAGTATGGCTATAAGGATTATCCATGGAGAAATACTGCCGGTTGTAATAGCACTTCCGGTCAAATCCTGGGTGATTGTTTTGGCACTTTTGTTCATGGCATAGCGGGATACTCTATTGAAATAAATAACTGCTTCTCAACCTGATAGCAAAGTTAAAATAAAAGATGAAAATGAAATCACAGACGAAGAAATCCAGTTTGAAATTGTACCTGCAATTTTAGATCTGAAAAATATTCAGTGAAATATACTCTTCAGGTTTTTATTTCTCATACAATTCAACAGGTAAATCATCCGGATCGAAAATAAAAGTGAATCGTTTGCCGGTGATTTCGTCATAGCGGATTGGCACAGTAATAATATTGCTTTTCTTTAATTTTTCGATAACAATAGCAACATCATCCACCTCAAAGGCAATATGCCGCAGCCCGGTTGCTTCCGGCCTCGAAATTCGCTTTGGCGGATCGGGAAACGAGAAGAGTTCTATAACATATTCTCCATTTAATGAAAGGTCCAGCTTAGACGATTGGCGTTCCTGCCGATAGGTTTCCTTTATAATTTTTAATCCCAGCACATTACAATAAAACGTCTTTGACTTTTCATAATCAGAGCAAAGGATAGCGGTATGATGAATGCGGTTCAGCATGACTGTAATTAATGTTCTTAATACCTTCGGAATCGTAACTTGGCTATTTGGCACGGTGAATTAAGATTGTGAAAATACAATTTTACTGCCTGTTTTCAAACATATTCTGAAGACTTTCCCAATGTCAAAAAAATTAAGCTGCCTTTGCTTCTGTATGAGTGAAGCAAAAACAGCTTATGTATGTTCAATCCGGTTTAATCTGCTCTTTAATTTTGCAGATGCACTGAATAATTCAGTTCAAAGTTCGATGCCAGCAAACGGGCTTCTGTCTTAGCTTTTTCGATGCCGGCTTCCGAAATTTCAGGGGTAAAATCCATTGGCTGAGCGTTTATAAATGTTATATCGGTAATTCCTGCCAGACCGAAAATGGATCTCAAATAGGGTTCCTGGAAATCAAATGGATTTACGGCCGAACCTTCAGAATAGTCATTCCCCCTGGAAGTAATACAAATCATTTTCTTGTTCTTTGCCAATCCCACAACGCCTTTTTCGGTAAAACTAAAAAGAATGCCAGCCTGCATTATGATGTCTATATATTGTTTTAGTTTATATGGTATTGAAAAGTTCCACATCGGTGATGAAATGACATAAATATCCGCAGAAACAAATTCTGTGGCTAAGCGCGAAATTTCGTCCCACGATTTCAACGCTTCCCCTTCAGGCGCGCCCCCGCTCATAAAGGCATATTTAGCATCAATCGGTCCGCCAAATACTTCGGGTAATTTTGTCCGGAAAAGATCAAGGTCCTCGACCACCAGGTCGGGGTATTTTTCTTTAATCGTGTTCAGAAATTCAGCTGAGACCTTTAATG
>CAIWMA010000300.1 GCA_903913645.1 uncultured Bacteroidales bacterium | reverse complement strand
GATTTTGTTAAGATTTCGGTAGCTGATAACGGAGTAGGCATGGATGCTGAAACATGCAAAAACCTGTTTGCATTAAACAGAATGGTATCTGCTCCCGGAACCGAAAGGGAACAGGGAACAGGCCTTGGACTCCTGCTAACGCGCGAAATGGTTGAAAAAAATGGTGGTACCATCACCGTGGAAAGCTCACCCGGAAAAGGTTCTGTTTTTTCATTTCTTATTCCGGTTTACTCCCTTGAGGGCGACGCCTGATTTCAGCCTGCGACATAACCATTTTTGATACACAAGCTTCAGAATTCTTTTTTACAATAGGTATATCTTCTGAATTTTCATTCCCTCAAGCTGTCTATGCTCCAGCAGTACATTTATTGAATTATACTATAAACGGGAAAATTTATCATGTTTATTACTTCTCAAAATCTAAATCCCAGCCGACAGGTTACAGATTAGAATATATTGATCCTTAGGCTTCAGATTTAGTCCTTTTAACCTGGGGCTTTTTTTTGAATCGTATTTTTTATCCCACTCCGGGAATAGCCATTAATGAATGCTATGGATATTTTAAGTTTCAGGTTTGTTTGTTCTTTTACGAATTAATACCGACAAGCCGATAAACTGCTGGTAGACTGTGCGTAAACATTTTTATCCTTATCAATTGATTAATTGAAATATTTATTATTTTTACATATTGCTTGTTTGTGTAGGAAGCATTCATTGCTTTGATTATAAACCGATTATTCCGGATGGAGCTGCAATTCCTGTTCCGGTTTATGTTTTAAATGAATGCTGTTGCCGGTATTTTGTGCTGAAGCAAAAAAAGGCGAACCTGGTTTTCTCATTCTTTGAGTAACCGTATTTATTTTGGGTCAAAAGTGTCCCAAAATGGTCTTTTTGGCACTGTGGCCTTTGAGTACTTAAAAACATTAAATGACTATATTGTCCATATGTAATTAACTTAATAACAAGCATATATGATTTAATGTATAATAATTATGAACCTTGGCAAGGTTGTTGATTTCAGAATTCCTGCGTTTTCCTGACAAAGGAAAAAACTTGGTTACTATATACAGCTCAGATAATGGACGAAAACTTTACAAGTAGAAATTTAGCAACAGTGTCGGAGATTTCTGTTTACCAATTGGTGAACGCTCTATCTGACGCTGCTTTTATTTGCGATCAAACAGGGCGCATTGAATACTGCTCTGATCACGCTATTCCTTTTTTCGATGTTGCGGATAAAGCGAGAATTATTGGAAGCAGTTTCCAATCCTATATGGCTTATGAGTTTATAGATGAAGCATATTTTATGCTTTCAGCTGCTGTAAATGAGGCTAATAGCAAAAAATCAGGAAAATTTCTTGTCAAGAAAGGATTAAATGATACTTTTCAGGCAACGATAACTTTTGCACCTATTGCAAGTGATGGTATCACTGGTAAATATATCCTGATAACATTCCGCGAAGCAGCTGTAACTGATCCGGAGATTAGCCTTTTACATAAAAAAGATGTAAGGCTTTCACGCTTAGTCGAAATATTAAGTAATAATACCGATAAGGCTTGCGACAGAACCAGCAAACTGGTGTCCCAGATTGGCGAAACTCTTGGTGCAATTACATGTACTTATAGCCGTCTCGAGAATGGGCAATTGTCTCCTTTTTCAGCTTGGGAGTCTCCATTTAACAGAGGTATAACTCCCCAAATATTTAGCAAACAGCTATTTGACTATTTAACCGACCATAAAGAAACTCTGGCACTTATTCGGAAACCATTATTAACTGAGTTCCTGAAATCAGAACCTTCGTACAATGAAGATTCGGGTGTTAAAGCAATATTGGGATTCACCATTATAAAAAACAATGCTGTAGATGGAATCCTAACTGCTGTTTTCCCATTTAACTACGCATTATCCAATTTTGACAGGCTATTTATTCAAACCGTATCATTAGCAATCGGCAATGAAAGCAGTAATGAAAAAGCTACTGCCAGCTCATCAGAGCTTGCTTTCCGTGATCTGATCGATCGTTTTTCTGACCCTGTTTTTATCCTTTCGTCTGAAGGATTTATTTTAGAAACCAATAAAGCTGCTGTTCATTGCTTCGGATATGATCGCGAAGAACTTATCGATCAAACGCCATTATTCATATCAGCAGAAGAAGAGTATAATAATGCGGTGATTTATCAGAAAATAGCAAAAGCTTTTAGTGGTGAACCGCAAAAATTTGAATGGCTGGTTAAGAATAAAAGTGGCGTTATACTTTCAACAGAGATCAGCCTCGCGAAAAGTAATTACAAGGGGCATGAAACAGTTTTAGCCACCGGGCGTGATTTAACCGAGACTAAAAAAGTGATGAAAGAATTAATGCACCACAACCACGAACTCGAAGAATCCAATTTAAGTAAAGATAAGTTTTTCAGTATATTCGCTCACGATTTAAAAAATCCATTCCAGGGCTTACTGGGCTTTATTGATCTGTTATACGAAGATCTTGATGAGCTTAGTAATGAGCAGGTTAAAGAATATTTGTCGAATGTTCGGAATGCTTCTTATCATACCTATGCCTTACTTGAAAATTTACTCGAATGGTCAAGGATTCAAAGCGGTAAGATGCCATTTACTCCTACTGTTTTTAATATTCATGACGAAATAAATTCAGTTTTGAACGTACTTGACAACAACGCCACACAAAAAGATATCAAGCTGATTAATGAGGTTGATCTGGGGATTAAAGTGGAAGCCGATCGAAACATGATTCGATCCATAGTTCAGAATATAGTTACCAATTCCATAAAATTTTCCAATTCGAACGGGAGGGTTGTGATCAGAGGTCGAGTGCCTAATAACTATACAAAAACCAAAAGCTCGAAAGAGCCAGGCGAAGCACAATGGCTTGAAATTAGTGTGGCTGACAATGGAATAGGAATACCTGAGGAAATTCTACCTAAACTATTCAAGCTTAACGGACAATACTCATCAGCGGGCACAGCAAATGAACCTGGAACAGGCCTTGGATTAGTACTGTGCCACGAAATGGTTGAGAAAAACGGTGGACGTATTTGGGCCGAAAGCATTCCGGGGCAGGGAACAACCTTCATTTTTACAGTCTTACTCAGTGATTAACTGCATTTTTTATAATCAAAGATCTCTTGGCAAAGGGGATAATACAAACTTTATGCATACTATTTCATTTTTTTCAAAAACCTGAAAACTTAATAACCAAGTACCAAGTACCAAAAACCAAGAACCAAGTTCCAGGTCCCAGATTTCAAGTAATGATCGTGGTGTAAATCGTGATCAAATTCCCGGCGAATATTTTATTTATTACCGGAAATTAAATCTTGTGATTTGGGACTTTGCTTTTTAGGTTTGTAACCTCCGTTTTTCATTCAAATAATTTCTCAGCAATGTCCATTGCAAATACCATTTGCAACTATAAGTCAATGCTTTAAATTTCCTGTAATTAAAGCTGTTTTAAACAAAGAACAGATATTGTTTGACAAATGAACATAATATCAAATAATTAGTTATTTAGTATTGAATAATTGCTTCCGGTTTTCGATCTTTGCGAAAATTATTTCCCTGGTTTTAAAGCTTACTAAAGTATTTATTCATAAATATTCATATATGCTTGATAATTCAGATGGTATGAAGCCAACGATCCGGGTAAACCGGAATGCTGATTTTTCTTACTTACTATCGAATCCAGACAGTGATGTATGGGAACTCATATTTGATTCAATGCCCGACATGGTGGCTTTGATTGATCTGAATAATATTGTTGTCAAGGCGAATAAGGCTATGCGTCAACGGGTAAACATCGGTGAACAGAGTTTAATTGGCAATTCATGTAATAAACTGATGCATGAAAACGGTTGCTCTATTTCCAATTGTCCGCATCTGAACATGATCAACGACAAGAAGCCCCATAATATTGAGCTGTATGAGCCCAAATTTGGACTTTATCTTAGTATTTCCACAACGCCTATTTTTGATGCAGATAATAATCTATTAGGTAGTCTGCACATTTCCCGCGACATTTCGCTCCAGAAAGAATCAGAATCCCAACTTACGAAATACAACAATGAACTTAAAGAGTTAAATCAGAGTAAAGATAAGTTTTTCAGCATAGTAGCGCATGATCTCCGAAGTCCTTTCCAGGGTATGTTGGGATTTACTGACCTGATTCTTGAAGATATTGATATCCTGAGCAAAGCAGAGATCAAAGAATATCTCCAAAAAGTAAGGGATTCATCATACAGTACATTTACATTGCTCGAGAACCTTTTAGACTGGTCACGGTTGCAGACCGGAAGACTGGAATATAAACCTTCTGAATTCAGTTTATTTGAAGATGTCTCTTCCGTAATTAGCCTGTTAAACTCAAATGCGTTAAGTAAAAATATACGTTTGATCAATAATCTGACTGATTATACCGTTTATGCTGACCGAAGAATGGTACATTCAATATTGCTCAACCTAACCACGAATGCAATAAAATTTACTTTTCCTGGCGGCACAGTTTCCTTTGATGCAAAAATAATTTCACAATGTGAAGATCAAACTGTAGGTGAAACAGAAGCTTGTAATCGTAAAGTATTGAGGATCAGAATCTCGGATACCGGAGTGGGAATTTCACCTGAAGGGTTGAAGAAGATTTTTAAAATTGATGAGCATTTTACACTATCAGGCACTTCTAATGAACAAGGCGCCGGCTTAGGGCTTATACTCGTAAAAGAAATGACTGAAAAGCAAGGAGGCAAATTAACAATAAACAGCCAGGAAGGGAAAGGCTCCGTGTTTGCATTTACTTTGCCTCTTGCAGAATAGTAGCCGAAAAATTACCAGGAAATTTTTGATGTTGTATGTCGCAGGTAGGATGTAAATTCTAAGTTGCAATGTCTTCCATTTTCCATTTATGCCAGTCTCCCCGTAGTTCAGTCACTCCCTACAAATTATCCCTGAAATCTTTTTTCTTTGTAAGCTTTAAGTCCTGAAGCAAGGATGATTTGGCATTAATCTGGAAATTCCAGCTTTTTTGTGTGCCATAAGGAACCCAACTCATACGCATTTCCCAGCAATGAAGGTTACGATAAATGGTGATTTGGGTAAAGGAAAAATCCCTTTGTTGAAAGTCGTAACCTGTACGCGCTGAGAACTTCCATTTTTCAGTCACATTTACATCTCCCGATACTCCTAATGTTTGAACCAAATCGCGCTTAATTTGTCCTGTTGCCAACACAGGAGTGGTTGTTAACCTGAAATTATAATCAAAACGCAACGACCAGGGGTTATCCCAATCAATATACAGATTAGGATTACTCTTTACATCTTCAATTTCCTCTTTGCTGGAAGAACCTGGCGGAGCCTTTTTTGTGACTTTGGTCTTTGGCTTAAGGTCGTACCCTAAACTCAGGTTCCAGCCAGCGGTAATAAACCGGAGTGGCCTTTTATTCACCGAAAACTGCGACTTGTTAATTTCAGGTCCGGGTACCGAATTGTAGAACGGATTTGTGTACGAATCCCACATGGTATAACCGTAAAAAGGCTGTGAATATAAACCATACGGGCTGTAAGAACTCGCATAGCTCACCTGTATTTTTTTGAACAAGGTGGTACGTGCCGACAGGTTGATATTCGACCAGCGCAATGAATCCTTTGCCAGGTCATACGAAGTGGAAATCTGGAAGTTGTCGATCAGCATAACCTTTTGTGTACCGGTAACCGTATCTTTTGCTGAGCGCACTTTCATTTCGAGGTTATTGCCAAGAGAAAATCCTACAGCTCCTGATTTCTGACGGGGTGATCCGCCGTATAAGCTGCCTTCGAATATGGAATATTTGCTTATAGTACCTTTTGAATCTGTTTGTACATTCCGCCAGTATCCAAGCTGTTCAGTGCCGAAGTCGGGCGTGAAATTGAAACTCACCGAAGGTCTCATAACGTGTCGTATGGCTCTAACGGGCCCTTTGGTAAATTGCCTCATTCCATATATGGTTGTGCTGATAGAGGAGCTGAACCCGTAGTCGCGCTCGGTGGCGAACCCAGTGACTGTATCAACGTCAATATGCCCGTAAGTGGCTATTCCATGCGAAATGGTTGTGTCGCCAATCCATGATTTCCGGATTGTTTTTGTGTACCAGCGTTCCGTATAGTTTATACTGTTGCTCCACGAAAAGAACTTCAGCACCTTTATGGAGACACTCATAGGAACATTTTGTTGCATCCCGTTTACAAACCTTTGGCCAACATCTGGTTTGAAAACCAATGAATCATAGGTATTGAGGTCATTCCGCATGACCATACTATAGTTGAGGTTAATCGATTCGTACCATGCGGGAGTGCCGCTAGCTACTTTCTTTTTGAACGGGTAAATACGGTTTATACCAAAAGAAATACTGGGCAGCGACAAGTTAACAGCCTTAGTTTGGGTATTCTGGCTGTGCGTGGCGCTGCTTGTAAGATTGCCCCATGAGCCTAAACGCATATCGTATGAAACACTCGACGAAAATGTGTTTGACAGGTAATCGTTAACTGTTGATGGATTGTATTTATTATAACTGCTCGATCCTGCATTTACGCTTGCACCAAAAACCGAGTTGGGACGAGCTTTGGGATCCTGTCGGTGCGACCACGAAACGAAAAAATCGTTTTTATTATAGTAATCAGGGTCACCTTGAATTCCATAGACAGTAACAGCATATTTAAGGCTGAAACTACCCGAATATTTATACCTTTTTTTGTACGTTAAAGCAGGCTTTATGGCCCAGCCGCCATGCGAATAAATGTCACCGGTGAGCTTGAGATCGAAATAATCACTCAGTCCAAAATAATAACCGCCATCTTCAAGGAAAAAGCCACGTTTAGCTGATTCACCATACTTTGGAATAATGAGTCCTGAACTACGTCCTTTTTTATTTGGAAATAACCCGAAAGGCAGCGCTATCGGCAGGGGAACACCTTCAACAGAAATCCAGGCCGGACCTGTAACAATCATATTCCCGCTTAAAACCTTGGCTTTAGTGAACTTTAACGAGAAATGCGGATGTTCATCCAGATCGCAGGTGGTATATTCCCCTTTTCCTACATCAGTTACACTGTCATTTACTTTTTTGATAACTGTTCCATGAATGTAACCTTCGCCTTCCTTGGTTATAACATTCTGAATCAATCCTTTGCGCGTGGTAAAATTATACGCTATTTCTTTTGATTTAAAACTTAGATCACCCTGCTTAAATTCCGGTGTGCCAACGGGATTACAAAGCGAGTCTTCGGTCGCATAAGCGTGAATTGTATTATCGTTAAAACTTATCGAAATTATGGATGCCTTGAGCTTAATATCCTCATATTCAATGCTTGCATTACCATACATCCAGGCTATTTTTTTTTCGATATCCATACTCAGCGAGTCAGCCGATGCATAATCGATTTTAGCACTGAGCATAAATTTATTCGTTTTTTCTACGGTTCCGGTAGTATCTGTTGATACTATATGCACCTCGGGCACGTTACCTTTGAGTGAATCCGGAATTGACCTGTTGGACGTATCAGGCACTTCCGGCAAAAGAGTGTCGGGGCTTCCGGCTTCACGGGGAAAGATTTTATAAGAAGGACTGGTACCGGAATAATAAATACCTGCCTGTACAGAAATTATTGCTGACAGTAACAGGAATATGGTTATTAACCGGTGCTTTGTTTGTAACTTCGGTACCAATTATGCAGTAAAAGAGGTTAACATGCTAATTTTGTAATAGATTGTAAAGAATGTTGATTAACCATTATTGAACAAAATAAAAGCTTATCAGAGCTAAATAGTTGATTGCTAATATAATATTCAATTCAGTGTGTTCTTTACATCGATGCAAAGCTAAACAAAATCAGGGGATGACAGAAAAACGTAACGATCAGAGATTTCTTATTCTTTGCCTTTTATATTTTTTTGTGAATTTTGCCAGTGCACAAAAGGTGAATACTGTAGTTCTTGATGCCGGTCACGGTGGTCACGACACAGGTGCCCTTGGTAAAAATTCGCGTGAAAAAGATATTACACTGGCTGTTGTTCTGAAGTTGCGCGATTATATCCGCGATAACATGAAAGATGTGAAAGTAATCCTAACCAGGGATGATGATACTTTTGTTGAATTGTATCGCAGGGCCAAAATTGCCAACGAACATAATGCCGACCTTTTTATTTCAGTACACTGTAACTCTACCAAATCACCTTATGCATTTGGTGTCGAAACTTTTGTGATGGGACTTCATAAAAGCCAGGCCAACCTTGCTGTTGCCAAAGCTGAAAATGCCGCTATTTTACTGGAAGACGATTATGTGGAAAAATATGATGGATTCGACCCCAATTCTCCCGAAGGGAATATCTTTTTCAGTATGATGCAAAATGCATTCCTGGATAAGAGCCTTTCGTTTGCCGGAAAAGTTCAACATCAGCTTGTTGATAATCTGCATATGCTCAACCGTGGTGTAAAACAGGCAGGATTTTTGGTTTTATATAAGACAGCCATGCCTGGAGTTCTTATTGAGACTGGTTTTTTAAGTAATCTTAAGGATGAAACATTTCTTTTATCGGAAAAAGGACAGGAACAAATGGCACAAGCAATTTTTAAAGCATTACGCGATTATAAAAACCAGGTCGAAAACCGCTCGCCCGAACAGATAAAATCCGATACTCTGATTACTGCCCGCCGAACCAAAGAAATATCAAAAAATAATACCTCCCAGAATCCGGTCCCTGATGTTGCAGTGAAAGCAACCAAATCTGATGCAGTTGTAACAAAAACTGTGGACCCGAATATGGTTTCTTTCCGGGTGCAGTTTGCATTGTATACCGAAGCTAAACCGGTTGATTCCAGGATTTTTAGTGGTGTTGATGATGTTAAAATGTATTTTCACGGCGGATCGTATAAGTACACTTCGGGCGATTTTAATACCATGGAAGCTGCTTTGCAAAGGCGAAAGGAATTAGCCGCAAAAGGGTATAAGGATGCTTTTATTGTTGCTTTTAAAGGAAATGACCGGATTACAAATGATGAGGCAAAGCGACTAACGGAAAAAAAGTATTAATTTTGTCGAAATTTCGGTACGAAAAATGAAAATAAGCCGTGAACTCAAGATAGGTGTCTTTGGTATAGTTACTTTAACACTTTTTATTATCAGCATTAACTTTATTAAAGGTAAAGATTTATTTAACAGGAACCGCACTTTCTATGCTGTGTATGATGCCACTTCAGGAATTCAGGATGCTGCATCGGTTACTGTCAGCGGACTGGAAGTCGGGAAGGTTACGGATATGCGGTTTTTGACTAAAAATTCAAAAAAGGTATTGATAGAACTCACTATCGCCAATAAAGTATTTATTCCGGCACATTCGGTCGCACGTATTACAAGCCTCGATTTGTTAGGAACAAAAAACATTGAAATTGTATTCAGTGACTCAAAAACCGAAGCACTTGACGGCGATACTTTAATTGGTGGTTCACAAATGTCGCTGCAGGAAGAAGTTAACAAACAGGTTGCTCCAATTAAACTGAAAGCTGAAAACCTTCTTTCATCACTTGATACAATGGTTACTGTTCTTCATTCTGTTTTTAACTCCGAAACACGCAAAAATATCAGCGCTTCATTTACCAGTATACGGGCAACTCTCAGTAACCTTGAAAGTACTTCGTATAACCTGGATACACTGGCGTACGGTCAGCGAAAGCGTCTGGAACGCATCCTGTTTAATGTTGAGTCAATAACTGAGAATTTCAGAAAAAACGACGAGAATATTTCAAATATCCTTACAAATTTCTCACTACTAAGCGACACGTTGGCTAAGTCAAACCTGGCAGGTACACTTTCGAATGTAAATAGTGCACTTTCAAAAGTAAATGCAATTACCACCAAAATTAATAATGGCGAAGGTTCTATAGGTTTACTACTGAATGACAAGAAATTATATGAAAACCTGAACAATTCGGCAGCGCAACTCAATGCACTGATTGAAGACATGAAGGCAAATCCATACCGTTATGTAAATTTCTCGGTATTCCCTCCATCCAAAAAGCGAATGGTTTATACGGAGCCTGAAGTTAAGTAGGGTGCACCAATTTCTTTAAAGAAATTCCATAAGCCTTTATCACTGATTTCGTATCATAGTTAGAGCATCCACCACACTTTCTACCGGTGCCAGGCAATATGTGCCTGAGCATATATAGATCAGCGTTTTTCCTTCTACAAAGCGTTTTTCGAAATAAGGCAGGTTGCTTTTTGTTCCACTTCCATAGACAAAAGTATGTCCCGGGGTTTTCGATTTCAATTCTTTAATAATGGAAACTGCCTCATTTCCGATTACAGCAAAAACTAATTGCTCGTTTGCTTCCTTCATCGCAAGTGAAGCCCAATTTGCATATGCCGAAGGATGCGCTGCAATGCGACTCTTCAAAGAGATGAGCATCTGATGCGCTATTTCAGAATAATCAGCTTTATGCAGGAAAATTCCAAGTGCGTTTAAAACATGCGCCATGGTCGAATTTCCAGATGCTATAACGCCATCATAGATTTCAACTTTTCGGGCAAAAACCTGCTTGTCGTCATTTTCGGAGTACCAGAAGAATCCTGAACGGGAATCGTAAAAGTGCACAACAACATAATTTGCCAGCGCCTCAGCTTCGTAAAGCCAGTTTTCGTCAGTCGTTACCGAATAAAGTTTCACAAAAGCTTCGCAGGTAAAAGCATAATCATCCAGAAAAGCATTGATCTGTGATTTCCCTTTTTTCCAGGTATGGGAAAGTCCGCTTTCCGGACGTTTCAGATTACCCAGGATGAAATTCGCAGCCTGAAGCGCTGACTCCAGGTATTCAGTTTTGTCAAGGGCAACGTACGCATCAAGCAGTGCACTGATCATGAGGGAATTCCATGCAACCAACATTTTATCATCCAGGCCGGGGCGAATCCGCCTGGAACGTGCTTTGAGCAACTGAGTCCTGCAGAATCCGGTTAAAGAGACTAATTCGTCTTCCGACAAGAAGTGTTGTTTTGCAAACGATTCATCGCTTTCGGGGCGCAGCAGAATATTTCGTCCATTTTCCCATAAACCCTTCGCGTCTATACCATAATAATCGCCTGCTATTGCCGAATAATGGCCTAATACTTCATTGAATTCCTCAGAAGTCCAGGTATAAAACAATCCTTCTTCCCCCTCGCTGTCGGCATCCAGAGCTGAATAAAAAACACCTTCCGGAGCAGTTAGTTCCCTGCTTACAAATTCAATCGTTTGTTCAATTACATCTTTATAAAGTCTTTTTTCTGTAAGCTGATAAACAGAAGAATACAAACTTACTAGTTGTGCATTATCGTAAAGCATTTTCTCGAAATGCGGCACTTTCCATTCGCTGTCAGTGGAGTACCGTGCAAAACCTCCGCCTGCCTGGTCGTAAATACCACCACAAGCCATTTTTTGAAGAGTCAAATCTACCAATGGCGGTGTTCTGACAGCTTTTTGAGTAGCATTATAATGCAGCATAAAATTGAGAACTACCGGCATCGGGAATTTAGGAGCGCCACTCATTCCCCCTTTTTCGGAATCAAACCCGTTACTCAACACTTCATATGCTTTCGCAAAATCGATTGACGCTTGATTTTTTCCTGATCCATTACCTAAAAGGTAGTTCTGTTGCGCTACACCTTCGGCTAACTGAACGGCCTGCTGTTCGAGATCAGAATACCGGTTATGAAACAATCCATCAATATTCGTGAGTAATTGTATCCATTGTTCCGGTCTGAAATAGGTTCCGCCCCAGAAGGGCCTTCCGTCGGGCAATGCGAAGCAATTCAATGGCCAGCCTCCGCTGCCATGGATCTGTTGAACAGCATCCATAAAAACATGATCCACATCAGGTCGTTCTTCCCTATCCACTTTCACACAAATAAAAGTATCGTTCATCAACCTGGCAATATCTTCATTTTCGAACGATTCATGCTCCATAACATGACACCAATGGCATGATGAATATCCTATGCTGATCAACAAAGGTTTATTCATGCGCTGCGCTGCTTCAAATGCTTCAGCTCCGAAAGGAAGCCAGTTTACAGGATTATGTGCATGCTGAAGCAAGTAGGGGCTGGTTTCATATATCAGTTGGTTGGTGTTATTCATACAGATTAACGTTGTTCTTGTTTGTAACTTCCAGATAGTAAGTATGATAAGTAAAATATATCTTAATAATTTTCACTTATGTGAATGTCAAAAGCAATCTCCTGCTTCTAAATGTTTAAAGCTTTATAAATAAAACATATTACAATCCGGAAAGTTTAATTTGTCCTTTTCGCTGTTCATCCCTGGTTCAGAATTAACGTAACAGATAGTCAATTTTTTTTGTTTTTTGGGTATAGTAATTTGACAAACAAATAATTGTGATATGGGAGTTGACTCATTGTAGCATACAATCCGACTTCGTCTTTTATAGCATTCAGTGAGTTCATTCTGGTGGTTAGAACCCGGATTCCTGATAATGTAATTGCGTTTATAAACCTTTTAAATGTGATATTTGTTATATTTACGTTTTATAATTATTTATATTTGTAAAATATTTGAAAGATTTACAGCTTTCAAGGATCTCTTTTGTCCTGGTTGAATGGCTGTTAAGCTGTTTTATTTACAGGATATCCGGTTGTTCTGATCAGTAACAATCTACTTTATTCCTGTTGATAATCACTCGTTTTACTTTACTATGATAAAGCATTGAGATGGCAATTAATAAAAATCCAGCATGTTCCAGGCCAGCAGCACTTATTATATTTCATTATTCTTAATTTTAAATATGATTTATAATAAATCACACATAAAAACGAATATCAGAAAATATCTTTTTCTTTCGTTTTTTATTCTATTATTTCAGCAGAGTTATTCGCAACAATATTTTATTAAAAGCTATAATATCAAAGATGGATTACCTACCAGGACTGTTAACGATGCCTGCCAGGATAAGAACGGATTCATGTGGTTTGCCACAAATTTTGGAGTATCGAAATATGATGGGTTTAGTTTTACGAATTACGACTTCACCAGCGGTTTACCCGAGCAACACTATAAAAGTATCAAAATTGACGAAAGAGGCCTGATATGGGTAATGCCCGAAAATATACAGGATACTATAGTGACATTTCATAACAACCAATGGCACAAAATACCACCTCCCCGAACAGACGCGCAGCCTCAACAGATGAATGCGTTCGATGTATTTTATAAAAATGGAGAGCCGGTTATTTGTATGGGAAGTTATGATGGATTTTATATATACGAAAACAACATCTGGACCCATAACAAAATAGCTGACGACAAAAAGCTGAACAATGTTTACACTGTTATCGCTAAAAAACAGAAATTTTATCTTGCTACAAAAATCGGGTTGTGTACCTACGAAAACGGTAAAACCGACTGGAGTCTGAATAACCTGATAAAACCCTACGGTTTAGAAATTATTTCAATCAGTTTTGAAAACAAGGATCTGGCAGAAGAAAAATTGTGGGTTTTAAGTGAAAAATGGATAGGCTATATTCTGCATAACACGTTTACGCTGGTTAGCAGTAAATTTCAATTGCAGCATCCGTCATCTGTGTATTTTACTTTTGTGAGTTCCGACAATAAGGGCAATGTTTTCTTTGGTAATAACTGGGCAAAATTTTTAATTTCAGCACCTGGTGATATCCCGGTACCGCTAATGGTCTCGAATGGGTTCACTTCGGACGGGGCAAATTCGGTATTTATCGACCGTGAGCAGAATGTATGGTTTGCAGATACAAGAGGAATCAGTAAGTTTAATAATTTCAAGATCAAGAATTACCTCGACAAAAACGGAATGCGAGAGAATGAAGTATCCGCAGTTTGCGAATTGAACGACGGAAGAATTGTTCTTGGCCATAACAAAGGACTGTCAATACTGGACAATTCTACTTTTAAGATAATAGATTTTCCTGAATCAGTCAAAAAAAACCAACGTGTCCTCGATATGATGAAAGACAAATCAGGGAATATCTGGTTTGCCTCTGTTAGCCTTGGCCTGGGTAGGTTGTTGCCAAACGCAACCATAAAATGGTATAATTTCGATCAAAACACGATTACATCTTCCGTTTTCCAGGATAAGAGCGGCAGGATTTGGGTTGGAGTAGATGGAAAGCTTTCGTACCTGGAAAAAGACCAGCTTGTTGAATATCCGTATAATTATAAAATTAAAAACACCCTGCGAAAAATATTTCCAGCTGACGACGGGGGACTATTCCTTGCAGGATCGAATGGTCTTTGGTATGTTAATGGGGATATTGTAAAACGAATTCCATCACCAGCCGACAAAAAAGCTGACAATGTATATTCATATCTTAAAGACAAAAAGGGTGTTGAGTTTGTCGGAACAATACATGGATTGTATGTTATAGAAAATGGCCGAATAATTAAATACAAGAAAAATGGAATTGAAATAAACAACCCTGTTTTCTTTATTTTCCAGGATCAAGGAGGAATTTTCTGGATTGGTTCCGATAACGGAGTATACAAGTGGGATGGAGAAGGCAAAATAGAAATCTATAATTCGAATAATGGCTTAGCCGGGTGGGAAACCAACCGGGCAGCCGGGATTTCAGATTCCAAACGCCGTATATGGATAGGCACCGACCGTGGACTTTCCTGTTTTGAGCCCGGTTTCGATAAAGCTGTTATCCCCACACCAGTAATCAACCTTTTATATGCCGAGGATAGCAAAGGCGTTCAGCATGATTTAACACGAAAAAGTTCTATAAATTATGCCGATAATACGTTGGTTTTTCAATTCAGGGGCATTTCCTTTTATAACGAAGATTTAATTGAATACAAATATAAACTCGAAGGATTCGATAATGACTGGCAGGATATAAACCAGCCTTTACTTGGCAAAGTGCGATATATCGGGCTAAAACCCGGTAAATATGTGTTTTGTGTGAAAGCAAAGAATATTCTGGGAGCGTGGACCGAAGTTAGCCGTTCAAATCAAATACGAATAACACCACCTGTGTACTTCACATGGTGGTTCCTGTTGTTATCCATTCTGGCTATTGGCAGCATTATTTATGGAATTATCAGGATTAATGTTCAGCGAATGCATAATTCGAAATTAGAAAAGGAGATTATTGAACGCAAACGAATTGAACAGGCACTTACCGAAAGCAGGCAGAAATTCCAGGACCTTGTTGAACTTCTTCCCGAAACTATTTATGAAGCTGATTTCAGTGGAAAACTGGAATATCTCAATGATACCGGCTTACGGCTTTTCGGGTATCAACCCGACGATATTAATTCAGATACACTTATTGATCAGCTTGTTACGCCCGAAAGCTATGAAGACATTCGTTTACATATGGAAGCCATATATAAACATAAAAAGTCGGACAGAGCAATTATGACTGGTATTAAAAAAAACGGAACGATTTTTCCTCTTTCCATTCACTCCGTTCCAATATTATCAGGCAAGAGGTGTATTGGTACCAGGGGAGTTATCATTGACCTTACTGAACAAAAGAGGTTCGAGGAGCAGATGCAAAAAAATGCCGAAGATCTTCTGGCACTTAATAAAAGCAAGGATAAATTGTTTTCTATAATAGCCCATGATCTGCGGAGTCCGTTTACAACCTTCCTGGGTTTTACAGAGGTTCTCGACGAAGAAATTGATACTCTGCCTGTTGATGAGCTGAAAACCATCGTTACTTATATGCGGAATTCAGCCAATAATTTATACCAGTTATTGGAAAACCTGCTCGAGTGGTCGCTCTTACATCGGGAAATAACCAGGTTTGAACCTGAAAGTGTGCTGCTTTTGTCCCTGGTAAAGAGTTGTACGAATACCATTTCCGATAGTGCAAAGGTGAAGGGTTTAGATTTACAGGTAGAAATTCCTGAGCACCTAAAAGTGGTTGCCGACGTTCATATGCTTCAAACTATAATCCGTAATTTATTATCGAATGCCGTGAAATTTACACCAGGCGGTGGATCCGTTCTGATTTCGGCGATTGCAGGAGAAGAACAATTTATAACTATTTCTGTTAAAGATACCGGAATTGGTATGAACGCAGATTTGATACAAAAAATATTTCTTTTTGATGTAAATAATAAAACCAAAGGCACAGACGGGGAACTCTCAACCGGACTTGGGCTAATACTCTGCAAAGAATTTGTAGAAAAACACGGAGGTAAAATCTGGGTTGAAAGCGAAGAAGGAAAAGGAAGTGCTTTCTTCTTTACAATAGGAAGTGGTAAAGCATAAGTATCTTTTAATGAGCCAAACTAAAAATATAGAGAATCAAACTATTGATGCGCTCAAAAATGAGTTGCAGGAATTAAAACATGCTTTTGAATCAGTAAAAACTGTATATGAGAATGATTTACTGATGAAAACACTGGCAATTGAATCGTCGATAAATGCCATTGCCATTTCTGACCTTCAAGGAATTATTACTTATGTAAACCCTGCATTTGTAGCTATGTGGGGTTATGATTCACCTGATGAAGTACTTGGAAAATCCGCTACAGGATTCTGGCAAACCAGGGAACAAGCCGATAAAGTCATTAAATCTATTCAGGAAAATGGAGTCTGGATCGGTGAATTAGTAGGATTGAATAAAAATAATAGCCTTTTTGACGTACAGGTTTCATCAAGAATAGTCAAGGATTCAACTGGTCAGTCAGTTTCAATGCTGGCTTCTTTTGCCGACATTACTCAGAATAAACATGCCGGGAAAATTCAATCTGCCAGCGAAAGCAGTTATCGGGAGTTATTCAATAATGTAACCGATGCCATATATATACAAGATGAAGCAGGAACCTTTCTGGATGTAAATGAAGGTGCTGTGAAAATGTACGGGTATCCACGCGAAATACTGGTTGGCAAAAACCCTCTGTTTGTATCTGCACCCGGGAAAAATGACATGGCTGAAGTGGCTGCTATGATTAAGAAAGCTTTTAATGGCGAACCACAGCAGTTTGAGTTCTGGGGACTTCGGTCGAACGGTGAAATTTTTCCGAAAGAAGTCCGGGTTGTGAATGGCACGTACTTTGGCAACAAGGTAAATATTGCAATGGCACAGGACATCAGCGAACGCAAGAAGGCCGAAATGGAATTACTCAAAAGCGAAAGGCGATTCCGTGAACTCATTGAATTTGCTGTCGACGGCATTCTGATAGGCTCTACCGAGGGTGCAATATTAGAGGCAAATACTTATATGCTTAACCTCACTGGCAGAACGCTGAAAAATCTTATTGGTCTGAATATTACAGAACTATTCGCACCCAATGTGTTAAAAAACAAACCATTGAGATACGACCTGCTAAAAAAAGACCAGACTGTAATCAGTGAACGGGACATACTTCATATCGACGGGGAAATTATCCCTATCGAAATGCATACCAAAATGATGCCCGACGGGAAATATCAATCCATTTTCCGTGATATTACCGAACGTAAAAAAGCGGAAGAAACACTGAGGCTGAATGAAGAAAAGTACAAAGCATTGGTTGAAACCACCTCGGATATTATCTGGGAAACTAATGCAGATGGCTTATATACCTATGTAAGTCCTCAATTTGAAGGCATCCTCAATTATACACTCGAAGAAGCAATTGGAAAGTCGCCATATGATTTTATAACCGATGACCTTAAATCGGAGATCAATGCACGCATTCAAGCGTCCAGGGAAAATTTTCTACCTTTTTACTTATTGGTAAATAAATTCAGGCATCGCGACGGCCATCTGGTACATGTTGAAACCAGCGGCGTTCCCGTTTATGACCAGGCCGGGAAAGTGATGGGTTACAGGGGAGTTAGCAGGGATATAAGCAAACGTTATCTTGCCGAGAAAGAGCTTCTTAAACTCTCTGTTGTTGTTCAGCAAAGCCCGAATACAATTATTATTACCGATCTGCAGGGTAAAATGGAATATATTAACCCTGCAGGTTGCATCACTTCCGGATATAGTTATGATGAATTGATAGGGAAAAGCCCTTCTATATTTCAATCGGGTAAAACTGCCAATGAAGTTTATAAATCTCTGTGGGGTTCTTTAAAATCCGGAAAGGTTTGGAAAGGCATATTTTATAACAAGAAAAAAAATGGTGAACATTTCTGCGAAAGTGCATCAATCTTACCTATTAAAGATTCTGACGGGACCATAACCCATTACCTGGGAATTAAGGAAGATATTTCGAAACGGCTGCAGGCGGAAAGTGCTCTGAAAGAAAGTGAAGAAAGGTACAAAGAGCTTTTCGAAGCTTCTCCGGATGCAATTATTCTTGCAGATGTGGAAACCGGTATGCTTATCGACGCCAATACAGCTGCCTGTAAAATGCTTGGCCGTACCCCGGAGGAAATCAGGGCATTACACCAAACTATGATTCACCCGTCAAGATTTTTTGAACATTCAAAAAAATCGTTCCGCAAACACGCCATGGAAGCCAGAACTATCGATAACCTGCTATCTATTGAAAGTCTGATACTGCGCTCTGATGGAACCGAAATACCTGTTGAAGTCCTGTCTAACACGATCACACTTAATGGCAGGCAAATTCTTCAGGGTGTATTCCGAAATATTGCCGAACGCAAACAGGCTCGTGAGGAACTTTTGAAAGCCAAGGAATATGCCGAAGCTAACGACAAGCTTAAATCTGCTTTTCTCCAGAATATTACCCATGAACTGCGTACCCCGCTAAATGGCATTATTGGATTTAGTGAAATGATAACTCATCTGGACAGTTCGGAAGAAGATCGGATTGAATTCAATAAGATGATTAAGAAAAGCAGCACACGGCTTATCAATACAATTACAAGCTATATGGATATTTCGATGATCGTATCAGGGATATCTGAAATTAAAAAATACAGATTCAACCTTGGTAAGCTGCTGAATAAAATTGCAGACTATACTTTCGATGCCTGTAATTCCCGTAACCTGCAGCTGGAAATAGTTCTAAAGGCTCCTGACGAAGACATTTATATTATAACTGATGAAAACCTGCTTACAAAGATTTTCAATCACCTTATTGATAATGCAATAAAATTTACAAAAGGTGGATCCATTACCATTGCTTACGATTTTAAGGATAATCAGCATCTTTTCTCAGTAAGCGATACCGGTACCGGAATATCCGAAGAAACCCTTCCTGTTATATTTGAAATTTTCAGACAGGCAGATATTTCTGCTTCCCGCGAATATGAAGGAAGCGGCTTAGGTTTGTCGATTGCCAAGGGATTTGTAAATCAACTGGGCGGAGAAATATGGGTTGAATCTACAAATACGGAAGGATCAACATTTTGCTTTACGTTACCCGAAAATAGTTCCGACGGCAGCGAAATTATTCCTCAGAAAGATGCGGCATTGGCAAATCAGCCGATTGTACTTGTAGCAGAAGACGATGATTCAAACTACAAATTCCTTGAAATTGTTCTTAGAAAAGCATCCTATAAAGTCCTTAGGTCAATCAATGGTTTCGAAACTATTGAAATCTGCAGGAAATACCCCCATTTAAGTATCTTGCTCACCGATATGAAAATGCCCGGGATGGACGGTTTCGAATCAACCCGACAGATCCGGAAAATATTGCCCGATCTCCCTATTATTGCTCTTTCGGGACTGATCTCTTCGGATGATGAAGATGCCGCCAGGTTAGCCGGTTGTAATGATTATATTATTAAACCGATTAGTAAAACCAAGTTGTTGGGGACAATTGACAAATTGCTTCACCCCGCTAAGTTCTGATAGAAAAGCAACAATATCCTTTTCTTTATTTCTGATTTGAAAAATTGATGAGAAGAAAATAAATTCGAAACACAACCTTTTTTCTTTGAGATTTGGAGTTTGGAATTTGCAGCTTTGAACTATAACCCTATCTCGTTTTGTTTCTGGTATGTATTTCCTCTTTCGGGCTATTTGTGCACTTTTCGAATAAAATCCTCTACTTCTGAAACACCGCCCTGGTAAATCAGGTAGCCGTTGTATGGTTCGCGTGGTGTAGTTTCATCGTTAATAGGAGAAAGCATAATCCTTTTCACTTCTTCCAGGTCGTTGGTTTGCCCTAAAGCCCAACCCAACTTTATATAAGCAACTTCCGGTAGCATATTTTCGGCGGGCACAACTCCTAAAGCCATCAGGTCGCGGCCTGTGTCGTAAACAAACATGTGCACATAACCCCAAAGCGTTTGTACAGTCATATAAATAGCAACACCTGCTTTTGCAGCCCTCTCTATTGCCGGATACAAGGGCTTATTAACATGTCCCAGGCCGGTACCTGCAATCACAATTCCTTTATAACCATGCTCCACTAAGGAATCAATAATATCGGGCTGCATGTTAGGGTAATAATACACAATTGAGACTTTTTCCTCAAAATAGGGGAGGATGGCAACCTTCCGGTCCTTGCGCCTGTGGTTGTATGTTTCCTTTATGGCTTTCATTCCTTTGCGCGTAATGGTTGCCAGAGGTGTATCGCCGATAGTTCGGAAAGTGGAGCGGTATGATGAATGCATTTTACGAACACGCGTTCCCCGGTGAAGAAATCCGTATTCGTCGCTGGTGGGACCAAACATACAAACCATAACCTCGGCTATATCGCCATGCCCGGCGGCTGTGCACGCATGCATCAGGTTGAGCGCTGCATCGGAACTAGGCCTGTCGCTCGAGCGCTGCGATCCAACGAGTACAATTGGTACCGGCGAATTCTGTACCATAAAAGTGAGCGCGGCAGCCGTGTGGTGTAATGTATCTGTTCCGTGACCGATTACAATTCCATCAACCCCGGCTTCAATTTCTTTGCCAATGGCTATTGCCAGTTTCTTGTAATGGTCGGGCGACATATTTTCGCTGAAAACGGCGAAAACTTTTTCGGTTGTAAGGTTGCAGATGGATGCCAGCTCGGGTACGGCACCGTACAATTCTCCTGGTGAAAATGCAGGGATAACAGCTCCTGTTCGATAATCAAGGCGCGAAGCAATAGTACCGCCGGTGCCTATCAATTTCACCTTTGGTAATCCTTCGGTATACGGGAATTCTTTTTCAGGGATTTTATAATTGGCTTTTTTATAGCCGGTTTCTTTCATTCCTGTGATGGTGGCGATGTCCAGACCAATATTGTAACCGGTAGGAATTTTCATAACAATATGCTTGTCATCATCGTTTTCGGACCGCGGAAGCACCGTTCCGGTAAATTCGCCACGGGTGGTTTTAACCACAGCCTGCCCCCACACCCGAACATTGTATTTCTTAAGTACTTCGAGCGCTGATCCTTTGTATCCCTGAAAAATATCGTCAGTCATTTTTATTTATTATTTGTGATGTACGACTAGGTTAATGGTGATTGGTTATTAGTGACTGGTAATTGGTGACTGGTTATTGGTGACTAGTGACTGGTTATTAGTGACTGGTAATTAGTTTTGCGTTAAATAGATACAGATATTCGGTAAGTTATCCTTGTTTATTAGAATTTTTCTTTATCACTATTTTAGATTAACTATTAACGATTTTCCTATTAACGATTAACTATCCCCCATTAACGATTAACTATTAACGATTTACGATATTGTTCCCCAATTCCTAATCCCTATATCCTAACCCCTAATTTCCCACAGCTTCATGCAACTCCTTCATACTCATATTCCCTTCAGCTTGTTGGCGCAGTTGGCCCATAATCCAGTTATGCTCTACAAAAGGACCAGCCGAGATCCTTATTTCTGCAAATTTGTTTCTCAGGAAAGGAATCTTTGAAACAATCTGTTCCTTATCAACTGTTTTATATTTTATGCTGGTCAGCACCGATTCGAATTCCATTTTAGGATACTGATACACATGGGGTAACATACGGCGGGCAATACTGTAATCGAGATTCCTGTGTTTGATAAATCGAAATAAGGCATAAATGATCTTATAATCAAACTCGGCAGCTGGTTTATATTGTCCTTCTACCCATTTTACTGCATGTCCGAAAAATTTTCCTGCAAAGGCAGGATTTATATCCAACTCAGTTATAATGCGTTCGATAAGAGGGAAAAGGTTTTTCTTAAAAATATAAGTGAAACAATCTTCAGGTACATTCCAGTCCTTCAGTCGTTTATACCGGTGAACCACTTCCTCTGGCTGGTTCTTACTTAACGATTCTATATACTCGTTTTCGAGCGGAATCGGAGCCGAATCGGTATCGGGATACATGCGGTCGGCTCCCGGAAGCACACGTTCAAAAATGGTAGTTCCATTTTCAAATGATTTACGGGTTTCGGGCGGTACACCGGCAAATGCCATGAGGCAGCGTTCCTCAATAGTTTCAAGCGCTGTTTGTATATCGGCTTCCGGCCCGCGGATAATTAACTGCGCATCATTCTCAGCTGGTTTCAGAAGTATATCGATTTTATCCCAATCCGATTGTGCAAACAGCGGATCAAATTCCTCGCTGTGAGCCATATTAGGCAAGTCGAGGCATGCAATTACTTTTAGCCTTTCGCTGAGTTCGTTGGCAAACATTTTGCCGGGCTGAGTGAAATGCGAAAGAATTCCTTTGAATCCAGGGAGGTTAACAGCAATAAGTTTTAATCCATTGGCTTTGGCATCCTTTGTAAATCCGTTCTTCGAATTAAACGCATGTAACTCCAGCAAAACATATGACGGTTTCCATGTTTTGGAATCCGGGCAACGGGCAATCAGCATTTCCCGGATCGAGAGCAAAGCCCATTGACGGAAACATTCGTTATGTGTAAGTTCAGGAATCCAGCGGCTGTGAGCTACGCCTTTTATTTCGACCCTGGTGCCACCTTTGCAGCTCACATTTACATCCTGGCGGCCGGCGCCAATTCCGGTCCGGACTTTGCCTGTGCTACGACCCAGGAAGCGGATATAATTGCAAGCTTCCTTTACTTCATCCGGATTGGTCATGTCCGGATAGGTAACGGTTTCAATTAGTGGCATACCAAGGCGGTCGGTCCGGTATACCCGTGTGTGCCCGATATCGCTGACCTCGCGGCACGAATCTTCTTCAAGACTGAGCTGGATTAAACGAACTTTCTTATTTTTCAGGGGAATTTCGCCTTCAACTCCAATTATCGCCGTGCGCTGAAACCCAGTAGGAATACTTCCGTCGAGATATTGCTTACGGGTGATATGTACCTCACCGACAATATTGAGTTTCGAAACCAGTGATATTTCGATGGAAATAGCCAGCGCTTCGCGGTTGAGCGGGAACGGCGGCGTATCGTCCACTTCATAGGTACAGGTGGTTTTGCTTTTCAACCTGTAAATTATATTTTTACGGGTTTTAAATTCCATCAAAGCAGTGCCGTCGTATTCCCCCAGTTCGCTAAGGGTTGGTCGCATATGCCTGATCACTTCAGCATCGAAATCATCGGGTTTCTGATATACACCGGCAGGGCACCGGCAAAACAGCTTTTGGCTGGTCCTGAGCTGCTGGTGTACTTCAAGTCCCGACATAAAACCAATTCGGTCGTATGTTTCCTGTGTGGATTCGCAGCGTGTAACGTAACCGGTTTTGCGTTTGGTTTCTTCGTAGTTAAGCTTCGGATCTATATTCTGAGCCATCTGATGAAAATGTTTAAACCGGCTCAAATGTAGAAATATCTTTTATGCATGCAATATAAATATTTGAATTGTTTTTTGCTGCATCCCGTTAAAAGTTAAAACCTCTTAATTTACCAACGGCTAAGCCAAAACATCAATTTGCCCTGGCTTACTATTAGCCTACATTACTTACCTTTGCAGTCGACTCTAACCGAACATGCCAAAAAACAACCTCTCTGTTGCATTTTGTATTATATGGATATTGCTGATATCCGTATATCAAAATGCTCATTCCCAAACAATGCGCATCCATATGAATGCCGGTGAACTCAGGCATTCGAGCAATATGGGCGACATGACGAGGGCACTCAACAACCCGGTATTTGAACATGATGGTGCTTACTTGTATTGCGACAGCGCCTGGCTGTACGAAATATCTAATACAATGGACTGCTATGGCCATGTTCGTATCAAATCTAGCGATACATTAAACCTCTATGGTAAATTCCTGCATTACGATGGCAATACCAAAATCGCAATAGTTCGTGACGATGTGAAACTGGTAGATAAACAAACCACCCTCTCCACCAATTTAATGTACTTCGACCGGAACACAAATATTGCAAGTTATACTACCGGTGGTAAAATGGTAAATGGCGACAATATACTTACCAGCAAAAGATGCTATTATTATACCAGCCAGAAGCTGATGTATTTCAGGGATGATGTGGTGCTCACCAATCCTGATTACAAAATCAACTGCGATACATTGAAATACAATACAGTGTCCAGGATATCCTATTTCCTCGGGCCTACCATATTAAAGGGAAAGGACAATTACCTGTATTGTGAAGATGGGGAATACGACCGTGCAACCAGTAAATCAAGGTTCAGCATAAATGCTTTATTGGTTGACGAAAACCGCCGTTTGACCGGCGACAGTCTTTATTATAACCAGAAACTCAAATACGGGAAAGCCGTTAATCACGTGGTAATGACCGATACCGTTCAGGATGTGGTTATTAAAGGCAACTATGCCGAATACTGGCGTACGAAAGGCTATACTTTATTTACGAATGAAGCCGTTGCCATAATGGGCGATAAACAGGACACACTGTATCTGCATGCCGACACACTAAAAGCGACTTTCGATACCACCAAAAACGAGACTAAAGAATTATTTGCATTCCACAATGCCCGCTTTTACCGTAACGACATTCAGGGGGCCTGCGATTCACTGCATTATAGTTTTGCTGATTCACTTATAAGTATGTACCGGTTACCGGTAATCTGGTCGGGCAAAAACCAGCTTACAGCAGACACGGTCCGGATTTTAACGGGCAAAAATCGAGTGAGACAGATCTTTATGAACAGCACCGCTTTTATAGTTTCAAAGGATACTACCGAAACATACAATCAGATAAGGGGAAAAAATATGGTCGGGCACTTCATAAACAATGAACTAACTAGCATTGATGTGAATGGCAATGCCGAAACGGTTTATTATGTGCGTGAAGCTGACCTGAGACTAATAGGTGTGAACAAAGCTTCAGGCAGCCGAATGCGACTTATGGTAAAAGACAGTAAGATAGAACGTATAATTTATTTTGACAAACCTACCGGGAATATGTTTCCTGATAAAGACGTCCCACCCGAACAACGGATGCTGAAAGGATTCAACTGGCGTTTTACATCCAGGCCGCTTCAAAAAGAAGATGTACTGCGCAATGTAGATGGGAAATTGTACCAGGAAGCGAAAGAAAAAGCTAAGGAAGCCGCAAAGGAACCAATTATTGAACCGGTAAAAGCACCGGCCAAAGATGAGTCGAAGGGCCCTGTAAAAGTCATAAAACCTATTAAAGACCAGGATATCAAATAATGACTGGTGGAAACCTGCCTTAATTCAGGTATCATGTGTCAGTATTTATACGAAGCTTTGTTGAATTTGTTTTTCCTCTTTAGGAGTGTTAATCCAGGTGGTATATCAAAAATGAAGGGCCGTTATCAAGGTATCCTCTGAGTTTATCACCTTTCTTCCCGATTAAGCAATACCAAACTTCAATTCAATTAATCGTTCGAAAAATCCTTTACTAGCTTGCGGTAAGCCGAAAAAACATTAGCACGCGATACAAAGCCGATATATTTTCCATCCTTTAATACAGGAAGATTATAGTGGGCTGTTTCGGCAAATTTCTGGGCTACATCTTCCATCGTTGCTTTCTGATCAACAATAGTATCAGGCATATACATCAGGTTGCGGATATATACTGTGTCGTACTGATCGTGTTCGAAAATTATATGCCGTATATCGTTGATAAAAATTACTCCCAGGAAAGTGTTCTCCTCGTCAATCACCGGAAAAACATTCCGTTGCGATTTGGCAACCAGTTTCACAAATTCGCCCAGGGTTATATCAGGACCGGTGGTAATAAAGTTTTTTTCAATCAGCCGCTCAATTGAAAGACGCGACAAAACTGCTTTATCTTTGTCGTGAGTTATGAGTTCACCGGTTTCGGCCAGCCGTTTTGCATAAATAGAATGTGGTTCGAACGGAATAATGGTTAGATAGGCGACAATAGAAGTAATCATTAAAGGTACAAAAAACTGGTAGCCCCCGGTAATTTCTGCAATCAGGAATATTGCCGTAAGCGGAGCATGCATTACAGCGGCCATAACTCCTGCCATACCAGCCAGAGCGAAGTTGCTTTCGGGTAAGCGGCCGTTCATAAAGAAATTAACAGCTTTGCTCAGGAAAAACCCTGTAACTCCGCCCATAAAGAGCGATGGAGCAAATACACCGCCTACGCCGCCGCCGCCAGTGGTTGCCGACATGGCCACAACTTTGAATATCAATATCAGGATAAGGAAAAACAATAAAAGGAAATAGTTATTTCCCATGGCTGAAAATATACTACCATCGAGCACTCTCATTCCGTTTCCATCGAGAAGGTTGTTTAGTGTTTCATATCCTTCGCCAAATAAAGGAGGAAACAGGAACACCAGCAGGCTTGTAATAGTTCCACCTGCTAACAACCGGAGAAACCCTGAAGGGATTTGCTGAAACTGCTTCTCAATGGACTGATTAGCTTTTGTGAAATAAATGGAGACTATCCCGCAAAGTAATCCCAGCAAAGCATAAAATGGAAGGTTATGTAAGGTGAATGGATGTGCCGCAACTTCAAACGAGAACAAAACTCCGTTTCCCATAAAGAAATAGGCCATAATAGCTCCGGCTGCAGATGAAATAAGCAATGGGATGAGGCTTGCCATGGTGAGATCAAGCATGAGCACTTCCAGCGAAAAAATTACTGCAGCCACGGGGGCTTTAAAAATACCT